>NZ_BAABKC010000095.1:0-88673 GCF_039543625.1 Streptomyces similanensis | reverse complement strand
TCATCAGCGTCTCCGACGGCACCTCCCGGGCCCGGTGACACCACCCCCCAGGTCATCCGTTCGACAGGGGGCAACAGTCATGCCGGGCCCGGAGGCCAGCGGCCCCATTGCGGAACCGCGGAAAACATAACGGGGCGGTCGTCCTCGGGCCTCCGCCCCGTCACTCCAGCACGCGGGACGCGCCGACCGGCAGGTCCCACAGGTCCTCGCGGGGCAGGCCCGCCTTCTGCCAGGCGACGCGGACCCGGGTGAGGGGTTCCAGGACGGGTTCGGCGGACAGCACGAACGTGCCCCAGTGCATGGGCGCCATCCGGCGGGCGCCGAGGTCCCGGGCCGCCTGGACGGCCTCCTCCGGGTCGCAGTGGACGTCGCTGAGCCACCAGCGCGGGTCGTAGGCGCCGATGGGCAGCAGCGCGAGGTCGATGTCCGGGTAGCGGTCGCCTATCCGGGAGAACCAGTGGCCGTAGCCGGTGTCGCCGGCGAAGTAGACGCGCTGCCCGTCGGGCGCGGTGAGCACCCAGCCGCCCCACAGGCTGCGGCAGGTGTCGGTGAGGGTGCGCTTGGACCAGTGGTGGGCGGGCACGAAGTCGACCCGGACTCCGGCGAGTTCGGCCGCCTCCCACCAGTCCAGCTCGGTGACGCGGGTGAACCGGCGGCGGCGGAACCAGCGGCCGAGCCCGGCGGGCACGAACACCGGGGTGTCGCGCGGCAGTCGGCGCAGCGTGGGCGCGTCCAGGTGGTCGTAGTGGTTGTGGCTGATGACGACCGCGTCGATCGGCGGCAGCGCGCTCCAGGGCACGCCGACGGGGGTGACGCGGGCCGGGGTGCCGATGATGCGGCGGGACCAGACCGGGTCGGTGAGCACGGTCAGCCCGCCGATCCGCACCACCCAACTCGCGTGCCCCGCCCAGGTGACGGCCACGGTGCGGGCGTCCACCCGGGGCAGCGGGCCGGGTTCGTACGGCAGCAGCGGGATGTCGGCCAGGCCCTTCTTGTCCGGCCGTACCGCGCCCTCGCGGGCGAACCGAGCCAGCGCCTTCAGGCCGGGCAGCGGCGCGGTGAGCCGGTCGTGGAAGCCGCGCGGCCACGTCCGGTGCTCCCCCGGCGGCCGGGGCGGGGCGGGTGGCGGGTACGGCGCGGGGCCGGCGGGGAGCGGGGGCGCGAGGGTGGCCGCGGCCGCGGCGATCGGGTCGTCCGGTATCCGTGCGGCGGCCGGGGCGGCCGGACCCGCGGCGGTCCTGGTGGGGGTCGGGTCGGCCGGACCCGTGGCGGTTCTGGTGGGGGTCGGGTCGGCCGGACCCGTGGCGGTTCTGGTGGGGGTCGGGGCGGTCGGGCTCGAACCCGCTCTGGTGGGGGCCGGGGAGGTCGTGGTCGGCTCGGACTGCTGCGTCATCGGGGATGCTCCCATCGCTGAGCGTCGTCGCGAAGTTCGTCGAAGACCGACTTCCAGGTGATCAACGTGCCGCGCACGTGCGGCAGTTCCAGCGGCTCGGGCGACCGCAGGCACCGTTCGCGCTCCTCGTCGGCGCCGCCGAGCAGCGCCGCCGTGGGCAGCCGTACGCGCAGCGCGGCGAGGTCGTCGCCGAAGCGGTGGCCGCCGGGCGCGGGCGCGGCCAGCCGGGCGCCGAGGAACTCCTCCAGCTCCTGCGCGTCGCCCACGCCGCGGGCGACGAGCGCCGGGCGCAGCGGGCCGAGGTCGGCGTAGAGGTGGCGGCCGGTCCGCGGCGGCCGGGCCAGCGCGCCCGCGCCGACCACGACGGCGTGCGCGGCGGCGGCCAGGAGCGCGTGCAGCCGCACGGCGGCGGCCACCCGCTCGGTGACGGGGCCGGGTTCGTCCAGGGCCCACGCGGCCGCCGCGGCGACCGGTTCGGCGATCCGGGCGTCCAGCGCGGTGAGCACGTCCAGCACCCGTGCGCGCAGCGCGCCGCCGGTCGGTCCGGCCGGGAACCGGGCGACGGCGGCGGGCCAGCCGCCGGGCAGCAGCGCGCCGGCCAGGTCGGTGACGACGGTGACCCGTTCGGGCAGCATCTCGGCGGGGCTGACCAGCACCGTCCCGTGCGGCGCGTGCACGGTGTCGCGCCAGGTCTCGTCGCTGACCAGGTGCAGCCCCTCGGCCGCGGCGGCCTCGACGGTCTCGTGCAGCACCTCGGGCGGGGCGACGGTGGCGGTGGGGTCGTCGGCGACGGACAGGACCAGCAGCCGCGGGTCGCCGCCCTCCGCGCGCACCCGGCGGACGGTCTCCAGCAGGGCGTACGGATCGGGGACGCCGCCGGACTCGGCCGGGGTGGGCACGGAGAAGGCGGGTCGGCCCAGCAGGCGCGCGTACGGCGCCCACCAGGCGGCGCACGGCCGGGGCACCAGGACGTCGCCGCCGAGCGCGGCGGTCAGCGCGAGCAGCAGGGCGGGGGCGCCGGGGGCCGCGGCGAGGCGGTCGGGGCGGGCGGCCAGGCCGCGGCGCAGCCAGTAGCCGCCGGCCGCGTCCAGGAGTTCGGGGCAGCCGCCGATCGGTCTGTCCCGGATCCGGCCGGCCGCCCCGGCCAGCGCGGCGGACAGCTCGGGCAGCACCGGCAGCCCGTCCCCGGGGAGGGCCGAGGGCCCGTAACGGACGGGGCCGTGCCCTTCCCGCTCCGTCCGCCGCATCGATACCTCCGCGCAGTCCCTGGTGCCGTGTCCTGTTCGCCGGTGCGGTGCCTGGTCGCCGCGCGGACGCGCGTTCCCCCGGGCCGCCTCGGCCCCCCTCGGGTGCGTCCTTCGCGGACCCGTCCGCCGGTGGCGGTCGCTTCCGTACGGCGAGGGCCGGTACGGCCGGGGCCGCCGCGCCCTCGGCGGTGCGGGTACCCCGCCGGGGGCCGTCCCATGGGTCCCAGGGGCCACGGGAGGGCGGTCGGGGGCGTTAAGGGCCGGGGGTTCGCGTCCTGGGCGGGCGTCGGGGAGCGCGGGTGCTCCCCGGCGGGTCAGTCGTCCGCCCCGCGCCGGCGCCACAGGCGGTGCGCCGCGCCGCACAGGGACACCGCGATGAGCGCGAAGCCGCCGATCAGCGCGGGCAGGGACGCGGTGAACGAGCCGCCGGTCCCGGCCTGCACGCCGTGCTGGGACGCGGACCCATTGCAGGCTCTGCCGCCCGCGTCCTCGCAGTCGCGTCCCCAGCCGTGGTCCTGGGAGGCGGCGCCGTCCCCGTCGTCGCGGCCCGGAGGACGGGAGGGCGCCCGGGTGGGCCGGCCGCCGACCGGATCGGACGCGGCCGGGGCGGGTGTGGCCGGGGCGGGTGTGGCCGGGGCGGGCGTGGCCGGGCCGGAGGTGGCCGGGGCGGCCGTGCGTGAGGGAGTGGGCGCGGGGGCGCGGGTCGGGGTCGCGGCGGGGGCGCGGCTCGGGTCGGTCGCGGAGTCGTCGCGGGCGGCGGAGCCCTGGCGGGCGGGGTCGTTGGCGAGGGCGTCCCGCAGGATCGGGTCCTGGGACAGATCCTCGGGCGCGTCCTGGGACGAGTCCGGCGCGAGGCCCTGGACGGCGCCGTCGGCGGTGTCGCCGCCCGAGTCGCCGGGCGCGGCCCGCTGCGCGGCGGCACGCTCCCGGTCGGCGCCGTCCCCCGCGACGGCCGGACAGGAACCGGACACGGCGCCGTGCGCGGCGAGCGGTGTGGCGGCCGAGAGCTCGCCGCCCGGCGCACAGCCGACGCGCGGAGCCGTGGCACCGAACGGACCGTGCGCCTGCCGGAGCGCCACGGCGGCGGTGGGGCCGGACTTCCGCCGGAGCGCTACGGCGCCGGGTGGGCCGGAGTTCTGGCGGAGGGCGTCCGTGCGGGGTGGGGCCCCGGTCGCCGGGATCGCGTACGCGGTCGTCGCGGCGGAGCCCGCTATGAGGCCGGCCAGGACGACGGCGGACAGGGCGCGGGGGCTGGTTCGGCGCATGGCTGGGCTCCTCGGACCGGCGGCGCGGGCGGCACGGCGTTCGTGCCCTCCGTAGCCATGACAGCCCCTGATCCCACGCTCCGCGCGCGGCCGAGCCCCATTGGCGGGACACCGACGACCTATCGGGTGACGCCCACGCGACCGCAAGGCCCTCCGCGACGGCCGGTCCGCCCCCGGGCAGAACGCGACGCCTCCGGCCCGCCGAGGTCCGGGCGGACCCGAGGGCCGGCGCCCCCGCTCCGCCCGGCGGGGCTACGCCGCGTCCCGCAGCACCTGTTCGCGCAGGCGGTCGCAGCAGCGGGTGATCAGGCGGGAGACGTGCATCTGGGAGATGCCCAGTTCCTCGGCGATCCGGCTCTGCGTCATGTCGTCGAAGAACCGCATGTAGAGGATGGCGCGCTCGCGTTCCGGCAGCGCCGCCAGCCGCGGCTTGACGGCCTCGCGGTCCACGACCGTGTCCAGCGCCGCGTCCGGCGAGCCCAGCGAGTCGCTGAGGGAGTAGCCGTCCGCGCTGCCCGGCAGCTCCGCGTCGAGGGAGAGCGCGGTGAAGCTCTCCAGCGCCTCCTGACCGGCCCGTACGTCGTCCTCGCTCAGCTGCGCGTGCGCGGCGATCTCGGCGACGGTGGGCCTGCGGCCCGGGATGGTCCGGGCGAGGTCCTGGTCGGCGGCGCGCACCCGGTTGCGCAGGTCCTGCACCCGGCGCGGCACGTGCAGCGTCCACATGTGGTCGCGGAAGTGCCGTTTGATCTCGCCGGTGATGGTGGGCACCGCGTAGCTCTCGAAGGCGTGCCCGCGCTCGGGGTCGTAGCGGTCGACCGCCTTGACCAGGCCGAGCGCGGCGATCTGCCGCAGGTCGTCGAGGTTCTCGCCGCGGTTGCGGAACCGGCCGGCCAGCCGGTCGGCCATCGGCAGCCAGGCCTCCACGAGTTCCGCGCGCAGGGCGTCCCGCCGCGGGCCCGGAGGCAGCTTCGCCAGCCGGGAGAATGCCTCGGCGGTCTCGGGTGCGTCGTCGTGCGGGTGGCGCGCCGCACTCGTTCGCATGTCCATGGTGGGTCGCAACTCCCTCGGAGTGCTGGAGGATGGACGGTCACCGAGGGAGCGCGGACGCGGTTCCGGAGGGGCGCGTCGCGTGTGCGGCCTGCCGCGCCGCTCCCACGGACGTGCCTCCGGTCCGAAGCACTGCGTGTGCGCCTGCCCATCCCACCCGGAGGCAAACACGCTTCTTCCGCTTTCTTCCGCTCGTGTCGGCTCGGCCTGCACGGGTACGCGGTGGCCACCCCCGAGGCGAGAAGGTGGAGGGAGACATGCAGCGAGGCAGCGACCGGCTGAGTGTCCACCGTGACGACGAGATGAAGCACGAACTGCAGGGCCTGCTCAGGTCCGGCCACCCCACGCGGAGCGAGGAGTGGCACGACCCGGAGCCGACCGCCGAGGACGACCCGCAGGTGTGGGGCGGACCGGTGGCGCCGGGCGACTCACGGGCGTCCCTGGAGACGGTGCGCCTGGAGCTGGCCCGCAGTCTGGGCCGTACCGCGTTCCCCGCGGGCCCGGCCGAACTGGCCCGCACCCTGCGGCGCAAGAACGCGCCGGACGCGCTCGCCGAGGCACTGGAGCGGCTGCCGCGCAAGGCGCAGTACGCCAACGTCCAGGAACTGGCGAAGGAACTGACCCACACCGAGCGGCCCTCGCGGGAGGACCGCGCGTAGTCCCCGCGGGGGACGGAAAGGCAGGTGGGGCCCGACGTGAGGGCTGAACTCGTCAGGGACGTGATGACCCCGGGCGTGGTCGCGGTACGGCCGGACGCCTCGCTCGTCGAGGCGGCCCGGCTGATGCGCGCCCAGGACATCGGCGGTGTCGTGGTGGCCGACGGGCAGGAGGTCGTCGGCGTGCTCACCGACCGCGACATCGCGGTGCGGGCGGTGGCCGAGGGCCTGGACCCGCAGACGGTGAGCGCGCGGTCCGTGTGCACGCCCGATCCGCTGGTGGTGGGCCCCCACGACCCGCTGGGAGCGGCGGCCGCGCTGATGCGCGAGCACGCCGTGCGCCGGCTGCCGGTCGTCGAGGACGGCCTGCCGGTCGGCATGGTGAGCCTGAGCGACCTCGCCGACGCCTGGGAGGCGGACTCGGCCGACTCGGCTCGGTGAGACGAGTCCCCGCCCGATGAATGAACCGCCGGGGAGCGAGCCGTCCCCGGCGCGCGAACGAAAGGATTCCGAAACATCATGCGCATCGCATTTCTGACCGCGCCCGAGGGCGTCGAGCAGGTGGAGCTGACCGAGCCCCGGAAGGCGGCCGAGGACGCCGGGCACGAGACCGTGCTGGTGTCCACGCAGTCCGGCGAGGTCCAGGGGTTCGACCACCTGGACAAGGCGGACACGTTCCCCGTCGACGCGGTCGTCGGGGAGGTCTCGGCCGACTCCTTCGACGGACTCGTCCTGCCGGGCGGGGTGGCCAACCCCGACTTCCTGCGCACCGACGAGAAGGCCGTCGCCTTCGTGAAGGACTTCTTCGAGCAGGGGCGGCCGGTGGCCGCGATCTGCCACGCACCGTGGACGCTGGTCGAGGCCGACGTCGTACGCGACCGCACGCTCACCTCGTGGCCGAGCCTGCGCACCGACATCCGCAACGCCGGCGGCACCTGGGTGGACGAACAGGTGAAGGTCTGCGGCAACGGCCCCAACCAGCTGGTCACCAGCCGCAAGCCGGACGACCTGAAGGCGTTCTGCGAGACGTTCCTCGACGTCTTCGCCCAGAGCCGGAAGTCATGACCCGCGAGCTGTGACCCGGCCGGCGGCCGTATATACGACCGCCGGCCGGTCCGGCCGGTCGGACGAGTGCCCGTCGGCGCGCCGCAGGAAGCGCGCCGGCGGGCACGACCTTGGGCCGAGCGGGTCCCGCCCGGCCGCGGGGCGGGGTCCTCCCGTCAGCCGCGGGGCGCCGCCGTCTCCCCGCAGCCGCCGCGCTCCCGGGCGCCCTCACGGGTGCGGCCCGCGGCGACCGGCCGGCGCGGATTGCGCCGCAGGTACTCGCCCTCCAGCTGCGCCATCCGCTCGTTGTGGGCGCGCAGCGCGTCGTTAGAGCCGTACAGCAGGGTGTCGTGGCGCGTGCGGTGGATGGTCTCCAGCTCTTTCATCAGCTGCTGGTCGTCCAGCCGGCCCGGGTCCACTCCGGTCATGGTGTCGCCCCGCTCGTCGTGTTCGTTCATGCGGTCCGGGTACCCGCCCGGCGTGCACTACCACCGAACGGCATCCGGGAGGGAGCCATGGATCTCGCCTTTCTGAATCCACTGTACGAACACCCGGGCCCGTGGGCCTCCGTGTACGTCGACACTTCCCGGCACACGGAGGACACCGCCCACGAACTGCGGCTGACCGCCCAGGCGATGGCCCGCGAGCTGGCCCGGCAGGGCGCGGACGAGGCCACCTGCCGGGCCGTTCAGAGCGCGATCGAGGAGATGCGCCACTCCCCCGACCCGCACGGGCGGGCCCTGTTCGCGCGGGCCGGCCGGGTGGTCCTCGACCCGCGGCTGACCCGCCCTCCGCTGGGTGACAGCTGGGCCGAATGGGCGCCGCTGCCCCGGGTGGGACCGCTGCTGGAACTGGCGGGCGAGGACCCGGTCGCGATCGTGGCGTACGTCGACCGCAAGGGCGCGGACTTCGAGCTGCGCAGCGCGCTGGGCCGGGAGCAGGCCGGCACGGTCGTCGGCCGGCAGTGGCCGATCCACCGCACCAGCAGCGCCGACTGGTCCGAGCGGCACTTCCAGCTGAAGGTGGAGAACACCTGGGAGCACAACGCCGCGGAGATCGCCGACGCGCTCAGCGTCTGCCAGGAGGAGACGGGCGCCGACCTGCTGATCATGGTCGGCGACGACCGGGAGCGCGGCGAGGTGCGCGCGCGTCTGCCCAAGCGGCTGCACGACCAGGTCGCGGAGGCCGTCCACGGCGCCGGCAGCAGGCTGCTGGACGAGGACGTGGATCGGATCAGGACCGAGCACGTACGGCAGCGGATCGACGGCGAGCTGGACCGGTTCCGGGCGGCCCGGGCCCCCGACGGCGAGGGCCGCTCCGGGGCCGTGGAGGGGGTGCCCGCGCTGGTCGAGGCGGCCCGCGAGCACCGGCTCCAGGAACTGCTGATCAGCCCGGACGGGGCCGACGCGCACCGTGAGGTGTGGATCGGCGAGGACCCGGACCAGGTGGCGGTGCGGCGTACGGATCTGAAGATCCTCGGCGAGCAGCACTCCTGGCCGGCGCGCGCCGACGACGCCCTGATCCGGTCCGCGGTCACCACGGACGCGGCGGCGCTGTCGCTGGCCCCGGCCGGTTCGGCGACCGGCGGGGACGCGCCGGCCGGCGGCCTGGGCGCGATCCTGCGCTGGAAGTGAGACGCCCGGCGGGGCGCGCCACCGGAGCCCGGTGGCGCGCCCCGCCGCGTACGACCGCACATGACCGCGTGCGCCCCGGGGGCGTGGGCGGCGCGGCTATCGCGCTCGCTCGACCCGTCGTTCGTCCCAGACCGGCTCCGGGGTCTCGCGGAGCCGGCCGTCGCTGCCGAAGACCAGGAAGCGGTCGAAGGAGCGGGCGAACCAGCGGTCGTGGGTGACCGCGAGGACGGTCCCCTCGAACGCCTCCAGCCCTTCCTGGAGGGCCTCGGCGGACTCCAGGTCGAGGTTGTCGGTGGGCTCGTCCAGCAGCAGGGCCGTCGCGCCCGCCAGCTCCAGCAGCAGGATCTGGAACCGGGCCTGCTGGCCGCCGGAGAGCCGGTCGAAGGTCTGCTCGGCCTGGCCGGTCAGCTCGTAGCGGCGCAGCCGGGACATCGCGGCGCCGCGGTCCTGGGAGTGCTCCTGCCACAGGATGTCCAGCAGGGTGCGGCCCTGGAGCTCGGGGTGGGCGTGGGTCTGGGCGAAGTGCCCGGGCACCACGCGCGCCCCGAGCTTCCACGTGCCGGTGTGCGCCACGTCCTCCCCGGCCAGCAGGCGCAGGAAGTGGGACTTGCCGGAGCCGTTGGAGCCGAGGACGGCGACGCGTTCGCCGTAGAAGACCTCCAGGTCGAACGGTTTCATCAGGCCGGTCAGCTCCAGGCCGGCGCAGGTGACGGCGCGTACGCCGGTGCGGCCGCCCTTCAGCCGCATCCGGATGTCCTGCTCGCGGGGCGGCTCGGGCGGCGGGCCGGCCTCCTCGAACTTGCGCAGCCTGGTCTGGGCGGCCTGGTAGCGGGAGGCCAGCTCGTGGCTGACGGTGGCGGCCTGGCGCAGGTTCAGCACGAGCTTCTTCAGCTGGGCGTGCTTCTCGTCCCAGCGCCGGCGCAGTTCCTCGAAGCGGGCGAAGCGTTCGCGGCGGGCCTCGTGGTAGGTGTCGAAGCCGCCGCCGTGCACCCAGGCGTCGGCGCCGGCCGGGCCGGGTTCGACGGAGACGATCTTCTCGGCGGCGCGGGCGAGGAGTTCGCGGTCGTGGGAGACGAACAGGACCGTCTTGCGGGTCTCCTTCAGCCGCTGCTCCAGCCAGCGCTTGCCGGGCACGTCGAGGTAGTTGTCGGGCTCGTCGAGCAGCAGCACCTCGTCGGTGCCGCGCAGCAGCGCCTCCAGCACCAGCCGCTTCTGCTCGCCGCCGGACAGGGTGCGCACCAGGCGCCACTGCGCCGTGTCGTACGGCACGCCGAGCGCGGCCGTGGTGCACATGTCCCACAGCGTCTCGGCCTCGTAGCCGCGCGCCTCGGCCCAGTCGGCGAGGGCCTGCGCGTACTGGAGCTGGGCGGCCTCGTCGTCGACCGTCATGAGGGCGTGCTCGGCGGCGTCGACGGCCCGCGCGGCCTGCTGGACGCGCGGCGGGGCGACCGACACGAGCAGGTCGCGTACGGTCGTCTCGTCCCGGACGGAGCCCACGAACTGCCGCATCACGCCGAGGCCGCCGCCGACGGTCACGGCGCCGCCGTGCGGCTTCAGCTCACCGGAGACGATCCGCAGCAGGGTGGTCTTGCCGGCGCCGTTCGGGCCGACGAGGGCGACCACGGCGCCCTCCCCGACCCGGAAGGACACATCGCCGAGGAGGACCCTCCCGTCGGGCAGGCAGTACTCCAGGTGCGCGGCTTCCAGATGTCCCATGTCCAGGCATTCTGCTGGCCACCGCGCCCCGCGGGCAAACGCATATCCGGGGGACGTCGCACCTTGGCGGCGAGGCGCGGGCCGGGTGCACAAGAAACCGTCGCTTGCGGGTAGCGGTGGCTGTATGAGCCCAGACGTCGACCTCACCGTCCCGAAGACCGGCGCCCACAGCGCCCTGAAGCGGCTGCTCGCCCTGGACAGCCGGCTGTTCCAAGTGGCGGCCGAGCGGAACTGGCCCGGCGCCGAGCCGGTACTGCCGCGGCTGAGCCGCAGCGCCAACCACGGCGTGCTGTGGTTCGCCGCCGCCGCGGCGATCGCGGCGAGCCGCACCCCCCGCGCCCGCCGCGCCGCGACCCGGGGCCTGGCCTCCCTGTCCCTGGCCTCCCTGACCATCAACACCATCGGCAAGCGCTCGGTGCGCCGCGCGCGTCCCACGCTGGACCCGGTGCCGATAGTGCGCCGGCTGGGGCGGCAGCCCATCACCACCTCCTTCCCGTCCGGGCACGCGGCCTCCGCCGCCGCGTTCGCGACCGGGGTCGCCCTGGAGTCCCCGGCCTGGGGCGCGGCGGTCGCCCCGGTGGCCTTCTCGGTGGCGCTGTCCCGGGTGTACACCGGCGTGCACTTCCCGAGCGACGTCCTGGCGGGCGCGGCGCTCGGCGCGGGCGCCGCGTTCGCCGTCCGGGCCCTGGTGCCCACGCGGGCCGGGAGCGCCCCGCCGGCCCGGCCGCGGGCCGAGCTGCCGGCGCTGACCGAGGGCGAGGGCCTGGTGCTGGTGGCCAACACCGCCTCCGGCACCGCCGACCGCGCCCGGGCGCTGCGCGACGCGCTGCCGAAGGCGGAGGTCGTCGAGTGCGCGCCGGACGACGTGGCGGCCGAGCTGGAGAAGGCGGCGGGCCGGGCGCGGGTGCTCGGGGTGTGCGGCGGCGACGGCACCGTGAACACCGCCGCCGAGACCGCCATGCGCCACGGGCTGCCGCTCGCGGTGCTGCCGGGCGGCACGCTCAACCACTTCGCCTACGACCTGGGCGTGGAGGACGCGCGCACCCTGGCGCGGGCGCTGGAACGGGGCGACGGCGTCCGGGTGGACGTGGGCAGCTTCGGCTCGGGCCGCAAGCGGGGCATCTTCCTGAACACCTTCAGCCTGGGCGTGTACCCGGAGCTGGTGCGGGAGCGGGAGCGCTGGTCGGAGCGGATCGGCGGCTGGCCGGCCGGGGTGCTGGCGGCGCTGCGGGTGCTGCGCGCCGACCGGCATCCGCTGCAGGCGGAGTTCCAGGGGCGGTGCCGCCCGATGTGGCTGCTGTTCGCGGGCAACGGCACGTATCACCGCATGGGGCTCGCCCCGGGCCGCCGGCTGGACTTGGCGGACGGGGTGCTCGACGTGCGGGTGGTGCACGGCGGCCGCAGGCCGGCGCTGCGGCTGCTGTCCGCGGCGATCGCGGGCCCGCTCACCCGTTCCCCGGCCCACGCGGCGGTCCAGGTGCGCCGGCTGCACCTGGCCGGCGTCGCCCCCGGCACCCTTCTCGCCTACGACGGCGAGGTGACGGAGGTCGACGACGAGGTGTGGCTGGAGAAGCTGCCCGAGGCGCTGACGGTGTACCGGCCGCTCCCCCACCACTGACCGACTGCCCGCGCGGAGAGAGATTCTGACGCCTCGTCAGTCCGTATCATGAAACGTGAGTCTCATTATTCGGCGCACGCGCGTACCGTGGACGTCATCGCCCGGGGCCGTCGGTCCCGGCGGGGCCAGGTGACGAGAAGGGGTACCGCCATGCCGGAGCAGCAGGAGACCGCCGTCTACACGCACGGGCACCACGAGTCCGTGCTGCGCTCGCACACCTGGCGCACCGCCGCCAACTCCGCGGCGTACCTGCTCGGTTCGCTCAAGCCCCACATGAAGGTCCTGGACATCGGCTGCGGGCCCGGCACCATCACCGCCGACCTGGCGGAGCTGGTGCCGGACGGGCACGTCACCGGCGTCGACCAGGCCCCGGGCGTACTGGAGCAGGCGCGTGCCACGGCCGCCGAACGAGGCCTGGAGAACGTGGAGTTCGCGGTGGCCGACGTGCACGCCCTGGACTACCCGGACGACACCTTCTGCGTCGTCCACGCCCACCAGGTGCTCCAGCACGTGGGCGACCCGGTACGGGCGCTGCGCGAGATGCGCCGGGTGACCAGGCCCGGCGGGTACGTCGCCGTACGGGACGCCGACTACGCGGCGATGACCTGGTACCCCAAGGTGCCGGGACTGGACGACTGGCTGGAGCTGTACGAGCGGGTGGCGCGCGCCAACGGCGGTGAGCCGGACGCCGGGCGACGGCTGCGCTCCTGGGCGCTGGCGGCCGGCTTCACCGACGTCACCGCCACCTCCAGCACCTGGACGTACGCGACGCCCGGGGAGCGGGCCTGGTGGAGCGGGCTGTGGGCCGACCGCACGCTGGCCTCCGCCTACGCCGAGCGCGCCACGGCCGGCGGGCACGCGAGCGAGGAACAACTGCGGGCGGTGTCCGGGGCGTGGCGGGAGTGGGGCGAGCGGGCGGACGGCTGGTTCGCCGTCCTGCACGGGGAGATCCTCTGCCGCAAGCAGGTCTGACCCGAGCCGTACGACGCGAGCAGGCCGGAGCCGTACGGCACACGCGCCGCACGGCGTGGGGCACCCGAACGGCCCCCGCCGCCGGGAGATCCAGGGGCGGGGGCCGGTTCAGTTCCGGGGCAGCAGCGGGCCGAGCGGGCCGAGGTCCAGGTTGAGGTCCTCGGGCCGCAGTCCGTAGCGGTCCCGCAGTTCGGCCATGCGGTCCTCCAGCAGCATCAGCGTCAGGCCGATGCGCTCCTCCTGCTCCTCGGTCAGGTCTCCCTCGTCGAACCGGCGCAGCGCCTGCCGCTCCATGAGCTGGCGCAGCAACTCCACGACGGTCAGGACGAGTTTGACCAGGTCGCGCTCCACCGTGTCCGGTTCGAGCTCCAGTCGCTTGCGCGGGGTCACGGCGCCTCCTCCACGATCTCGAAGGGGGACGGCACCTGGGCGTTGACCGAGCTGATCAGCGCGTTGAGGTCGATGCGGACGAGGTCCACGTCCGCGATGCGCAGGGTGACGTCCCCGGTGATGACGACCCCGCCGGCCAGCAGCCGGTCCAGCAGGTCGACCAGGGCGATCTCACGGCGCTCGACGACCGTCATGAGCCCCCCTCCCCCGGGAGTTCACCCGCGAAGGAGTACGCCGCCCAGGGGCCGGTGAGTTCGACGCGCAGGCCGGGCGCGTCGTCCTTGGTGCGGTCGACGAGTTCCACGAACTCCTCGGACCGGTCGCGCGGCACCAGATAGGCCGCGTTGAGGACGTTGCGGCCGGCGGCGCCGGAGAGCGTGGCGTTCTGCGGCGCGTGCAGCCGGGACTCCTCGGCGAACGCGGCCAGCCGCTCGTGCAGCCCGGTCGCGAACGTCTCGGCCCGCTGCCACAGGTCTTCGCTCGCCCTGGTCTGCTGCCTGCGCAGGCGCAGGTAGTCGCGGCCGGAGGCGGCCTTCGGAGCGGACCGCTCCTCGGCCGCCTCGGCCGCCTCGCTCTCCTCCGCCCGCTCGGACTCCAGATAGACCTTGACTCCCCACTCCACGCGCCCCGTCAGCCGGTCCAGGGTCCGGCGGAAGTGCTCCTCACGGGACTCGATCATGGAGCGCACCCCGCTGTCGTCCCGGAAGACGGTCGCCAGCCTGAGCGGCAGCGGGGTGGTGACGACGGTGAGCGCGTCGATCACGCCCTGGTGGGCGCGGGCGGTGGCGGCCAGCCAGTCCAGGTCCTCCAGATGGGCACGCAGCGCCTCCTCGGTGAAGTCCTGTTCGGGGACTTCGCTGACGACGGCGACCAGGCCGTGGTGGTGCAACGGCTTGGCCGGTGCGCCGGCCACTCCCGTCAACTGCGCCTGCAGGGGCGCCTCCAGGGGACGGCAGAGGGCGTAGACGTACCGCAGTCCGCTCATGGTTTCTCCTTCGGGAGCGCACGTTCCGTGCGCTCGGCGCCCCGCTCCAGGCCGAGTTCCTCGAGCCGGGCCAGTCGTTCACGCAACTCGGCGTTCTCCCGGGCCAGTTCGTCACGACGGGCCCGGGAGGAGAGCGCCGGGTCGCTCTCCCACCAGTCGATGCCCATCTCCTTGGCCTTGTCGACCGAGGCGACGACGAGCCGGAGCTTGATCGTGAGCAGTTCGATGTCGAGCAGGTTGATGCGGATGTCGCCGGCGATGACGACACCTTTGTCGAGCACCCGTTCAAGGATGTCGGCGAGGTTGGCGCCGCTGCTCGGGCCGTAGGAGTCCGGCAGGCGGCTCGGGGTCGTCATCGACGGCTCCCGCCCTCAGCGTGCTCGTACTCCTCCTCGGGCTCCTCTTCCTCCTCGGCTTCGCCCTCGGCCTCCTCGCCGGGCTCCTCCTCGTACTCGCCGTCCTCCTCCTCGGCGGCCTCGGGGCCCTCCTCCTCGTCCTCGGCGTAGGGCTCCTCTTCCTCCTCTTCCTCTTCCTCGCCCTCGTAGCCCTCTTCGGGCTCCTCCTCCGACTCCTCCTCCTCGGGCTCCTCGCCCTCGGCGGCGGCCTCCTCCGAGTCCTCGGAGTCCTCAGCGTCCTCGGCGTCCTCGGCGTTTTCGGGCTCCTCGCCCTCCTCAGGCTCCTGCTCCTGGTCCTGGGCGGCCTGCTCCTCTTCCTCCTCCACCGCGTCCTCGTGGCTGCGGACGACCTCGCCGTCGCGGATCTCACCGCGCCAGCCGTCCTCCGCCTCCCCCTTGAGGGTGATGAAGCGGGCGTAGTTCTTCAGGTCGAGCCGGGCCCGGCGGCCCTGGGCGCGCCAGATGTTGCCGGTCTTCTCGAAGAGGCCGCTCGGGTAGTACTCGATGACCAGCAGGACGCGGGTGAGGTTCTCCTCCAGCTCGTGGAAGGAGACGACGCCCTTCGTGGTGCCCTTGGCGCCCTCCGAGGACCACTGGATGCGGTAGTCGGGGATCTGCTCGGTGGTCTTGGCCTTCCAGCTGCGGCTGGACCAGAAGATCTTCGCCTGCCAGTCGGACGTGGTGTCGTCCGCGCGGCTGGCGCTCTTGACGCCCTTGGCGAAGGTGCTGAAGTCCTGGAACTGGGTCCACTGGTCGTAGGCGGTGCGCTGGGGCACGCCCACGTCGATGGACTCGATGATGACGGTGGGCTTGTTGCCTCCGCCGCGCTTGCTCTTGCCCTTGCCCTTGCCGCCGAGGTTCTTGAACGCGCCGATCACGCTGTCCTTGGCGTGGGAGGCGCCGACCTCCAGCGCGGAGCGCACCGGCCCCTTGCCCTCGGCGAGCTTGCGACCGCCGTCGAGCGCCATCTTCGCGAACCCCGGGCTGTTGCCCTCGGCGATGTCGTTGAGCTTGCCGGTGGTCTCACCGAGCTTGCGGCCGAGGCCGCTCAGCAGCCGTTCGGCCTGAGCCGACAGGTACTCCTGTGCCTCCGCCTTGAGCCGGTCGGCGGCCTCGCTGTGCGCGAGATTGGTCAGCGGGTTGTCCTTGGTCGCCTTGCCGGCGGCCGACTTCGCGGATCCGAGGGCCTCGGTCATCGGTCACCACCGTCCTTCGGCGTCCGGGTCCGGGAGGTGCGCCGAGCACCGCCGGACGAGGCCGTCTTCTTCGCGGCCGACTGGCCGGCCGCGGTCTTCTTCGCCACCGTCTTCTTGGCGGGGGCCTTCTTCGCCGCCTTCTTGACGGTCTTCCTGGCCGGCGTGCCGGCCTGCTCGGAACGGGCCCCCCGCTTGGCGGGGGCCGCCTTCTTCGCGGGCGCCTTGGCGGCCGCCTTGCGGGCCGGACCGCCCTCGCGCCGGCCGGCGGCCTTACGGGAGCCGTCCGAGGACTCCTCCTCCGCCTCGTCGGAGTCCTCTGAGTCCTCCGAGTCCGTGTCGGCCTCGCGGCCCTCACGGTCGTCGTAGTCGTCCTCGTACTCCTCCTCGCCGCCCTTCCGGCCGGCGGAGCCCTTGCCGCCGCCGTCGGACACGACGCCGGCCAGTCCGTCGCGGACCTTCGCCGTACGGCCCTGGAGCCGGTCGGCGAGGGCGGACATCTGCCGCTCCACCATCGCGCCGGAGGCCGCCTTGCCGACGCCCCTCATGTCCTGGCGCAGCTGGTCCCCGATCTCCTTGAACTGGGGATTGTCCTTGAGCTGGTTGCTGACCAGTTCCGCCACCCCGCGCGGGGTGAGGTTCAGCTTCTTGCCCGCGACCAGACTGCCGACGGCGACGGCCATCTTCAGTTTCTTCGTGCGTCCCAGCAGATAGCCGGCCCCTACTGCGAGGCCTATAGCCGTTCGGTTCATCGTGCCGTCCCCTCACCCGTGCCCGCGCCGCCGTGCATGCCGATCTCCAGCCGGTCCAGCAGTTCGTCCTCCTGGCGGTCGAATTCCTCCTCGGAGATCTCGCCCGCCTCCAACCGCTCTTCCAGCTGTGCCAGTTCGGCCCGTACGGTGGCCGGGTCGTAGTAGATGCGCTCCGCCTCGTGCAACACCTGTCTGATCGCCCAGGCGCCGCCGCGCGCCGGAGCGAGCGGCAGCAGCAGCACCTCCGAGATCAGTCCCATGGCCCTTACTCCGCTCCCGCGTCGGCCCCTGCCGTGGTGCCCGCCGGCTCGGCCGGGCCGGGCTCGACGAAGCTGTAGGGCGGCAGCGGCCCGTTGACGCGCAGTTCGAGGTGCGGCAGGTCCTGGCGGGCCTGCTCGACCGTCTCCAGGAACCGGGCCGCCGCGTCCCGGTCGACCAGGAAGGAGGCGTTGACCAGCCAGCCGGTGGACTCCGGGCCCTGGCTGATCGCGGCGGCCTCACCCTCGACGGCGTTCACCACCTGGGCGGCGTCGTCGGCCTCGCGCGCCTTGACGGCGGCGGCGACCATCTCGCCCAGCCTGATCTTGTCGTCGTAACTCCCGCCGCCCGACTGCCGGTTGGCCTCGGCCTGAGCCCGGATGTCCGGGTTCTCCGACATCACGCGGTGCAGTATGGCGTCCTCGTTGTGGCTCGCCTTGACGTTGTACTCGACCTTGTTGTCCAGCTCCCGCAGCCGCTCGGCATAGTGCTCGGCGCGCTCGGTGAGCACACCGGTGACCGCGTCGTCGTCGGGGGCGACGCTGCCGAACCGCATCGGCAGCACACACCCGTCCGCGCCGGCCTCGCTGAGCACGTTCTGGTGGGCGAGCAGGTCCTTGCGCTTGGGGCGCAGGTTCTCGGGCGCGTCGCTGACCACGGCGGCGAGGTCGCCGGCCGTCAGCACCCGCACCGGCCGCGGCGGCTCGCCGACGCCGGCCAAGCCCTCGGCCAGCGCCGGGTGCGAGGCGGCCGTGATGCCGTAGACGTAAGTGCTCACTCCTGCTCCTCCTTCCTGCTGCGGGACGCGGTCGCCTTGCGCGTACGCGGCCGGGACTGGGACTGGCTCTCCTCCGAGCCCTCCGAGCGCGCCTGCTTGAAGGCGTCGGAGACGGTCTGCGCGGCGCCGGACAGCGCGCCCTTGGACTTGCCGCGCGCACCGGACTCGGTGACCTCGCCGACGATCTCGGGCAGACCGGGGCTCTTGCGCGGGCCGGCCTCCAGGTCGAGCCGGTTGCAGGCCTCGGCGAACCGCAGATACGTGTCGACGCTGGCGACGACGACACGTACGTCGATCTTCAGAATCTCGATCCCCACCAGGGAGACCCTCACGAACGCGTCGATCACCAGCCCCCTGTCGAGGACGAGCTCCAATACGTCGTAGAGGCCGCTGCTGCCGCCTCCGCCGCCGGACGTCTGTGCCGGGACAACGGTCATGCCGACCGTGCCTCCTTGTCTGTGAGTGGAAGTGGAATGAAAAACGTCATCGCGTGTGTGCGTGCGCCCTACCGGCTCTTGGCGTCGGCGCGGCCGCGTTCGTAGCGGCGCAGCCGGCGGTAGCCGGTGAGCAGGCCCTCCGGGTCGATCTCGACCAGATAGCTCGCCATCAGGCTCATCGTGTCCGGCACCCGCTCCAGTTCGAGGACCTCGACCTCCAGTGACCAGCCGTCGTCCGTCCGCTCGAAGGAGGTGACGGACTCCGCGGTCACCCCGGCGAGCTCCGCCAGCTGGGCGCGCGCCTCGCGCAGCACCTCGACGGGGCTCATCCGGCGGGTCGCCGCACGCTCGCCGTTCCCGCTTTCCTCGTTTTCGGTGCGTGACTCCTGAGTTTTGTGTGACTTCTGTGAGTCCTGAGACTCGGATGCGTGATTCGTGTTCGACATGGCCACCTCTCTTCTCCGGGTGGCCGCTGGATCCTCGGCCAAACCTTCACAGGCACACGCATCCCCGCGCACCGGCGGCCCGCGCGGGGTCCGCCGGTGCGCGCAGGTCCTCGGTCAGCGGCGGGTGTTGCGGTGGGTGTACGGCTCGTCGCTCACCGCACCACCGCCTCCTCCACCAGCAGCCGGGCGGAGGCGGCGATGGACTCGGCGTCGATGCCGGCGGCGTGCAGCTGCTCCTCGGGCGAGGCCGAGCCGGGCATCGTCCGGACGGCGAGGCGGACCAGGCGCGGGGTGGGCCGGCCGTCGACGAAGGCGTCGCACACCGCGTCGCCGAGGCCGCCCTCCTCGCGGTGGTCCTCGACGGTGAGCAGGCAGCCGGTCTCCTCGGCGGCCCGGCGCAGCGTGTCCCGGTCGACGGGCTTGACGGAGTACAGGTCGATCACCCGCACCGGGATGCCCTCCTCGTGCAGGGCGTCGGCGGCCCGCAGCGCCTCGTGCAGGGTGACGCCCGCGGCGACGATCGTCAGCCGGTCGCCGTCGGAGGCGCGCAGCACCTTGCTGCCGCCGACCGGGAACTCCTCGTCGGGCCCGTAGATGACCGGGCTCTCGCCGCGCGAGGTGCGCAGGTAGCGGACGCCGTCGAGGTCGGCCATGGCGGCGACGAGCTTGGCGGTCTGGTTGGCGTCGCTCGGGTAGAGCACGGTCGAGTCGTGGATCGCCCGCATCATCGCCAGGTCCTCGAGACCCATCTGGCTGGGCCCGTCCTGTCCGATGGAGACGCCGCTGTGCGAGCCGTTGAGGTTGAGGCCGGAGCCGCTGACGGCCGCCATCCGCACGAAGTCGTAGGCCCGGGTGAGGAAGGCGGCGAAGGTGGAGGCGTACGGCACCCAGCCGCGCCGGGACATGCCGACCGCCGTCGCGACCATCTGCTGTTCGGCGATGTAGCACTCGAAGTAGCGCTCGGGGTGCTCCTTGGCGAAGAACTCCGAGCGGGTGGAGTCGCCGACCTCGCCGTCCAGGGCCACCACGTCGCCGTGGGCGGCGCCGAGCGCGGCGAGCGCCTTGCCGTAGGCATCGCGGGTGGCGACCTCCTCGCCCTTGTCCCAGCGGGGCAGGTCCAGGCCGTCGCGTCCGGCGGTGCGCGGCGCGGGGGTGGCCGGCGGTGCGTGCACCCGGACGCGCAGGTCGCGTACGCCGCCCAGTTCCTCGATCGCCTCGTCGGCGTCCTTGAGCGGCTTGCCGTGCAGTCCCTCGCGGTCCTCGGTGGCCTTGACGCCCTTGCCCTTGAGGGTGCGGGCGATGATGGCGGTGGGCTGGCCGGTGGTGGAGATCGCCTCGCCGTAGGCGCGGTCGACGGCGTCCACGTCGTGGCCCTCGATCTCGATGGTGTGCCAGTCGAAGGCGCGGAAGCGGCGGGCGTAGGCGTCCAGGTCGTGGCCGTGCCGGGTGGCGCCGCGCTGGCCGAGCCGGTTCACGTCCACGATCACGGTCAGGTTGTCCAGGTGCTCGTACCCGGCGTGCTCGGCGGCCTCCCAGATGGAGCCCTCGGCCAGCTCGCTGTCACCGCACAGCACCCACACCCGGTAGTCGGCGTGGTCCAGTCGCTTGCCGGCCAGCGCGATGCCGACGCCGATCGGCATGCCCTGTCCGAGGGAGCCGGTGGCGGTCTCCACCCACGGCAGCCGCTGCGGCGTGGGGTGGCCCTCCAGGCGGCTGCCCAGCTTGCGGAAGGTGAGCAGTTCGTCGTCGTCGATGGCGCCGGCCGCCTTGAAGGCGGAGTACAGCAGCGGGGAGGCGTGCCCCTTGGACAGGACGAAGCGGTCGTTGCCGGGGTGGTCGGGCTGATCGAAGTCGTAACGCAGATGGTTGGCCAGCAGTACGGCCATCAGGTCGGCGGCGGACATCGAGGACGTGGGGTGCCCGGAGCCGGCCGCTGCGGCGGCCCGCACACTGTCCACCCTCAACTGCTGTCCGAGCTCGACGAGTTCGTCGCTGTTCATGAGTCTCCTTCCGTGGGAATGTCGATACGCCTGACGGGGCCCGGGCCGGGGTGCGGTGCGGCGGGGCCGCGGTCCGGCCGGCGTTCCTCGGCGGGAGCGGTCGGGCCCTCGGCCCGCTCCCCGGCTTCGGCGGCCGTCCGGCCGCGCTCCGGCCGTCCGCCGGAGCCGCCCCGGGCCGGCTCGGGGCCCGGCTGGGCCTTCGCCTGCCGCCCGCCCGTCCGGTCGCGGCCGGACTCGCCGCCCGGCTGGTTCCGCCGGGGCCCGGGCCCCGGCCGCGCCCGCCCGGACTTCCCGCCCGGCCGCCCCCGCCCGGCCGCGGCGCCGGAGCCCGCCGCCTGCCCACCGGGCTGGTTCTTCGCGGGCTCACCGCCGGGTTGGTTCTTGGCGGGCTCGCCGCCGGGTTGGTTCTTGGCGGGCTCGGGGCCTGGCTGGCTGCCCGCGGGCTCACCGCCCGGCCGGCTCTGGGCGGGCTCGGGGCCGCCCGGCTGGTTCTTCGCAGGCTCAGGAGCTGGTTGGCTGCCGGCGGGCTCGCCGCCCGGCCGGCCCTTCGCGGGCTCCGCAATCGGGCGGTCGGCCGAGCGCTTCGTGGGCGGCTGCGGGTGCGGGGCCGGTTCCGCGCCCGCCAGTTGGGCCTTCTCCGTGTTGTCGATGATCTCGGTGAGGGGCACTCCCCCGGTCTCACCGGACTCCCGCGCCCCTTCGCCCGGCTCCCGCACACCCCCACCGGGCCCGGACCCGCCCGTACCTCCGGCGTCGGCGTCCGTGCGCCCGGTCGGTCCGCCCGGGACCCGGGCCAGTTCCGGGGACGCCGACTCCAGCGGCACCGACCAGGACCGTACGAGGCCCAACTGGACGGCTTGGCGCGGCAGTACGGCGTTCAGCAGCCAGTCGGCGGCCACCCGCACCCGGTTGCCCGGCATCGCCGCGAGGTGGTAGCCGCGGGTGACCACCCCGGCCGGGAGGCCGGACAGCGGAACGCCCAGCGGGTTCGCGGCGGCCCGGGTTCCGCCGAGGTCCACCACGAACCCGAGGTCGCGGTGGCGGTAGGGCCGCGCCTGTCCGACGCCGAGCGAGGCGGCGACGTTGACGGCGGCGATCCGGCCCTGCCGCCAGGCGTGCTGCGCGGTCATCGGCGTGAACCCGCCGGGGTGCTCCAGATCGGGCACCGCCGCCGCGTCCCCGCACGCGAACACCTCCGGCCGCCCCGGCACCTGGAGGTAGGGGTCCACCACGAGCCGCCCGCGCTCCAGCGGCTCCCCGGTGCCCTCGACCAGCGGATCGGGCCGTACGCCCACGCACCACACGAGGGTGCGGGTCGGCACGGACTCGCCGTCCGTCAGCAGCGCCCCCTCGTGCGTCGCCTCCTTCACGGAGACGCCCATGCGCACATCGACGCCCCGCTCCCGCAGCACCCGGTCGGCGGTGCGCGAGAGCCGTTCGTCCAGCTCGGGCAGGACGCGCGGCGCGATGTCCAGCAGCATCCAGCGCGGCCGCACGCCGTAGGGCAGCGGGCGGCGGCGCACCTGCGCGTCGGTGTACAGCTTTCCCTGCGCGGCGACCTCGGTGCCGGTGTAACCGGCGCCCACGACGACGAACGTGCAGCGCGCCGCGCACTCGTCCCGGTCCCCGGCGGCCGCCGCGAGCTCCATCTGCCGGGTCACGTGGTCGCGCAGGTACAGCGCCTCCGGCAGCCCGCGGAAGCCGTGCGCGTGCTCGGCGACGCCGGGGATCGGCAGCAGCTTGTTGACGCTGCCGACCGCCAGCACCAGCCGGTCGTACGCCAGCGTCCCGGCGCGCCCCTCGGGCCCGGTGTAACGCACGGTGCGCGCGTCCAGGTCGATGCCGTCGGCCTCGCCGAGGACGAGCCGGACCCCGGGCAGCGTCCCGGACAGGGAGACGGTGACCCGGCGCGGCTCCAGGACGCCGGCGGCGACCTGGGGCAGCAGCGGCAGGTACAGGAAGTAGTCGGTCGGGTTGAGCAGGGTCACGTCGGCCTTGCCCCGGGACATCCGGGACAGGGTCCGGGCCGCCCGGTATCCGGCGAAGCCGGCACCGACGATCACTGTGCGGGGTCGACCCACGGTTCGCCTCCGGCGCTGTCACGTGCGTGGTACGGAACTGACCGCGTCCCCCCGGCCGGGGTGGCCAAACGTGCGCCGGCGTCCGGCGGAGCGACCGCGCCGCTCCGGTCGCCGGGCCGGCGCGGCCGGTCACCGGCCCGGTGCGACCGGGGGCCCGGCCTCCGGTTTCCGCCGTCGGCGCCGGGTACTCGGCAGCCCGTCCCCCGCCCGTCCCCGTCCCGGAGGTGTCCTCCCATGCCCGAGTACGGCTACTTCCTCTCGTGCGAGCAGTACCGCCCCGCGGACCTGGTCGAGCAGGCCAGGATGGCCGAGCAGGCCGGGTTCCAGGCGCTGTGGATCTCCGACCACTACCACCCGTGGAACGACGCGCAGGGCCAGAGCCCGTTCGTGTGGTCGGTGATCGGGGCGCTGTCCGAGGCGGTGTCGCTGCCCATCGAGACGGCCGTCACCTGTCCGACGGTGCGGATCCATCCGGCCGTGGTGGCGCAGGCGGTCGCCACCAGCGCGGTGATGACCGAGGGCCGCTTCCGGCTCGGCGTCGGCACCGGCGAGGCGCTCAACGAGCACATCCTGGGCGACCGCTGGCCCCCGGCGGGGGTGCGGATGGACATGCTGGAGGAGGCGGTGCAGGTGATCCGCCGACTGCTGACCGGCGAGGAGGTCACCCACCACGGCACGCACTACACCGTGGAGAACGCCCGTCTCTACACCGTCCCCGACGAGCCCGTACCGATCGACGTCTCCGGCTTCGGCCCCAAGGCGACCGCGCTCGCGGCGCGGGTGGGCGACGGCTACATCACGATGGCGCCGGACGAGGAGATGGTCACCCGGTACCGCAAGGGCGGGGGCGGCGCCAAGCTCGTCAGCGGCGGCACGAAGGTGTGCTTCGGCACCGACCGCGAGGAGTGCGTCCGCACCGTGCACGACCTGTGGTACAACGAGCAACTCCCCGGCGAGATGGGCCAGGTGCTGCCCAGCCCCCGGCACTTCGAGCAGCTCAAGCCGCTGGTCACCGAGGACGCCGTACGGGAGAACGTGGTGTGCGGCGACGACGTCGACCAGCACGTGGCCACGCTCAAGGAGTTCGCCGACGCCGGCTTCGACCGCGTCTACGTCAACCAGATCGGACCCGACCAGCGCGGCTTCTTCGACTTCTACCGCACCAAGGTGCTGCCGCAACTCCCGCACTGAGCACGGGACATGAGGGGCGCCGACCGCACCGGCTAGGCTCGGCCGCATGGAGATTCTGGGAGCCAGCCTGCGCGTCTGTGTCGACGACCTGGAGACCGCGGTCCCCTTCTACGAACGGCTGGCGGGCGGCACCGCCCTGCGTTTCGAGCGCGGCGGCGTGCAGGTGGCCGCCGTCGGCTGCTTCCTGCTGATGAGCGGCCCGGAGGCGGAGCTGGAGGTGCTGCGCAAGGTGGCGGCGACGATCGCCGTCGAGGACGTCGAGGACGCCCACCGGGTGCTGACCGGGCTCGGCGCGCGTGTCGTCGCGGGCCCGGTCACCACCCCGGCGGGCCGCAACCTCATCGCCATGCACCCGGACGGCGCGGTCTACGAGTACGTGGACCGCCGCGCCTGAGCGCACGGCCGCTCACGAGGGCTCCGCGCGCATCCGGAAGTCGTAGCGCGCGGGCAGGTCGCCGCCGCCCGCGAGGCGCCACACCTGGCCGAGGCGTTCGTCGCCCTCCCGCAGGTCGGCGACCTCGAAGCCCTCGTCGAAGACGGCCCGCGCCCGCTCGGGCCGCCCCTCGGCGAGCAGCAGTTCCGCCTCGGCGAGCCGGAACCGGCCGCGGGCCCGGGTCGCCGGGTCCACCCGTTCCCACACCATGCGGGCGTCCGCCGGGCGGCCCGCCCGCAGCAGCGCCTCGATCGCCTCGCGGCCGAGCGCGGCGACGGCCGCCGTCTCCCGTTCGCCGTCGCCGGAGCGCTCAAGGCACAGGGCGTCGAAGGCCCGCGCGTACCGGTCGGCGGCCCGCTCGTGGTGGTCGCTCTCCCGGTCGGCCACGGCCAGGCAGCGCAGCGACGGCCAGTGCCGCGGGGCGAGTTCGAGCGCCCGCTCCCAGCTGCGCACCGCCTGCGCCCGGTCGCCGGCGTGCCACTGGGCGACGCCGAGGTGGTACTCGGCGGCCGGCGTCGCGGGCGCGGTCTCCAGCAGGTCACGCCAGTGCGGGGCGACCAGGCTCGGTCCGGGCGGCCCGGCCCGCTCCGGTTCGGGCAGGGAGCCGGAGCGCAGCAGGCGCCGCCACGGCTCCTGCTGCGCGCCGAGGGTCGACTCGGGAAACGGTGTGCCGGGCAGCTTCCAGCCGCCGCGCAGCACTTCCAGCGCGCCCCAGCCGGACCCCGCGCTCAGGATCTCCTCCGGTTCGGCGTCGGCGTACGGCTTCCAGGCCGCGTGGGCGGCGTCGACGGCGGCGCGCGGCAGTACCGCCTCCAGCCGCTCCTCGGTGCGCCGTACCGCGGCGTCCCACTCCCCGGCCGGCGGCGGCGCGTCGAGCGGGCCGTAGGACTCCAGCCAGGACACCTCGCTCTCCGCCTCAAGACGTACGTGCTCCAGCTGGGTGCGGGCGAGGCCGGCCTGTATCTCGCAGTAGCCGCCGGTGCCGGGCTCGGTGAGCCAGTCCTGCCAGCGCCGTCCGCCGGGTCCGGAGCCCCATACGAACAGTTTCCGGCCGCGCAGGGCGTCGGTGGAGGTCTGCACCAGTCCGTGGCCGGTCTCGTCGAGCGCGGCGATCCAGCGGCGGCGTCCGTCGGGCACGTCGTAGAAGTAGTCGGCGGCGTAGGGGCTGTCGCGGGGGTAGGTGCGGTCGGCTCCGTCGTGCGCGGGGACCGGCACCCGGCGCAGCCGGCGCTCGTAGCCGAAGTGCCAGGCCGCTTCGGCGGGGGCGAGCACCCGGCGTTCCTCGGGAACGGCGATGTTGGACCACCAGTACGCCGGCACGGGCCGCTCGTGGGGGTTGCGGACGCGGACGCCGACGTGCAGGAAGTCGGAGCCGTCGGGCAGCCACAGGTCCACCTGGAAGGGCAGGTCGCGCAGCCGCTCCCACTCCCACAGGCGCAGCATCGCCGAGCCGTCGGGCGCGGGGACGCGGGCGGCGTGCACGGGTGCGCAGGACAGCGTGGTGTGTCCGGTGGCGCCGATGTTCCATTCGACGCCGCCGGAGAACCAGGCGCCGTTGAGGGCGAAGTTGGCGGGCTGCAACACGGGGTTGCGGTAAAGGAGTTCGCGTCCGGTGGGCAGGTGGACGAGGGAGGCGATCCGGCCGCCGAGGCCGGGCAGCACGGTGGCGCGCAGCCGGTCGTTCTCCAGGACGAGGGCGTCGATCGCCCGGGGCCGGCGGGTTCTGCCGTAGCCGTCGCGGACCGGCGCCGGGAGCAGGCTGTGCAGCGGGGCGTAGCCGATCTGGCGGGCCATGTCGTGCGGGAGGCCCGCCCTGTCGCGGTCCTCGACGCGGTGGACCTCGTCGAGCGGGCGCAGCGCCGGCAGCGGGTTGTCCGGCCCGAGCGGTGCGGCCGGCAGCGTGAGTACCTCATGTCGGATCGTCGTCACGATCACCATGGAACCCGGTCGCCGGTGTGCTGACCAGGGGCACCGGCGGTCAGGATTGCGCAAAGGCGGCGGCCCGGAAATCCCGTGGTCGGCGCGGTCCCGGCCGCGTAGAGTCGGCCCTTCGACCAGGTGTGAGGTGTTTCGGCCGCGTGCGACGTGTCCGGGACGGGACGAGGAGCGGTTGACCGATGAGCGCGCAGCACACCTACCGGGTGATCGTCCGGGGTGCCTGGGACGGGCTGACCGAGGGGGCGCGGGAGCGGCTGCTGGCCGAGGCGGCCGACCACGGGATGATGAGCATGCGGTTCACCGAGGAGGGTTCGCTCTCCTACGAGCCGGCGCCGCTGAAGCACTTCTCGATGCGCTATGTGGTGGTGTGCGACGCCGAGGACGGTGCGGAGATGGCCGCGGCGATCGCCGAGGACCGTGCCGGGACGGCCCTGCGGGAGCTGGGTTACGGCTTCGGTGAGCTGCGCTCGACGGTGACGGACCTCGACACCGTGAAGATCAACCGGAAGTCCGCATCTCGGCGGTGAGCGCCCAGCGTTCGTGGTCGCGCCATTCCCCGTCGACGTGGAGCATGGCCGGTGAGTAGCCCTCCAGGCGGAAGCCGCAGGAGCGGGCGAGGGCGAGGGAGGCGGTGTTGCCCGGCTGGGCGTTGATCTCCAGCCGGTGCAGTCCGAGCGGGCCGAAGGCGTGGCCGACGACGAGGTTCAGGCCCTCCTTCATCAGTCCGCGTCCGGCGGCGTGCGCGAAGGCGCCGTAGCCGAGCGCGCCGGACTGGAAGGCGCCCCGCACGATGTTGTTGATGTTGACGTAGCCGGCGAGGGCGCCGCCGTCGTCCTTGTCGCAGACCAGGAAGCCGGCCCGGTCCTCGTCCTCGATGAGCCGCCCCGCGTAGGCGGCGTACGCCTCCGTCGTGGCCGGCGGGAAGAGCCAGGGGCGGTGCAGCTCCCGGCTCTCCCGGACGCGGGCGGTGAACTCGGCGGCGTCGTCGGGGGTGAAGGGGCGGATGCCCACGCGGGGGCCTTCGGCGAGGTGGCGGGGGGCGGTGTGCGGCATCCCGACACCCTATGCCGGTGCGCCGGGTTCAGTCGCCCAGGACGGGCAGCCGGAGGGTGCCGGTGTCGCCGGGCGCGGCGGTGACGGTGACCGCTTTGACGCCCCGGTTGCCGAAGTAGGCGTCGTCGCTCGCCGCGATGACGAACCGCAGCCGGTGGCCCGGCGCGTAGCGGTGGACGATGCCCGGCAGGGTCACCGTGAAGGGGCGGGTCGCGTCCGGTACGCGCACGGGGGCGACCAGCCGGTGCACGAGCGTCTGGGCGCCGTTCGGCGCGACGTCGTACAGCTTGGCGAACAGGACGAGCCGGTCCGCGGCGTCGGCGGAGCGCTGGCCGCGTTCGGCGTCCGGCGAGTGCACCCTGAGGGTGGCGCGGGGTGCGCCGACGACGACGAGGGCGTGGTCCAGGGGTGCGCCGGTCCAGCCGAGGCAGGTGCCGTCGGCGTCGTGCGGCGCGGGGTCGGGCAGTCCGGTCAGTGCGGCCAGCGAGCTCTCCGAATGGCTGGTGGGCAGCGGCTGGTTGGCGTAGGTACGGCTGCCGCGGGCGACCTCGCCGGGGGTGTCCACGAGGGCGCCGTCGCCGGACAGGTACAGGGTCCGGGTCGGGGCGGGGAGCCGGTCGGCGGTGGCGTAGGCGTGCTCCGGGCCGCCGGTCCAGTCGCGGTAGTAGGCCAGTTCCGGTCCGGGGCCGGTGTGCCGGTGGCGTCGCAGATGGCGGTCGAACCAGGCGAGGACGCGCCGGCCGACGTAGCTGGTCTCCAGATTGTCCCGGGAGAAGGCGAATTCGCCGGAGCCGGGGCCGTTCTCGCCGCCGCTGTGTCCCCAGGACTGCCAGATCATCCTGGTCTCGGTGCCGTGGGCCTTGAGCGCCCGGTAGGTGGCGGCGGCCTCGTTGAGGTTGAACAGGGTGTCGGCCTGGCCCTGGACGAGCAGGGTGGGCGCCGTCACCCGGGCGAGGTAGGACGCCGGGGAGACCGCGCGGGCGTAGGCGAGCAGCCGCTCGGTGCGGTTAGGCGGGTAGCCGCCGGAGTTGAGGGTGCGGACGGCGTCGCAGAAGCCGGTCGCGAAGTGCAGGCAAGTCAGGGAGTTGAAGCGGGACGGGTCGAGGGCCGGTTCGATCAGCGGGCGGCTCTCGCCGACGAGGTAGAAGCCGTCGGTCCACTGCCACTTGAAGGCGCCGGGGACGGCCGTCGCGCCGAGCGCGTTGTTCGGGGCGAGGGAGTAGGCCAGGTCGTTCCAGGTGGCCATCGGGACGAGCGCGTCGATCCGGTGGTCCACGGCGGCGGCGGCCAGTTGGACGGCTCCGCCGTAGGAGCCGCCGATCATGCCGACGCGCGGGTCGCCGGCGCCGTCCGAGGTGACGTAGTCGGCCCGGGTGCCGTCGTCGGCGGCGCGGGTTCCGCCCAGGAAGTCGATCAGCCGGGCGGCGGCCCGGCCGTCGAGGTCCGGGTGGTCCAGGGAGATCAGGCAGCCGGAGCGGCCGAAGCCGAGGCCGGAGTAGACCAGGGCCACGTAGCCGCGGCGGGCGAAGGCGGCGCCGATCAGGTCGGTCGCGCCGTCGTTCTTGCTGCCGCCGAAGCCGTTGGTGGCGAGCACGGCGGGCGCCGGGTGGGCGCGGTCCACGCCGGCCGGCCGGTACAGGTCGGCGTCGAGGGCGCAGGTGCGGTCGCCCTGGCGGACGGTGAACCGCAGCGCGGTGACCCGGTACGCCCCGGTGGGCGCGGCGGCGGCGAGCGCGGAGGGCGTGGTGAGCGCGAGGGGCGCGGCGAGTGCCGCGGCGAGGACGGCGGCGAGGGCGGCGCGGACTCCGGGCGCGCGACGGGACACAGGACCTCCACACTGAGGACAGCCGGTAGTTACCGACCGGTAAGTACCGGCTGCGTCCATGCTGTGACACGTGTCAGGCCCCGTCAATCACCGCTTCGGGGTGTTTTGACGATGCGTCAGGTGACGCGGGCGTGGTTCCCGTTCAGCGCAGCGCCGGGGCCGCCAGTGTCAACGTGCCCGCCGTCGCGTCGAGTTCGGCCTCGACGCCGAACGGTATCGTCAGCGCCCCTTCGCAGTGACCGAACCCGAAGTCCTCGGCGACGGGCACCCCGAGGCCGCCGAGCCGGTCGGCGAGCAGCGCCCGCACCCGGTCGGGTCCCTCGCAGCTCTCCCACGACCCGAGCAGCACCCCGCGCACCCCCTCGAACCACCCGGCGCGCAGCAGCTGGGTGACGTAGCGGTCCAGGCGGTACGTCTCCTCGCCCACGTCCTCCAGGCAGAGCAGTCCGCCGGCCGCCGACGGCCGGGCGTGCGGGGCGCCGAGTTCGGCGGCGAGCAGCGCGAGGCAGCCGCCCAGCGTCACGCCCCTGGCCCGGCCGGGGACCAGGGCGGCGCCGCCGGAGGCGATCGTGGTGACCGTCTCGGGCGCGAACAGGGTCGCCCTGAGGTGGTCCTGCGCCCGGGCGTTCTTGACGAAGTCGAGGCCGGCCGCCATCGGGCCGTGCAGGGTGACCAGGCCGAGCCGGGTGGCGAACGCCTCGTGCAGCGCGGTGATGTCGCTGAAGCCGACGAACACCTTCGGTCCGGCCGCGCGCATCGCGTCCCAGTCCAGCAGGTCCGCCATCCGCTGCGCGCCGTAGCCGCCGCGGGCGCACAGCACCGCGTCGACGGCCGGATCGCACCAGGCGCCCTGGAGGTCGGCGGCCCGGGCGGCGTCGGTCCCGGCGAGGTAGGGGAAGGCGTCGTGCCGGTCCAGGACGTGCGGGGCGGCGACCGGGTCCAGGTCCCAGCCGCGCAGCACGTCGAGCCCGGCCTGGAGCCGTTCCTCGGGCACCGGGCCGCTGGGGGCCACGACGGCCACCCGGGCGCCGGGGGCGAGCCGGGCGGGACGGCGCAGTTCCTTCACGTGTCGAGCTCCAGGGTCGCGAGGTCGCCTGCCGGGTCCAGGCCGAACACCTGAGCGTACAGCGACAGCTCCGCCTCCAGCGCCCGCACCGTGGTCGACGCCCGCCGGAAGCCGTGCCCCTCGCCCTCGAAGGTGAGGTAGGCGTGCGGCACCTTCCGCCCGGCCAGCCGGGCCAGGAACCGCTCGCACTGCACCGGCCGGCAGATCACGTCGTCCAGGCCCTGGAGCAGCACGAACGGCGCCGTCAGCCGGTCGGCGTGCGTGGCGGGCGAGCGCTCGGCATAGCGCTCTGGCACCTGCGCGACCGGCCCGACCAGCGTCTCCAGGTATCGCGACTCGAAGTCGTGCGTCTCCCCCGTGGCCCAGCCGGTCAGGTCGAGCACCGGGTACAGGATCGTGCCGCAGGCGTAGACGTCGGTGCGGGTCAAGGAGGCGGCGGCCGTCCAGCCGCCCGCGCTGCCGCCGCGGATCGCGAGCCGGTCCCGGTCCGCCGCGCCCTCCTCGGCGAGGGCGAGGGCGACGGCCGCGCAGTCCTCGACGTCCACCACGCCCCACTGCTCGCGCAGCCGGTTGCGGTAGGCGCGCCCGTACCCGGTCGAGCCGCCGTAGTCGACCTCCACGACGCCGATGCCGCGCGAGGTGAAGTAGGCGATCTCCAGGTCGAGGACGAGCGGCGAGCGGCTGGTGGGTCCGCCGTGCGCCCACACGACGTACGGCGGCGACTCGCCCTCCGGCGCCGCGTATTCGGGGTGGTGCGGCGGGTAGAGGCGGGCGTGGACCTCGCGGCCGCCGGGGCCGGTGAAGGTACGCGCCCGCGGCCGGGGGTAGTAGGCCGGATCGACGGCGTCGCGGTGCGCGGCGCCCACCACCCGGGTGTGTCCGGTGCGGGTGTCCAGCTCCACCACCTCGTGCCCGCGGTCCGGACCGGCGGCGACCGCGATCACCCGGTCCCCGTGCACCGCGAGGGTGGGCTCGCACTCGGTCCAGGGGCCCGGTACGTCGACGACCTCGCCGGTCTCCGGGTCGAGTATGCCGAGGGCGGCGGCGCCCCGCCCGTGCAGGACGGCGATCAGCCCGCACTCCAGCGGGGCGAACCAGCGCTGCCCGAGCCGCCACAGCGGCCCGGCGAACTCCTCCTCCCGCGCGCACAGCGGCCGGCCGTCGCGGTAGAGGTTCCACCAGCCGCTGCGGTCGCTCGCGTACAGCAGGGAGCCGTCGGCGGCCCAGTCGACCTGGGCGATCGACTCGTCGGGGCCGCCGGCGACGGTGCGGGGCGCGCCGAGGCGGCCGTCCTCGGTGACGTCGGCGATCAGCAGTTCGGTGCCGTCCCACGGCATCCGGGGATGGTCCCAGGCCAGCCACACCGCCCGGCGGCCGTCCGGTGACAGACGCGCCCCGGTGACGAACCGGTGTCTGTCCTCAAGGAGTTCGCGGACCGCGCCGCGGTCCTCGGCGGCCGAGCCGTCCAGCGGCACGGCGGCCGGCACCCGCCGTACGTCGCTCGGGCCCTCGCCCGTGAACTCCTCCATGACGCACCAGACTTCGTCGCGCCCGGCGACCAACTGCGGGTCCACCCAGCGCAGTCCGTCGCCCACCGGGGAGAGGGGGGTGAGCGGGCGCGGCTCGCCGCCCGGCCGCCAGGAGTACAGCCGCTGGTCGGCGAAGTTCACGAACACCAGCAGGGGCGCGCCCTCGCGCACCGTCCCGGTCCACGGCCGGCCGCCGTACTCGATGACCCGGCTGCGGACGTTCCACGGTTCGGGCAGCACCGCCTCCTCGCCGTCGGCGGTGCGCCGCACCAGGGTGCGCCGGCCGCCCTCCGCGGGCCGGCACGCCGTCCACCAGACCTCGTCGCCGACGAAGCCGGCGAACTCCGGCCTGCCGTGGGCGGCGGCGAGGGCCGCGTCGACGGGCGAGGGCCAGGAACCGTACGGCAGTGTCTGCACTGTCTCCCCTTCGCGTTCGGATGGTTCGGGCGGCGCGTCCGTGACCGGGGGCCGGTCGTCGGCCCGGGTTCAGACGGCCCGCAGGAAGCGGTCGAGGACGCGGACGCCGAAGTGCAGCGCCTCCACCGGGACCCGCTCGTCCACGCCGTGGAACATGTGGTGGTAGTCGAAGCCCTCGGGCAGCTTCAGCGGCGAGAACCCGTAGCCGGTGATGCCGAGCCGGGAGAACTGCTTGGCGTCGGTGCCGCCCGCCATGCAGTAGGGCACCACGTGGCCCTCGGGCGCGAACTCCTCCACTGCGGCGCGCATCGCCGCGAACGTCGGCGAGTCGACCGGCGACTGGAGCGCCGTCTCGCGGTGCTGGAACTCCCAGTCGACGTCCGGGCCGGTCAGCCGGTCCAGGGTGGCGCGGAACTCCTCCTCGCCGCCGGGCAGGAACCGCCCGTCGATGTGGGCGACGGCCTCGCCCGGGATGACGTTGACCTTGTAACCGGCCTCGAACATGGTGGGGTTGGCGCTGTTGCGGACGGTGGCGGCCACCAGGTCGGCGGCCGGGCCGAGCTTGTCCAGCAGCGCGTCCGCGTTGTGCAGGTCAGGCTCCAGGCCGTAGAGCGCGGCGAGTTCGGTGAGCGCCGCGCGGACGGTCGGGGTGAGTCTGAGCGGCCACGTGTGGGCGCCGATCCGGGCGACGGCGGCCGCCAGCCGGGTCACCGCGTTGTCCGCGTTGACCCGGGAGCCGTGGCCGGCCCGGCCGCGCGCGGTCAGCCGGAGCCAGGCGGTGCCGCGCTCGCCGGCCGCGATCGGGTAGATCTGCCGGCCGCCGCCGTCGTGGAAGGTGAACGCGCCGGACTCGCTGATCCCCTCGGTGCAGCCCTCGAACAGCTCGGCGTGCCGGTCGGCGAGGAAGCCGGAGCCGTCCTCGGCGCTGGCCTCCTCGTCGGCGGTGAACGCGATCACCACGTCCCGGCGCGGGCGCACGCCCTGCCGGGCCCAGGAGCGGACCACGGCCAGGATCATCGCGTCCATGTTCTTCATGTCCACCGCGCCCCGCCCCCACACGACGCCGTCGCGCACCTCGCCGGAGAACGGGTGCACGCTCCAGTCCTCGGCGCGGGCGGGCACCACGTCGAGGTGGCCGTGGACGAGCAGCGCGGGCGCCGACGGGTCGGTGCCCTCGATCCGGGCGACGACGTTGGTGCGGCCCGGGGTGCGCTCCAGCATCAGGGGGTTCAGGCCCGCCCCGGCCAGTTGCCCGGCGGCGTACTCGGCGGCCGGGCGCTCCCGGCAGTCCCCGCCGCCCCGGTTGGAGGTGTCGAGGCGGATCAGGTCGGATGTGAACCGGACGACCTCGTCCAGTGCCAGTGCGTCAGCCATACTGTTCCTCCACGGCGGCCGAGGCGATCGTGGTGACCGCCTTGAAGGTACGGATCCCCTCGTACATGGTGGCGCTGGTGTAGGCCACCTTGCGCTCCCCGACGCGGGACACGCCGGGGACGACGGTGGCGGCCATCGCCAGGTGCTCGGCGTCGAACTCCACCGCCACGGTGAACGGGCCTGCGTCGGAGCGTTCCTGACGCACCGCCAGCTCGGTCGCCCGCCCGGCCGCGGCGCGGATGTCGGCGGCGGTGCGGGCCGGGGTGCGGCACACGGCCGCGTAACGCGACACATGGTCCTTGACGGCGACCTTCAGCGCCTCGGGCGCGTAGCCGAGCGCGTCCTCACAGGCCACGTCGTCCCCGGTGACGAGGACGACCGGCACCCCGTACTCGGCGGCCACGTGCGCGTTGAGCAGCCCCTCGCTGGCCCGTACGTCGTTCAGCCACACGCCGGTGATCTGGTTGGCGAGGTAGGTGTGCGCGAGGACGCCCTCCATGCCGGCGCCCGCGTGGTAGCCGACGAAGGCGACGCCGTCCACGTCGCCGTGCTGCACGCCCTCCACCATGGACAGCGACTTGTGCCGCCCGGTGAGCATCTCGGCCCGCTCGTCCAGTCGCTCCAGGAGCAGGTTGCGCATCGACCAGTGGGCCTCGTTGATCAGCACCTCGTCGGCGCCGCCGTCGAAGAAGCCCAGCACGGCCGCGTTGACGTCGGAGGTGAACATCGAACGGCAGCGCTCCCACTGCGGTGTCCCCGGCAGCACGTCCGCCGGCCAGGTGACACCCGTCGCGCCTTCCATGTCGGCGCTGATGAGGATCTTCATGGTGCCTCACGTTACGCGTCGGCCGCAGGAGTTCCTATGAGCCGGCGAAGGAGATCGGACGGCCCTCCGGGCCCCGGCGCGGTGTGCCGTTCGTGGTGAGTCGCGTGCAAGTAATGGAGGGCGTGGTGGGGTTTTGTGCTCCGAGGAATTGAATTCATCACGATCAGGTCACTAAGGTTTGGCTTCGAACTTCCGATCGGGTGCTCACCCAGAAGAAGGAGAACGCTTCCGTGGCGTCCCACCGTCGACCCAGACAGCCCAGCCGCGCACGGGTGACCGTGCTCACCGCGACAGCGGCGGCAGCCGTCGCGATCAGCGCGCAGGCGGCCAACGCGGCGCCGAGCGCGAAGCCGAGCAAGGACGAGGTCAAGTCCAAGGTCGACAAGCTCTACGAGCAGGCGGAGCAGGCCACCGAGAAGTACAACGGCGCCAAGGAGAAGCAGGAGAAGCTCCAGAAGGAGATCTCCACCATCCAGGACAACGTCGCCCGCGGCCAGCAGGACGTCAACAAGCTGCGCGACGGCCTGGGTTCGATGGCGGCCGGCCAGTACCGCACCGGCGGCATCGACCCCTCGCTCCAGCTCTTCCTCTCCGCCGACCCGGACGACTACCTGGACCGGGCGACCGCCCTCGACCGGGTCAGCGGCCAGCAGGCCGACGCGCTGCGGCAGATCCAGGACAAGCAGCGCGAACTCGCTCAGCAGCGCGCCGAGGCCACCGCCAAGCTCAAGGACCTCTCCGCCACCCGCACCGAACTGGGCAGCCAGAAGCAGGCGGTGCAGGGCAAGCTCGCCGCGGCGCAGAAGCTGCTCAACTCCCTCACCGCGCAGGAGAAGGCGGCCCTCGCCGCCGCCGACGGCACCCGCGCCACCCGCGGCACCGAGCGCCCCGGGATGAACGGCGGCACCGGCGGCACCGGAAGTGCCGGCGACACCGGTGAGAGCGGCCACACCCCGGTCACCGGCAGCGGCCGGGCCGGCGCCGCCTTCGCCGCCGCCCAGAGCAAGCTGGGCAGCCCGTACCAGTGGTCCCACGCCGGCCCGTCCACGTTCGACTGCTCGGGCCTGACCTCCTGGGCGTACGCGCAGGCCGACGTGTCGATACCGCGCACCTCCGAGGCGCAGGCCAACATCGGCACCCGGATCTACTCGCAGAGCCAGCTCCAGGTCGGCGACCTCGTCTTCTTCTTCAACGACATCCACCACGTCGGCCTCTACGCGGGCAACGGCCAGGTGCTGCACGCCCCGCGCAGCGGCACGGTCGTCCGCTACGAGTCGATGAGCACCATCGGCGGCCCGTTCATGTTCGGCGTCCGCGTCTAGGAGGGCCGCTGGGAGGCGGCCGCGTCGGGGCGCAGGTCGTCCAGGGTGAGCCGGTGTGCGGGCGGGTCGGGCAGCACGACCCGCCCGGTGGCCGCGGGGCCCGGGGCGACGTGCAGGAGTTCGCCCGCTTCCAGCAGCCGCCACATCGGGTTGTCGTCCATGCGTTCGCTGGCGACGACGACGGCGGGCTGCCCGGCCAGGCTCTCGGAGTGGACGCGCATCCGGCCGTGGCGGCCGCTGTGGTCCAGGTGCCGGTCGCCGTGCAGACCGCCCGCCCGGCGGTCCAGGACGTACAGCTCGTGGGTGTCGGGGTAGCGCAGCGCCCACAGGTCGTCCGGGGTGACGAGGACGAGGTTGAGGGCGTAGACGGGCAGGTTCGCGGCGATCCAGCCGGCGGCGGCCTCGATCCCGGCGCCGACGTCGCCGCCGCGCTCGCGGGTCTCCCGGGTGATCAGGGCGAAGAAGCGCTCGGAGTCGGTGTCGCCGCGCACCAGGCAGCGGTCCGCGCCGAGGTGGTCGTCGAGCCGGTCCAGGCCCTCGACGACCCCGTTGTGCGCGAACAGGCGCCCGTCCTGTTCGAAGGGGTGGGTGTTGCGCGGGTCGAGACCGCCGGTGGAGGCGTAGCGCACGTGGGCCACGAAGGTCGCCGACTCCACCTGCCGGGCCTCCTGGGCGAAGGCGCGGTCCTCGTACGCCGCGATCGGCGCCTTGTCGACGCGTGGCACGCCGTCCGCGGTGAACCGGCCCAGACCGGTGCCGTCCGGTTCCCGGTGGCTCTGGCGGCTGAGGCTGTCGGGGGCGTCCAGCAGCCAGAAGGTGGCGCGGGTGCGCCGCGGGGCACTGCTGAGGCCGAACAGGCGGCACATGGCGTCCTCCGGTGGTCGGTTCCGGCAGGCGCCGGATCGGGCCCCGGCCGGACGCGGCCGGGGCGGGTCCGGCCGGTCAGTCGCGGCCCGGGCGGAGCGGGTTCTTGGTCTCCGCGCCGTGCGCGAACCCGCCGGCGTCGTCGGCGTCGCGGTGCGGCTCGTGCTGCTTGTCCAGCCGGGGCAGCACCCGGCGCAGGTCGTCCAGCAGCAGGTCGGCCAGGTCGTGGCTGAACCCGTTGCGCACCACGATGCGCAGGACAGCCAGATCGGTGCGGTTCTTCGGGAAGGTGTACGCGGGCACCAGCCAGCCGCGTTCGCGCAGCGCGGCGGAGACGTCGAAGACGCTGAAGCGGTCGATGTCCTCGCGCACCCGGAACGCGAAGACCGGGATGTCACCGCCGTCGGTGAGCAGCTCGAACGGTCCGAGCCGGGCGATCTCGGCGGCCAGCCGGGTGGCCACGTCCCGGCAGGTGCGCTGCACGCGCCGGTAGCCGTCGAAGCCGAGCCGCAGGAAGTTGTAGTACTGGGCGACGACCTGGGCGCCCGGCCGGGAGAAGTTCAGGGCGAAGGTCGGCATGTCGCCCCCGAGGTAGTTGACGTGGAAGACCAGGCTGTCCGGGAGGGCGTCCCGGTCGCGCCACAGCGCCCAGCCCACGCCGGGCATGACCAGGCCGTACTTGTGGCCGGAGGTGTTGACGGACGCGACCCGCGGCAGCCGGAAGTCCCACTTGAGGTCCGGGTCGAGGAACGGCGCGATCATCCCGCCGGACGCCGCGTCCACGTGGATCGGGATGTCCAGGCCGGTGCGCCGGTGCAGGTCGTCCAGGGCGGCGGCGATGCCGGCGACCGGCTCGTAGCTGCCGTCGAAGGTGGAGCCGAGGACGGCGACGACGCCGATGGTGTTCTCGTCGCACAGCTCGACGGCGGTCTCGGGGGTGAGGTGGTAGCGGTCCCCCTCCATCGGCACATAGCGCGGCTCGACCTCGAAGTAGTCGGCGAACTTCTCCCAGCAGATCTGCACGTTGACGCCCATGACCAGGTTGGGCCGGTCGGTGGGCTTGCCCTCGGCGCGCCGCCGGTGCTGCCAGCGGCGTTTGAGGGCGAGGCCGCCGAGCATCGCCGCCTCGCTGGAGCCGGTCGTGGAGCAGCCGACGGCGTCGCGCGGGTCGGGGGCGTGCCACAGCCGGGCGAGCATGTGCACGCACCGGGTCTCGAGTTCCGCGGTCTGCGGGTACTCGTCCTTGTCGATCATGTTCTTCTCGGCGCACTCGTCCATCAGCCGCAGCGCCTCGGGCTCGGCCCAGGTGGAGACGAACGTCGCCAGGTTCTGCCGGGCGTTGCCGTCGAGCATCAGCTCGTCGTGCACCACCTGGTAGGCGGTGGCCGGCTCCATCTCGCCGTCCGGCATCGCGTACCGGGGCACCCGGAGGGGCTCCCGGCTGAAGACGGGGTTGACCGCCAGGTCACGGCTCTCGCCGTGGCCGCCGCGGGGGTGCCGCACCGTCATGCGCGCTCCTGAAGTACGTCGCCGGCCTCGCCGGCGGGCCTGGTGGGGATACCGCACCGCCGCGGGCGCGCCGCCGGCCGCCGGGCCGTGGCCCCCGCGGCCGGTGGCGCGCCCGGTCAGCGCTCCAGGAAGTCGAACAGCTCTTCCCAGCGGCGGGTGATGGTGTCCGGGTCGAAGCGGCGCACGCTGCGCAGGGCCTGCTCGCCCAGCTCGTCGCGCAGCCGCTCGTCGGACATCAACCGTACGAGATGGCGGGCGAGTTCGGTGGTGTTGCCGGGGCGGGCGAGCAGTCCGTCCGCCTCGTGGGAGACGATCTCGCGCACTCCCGGCGCGCAGTCGAAGGCCACGCACGGCACTCCGGTGGCCATCGCCTCCAGCAGCACCAGCGGGAAGCCCTCGCCGCGGGAGGACTGGACGAAGACGGAGGAGGCGCGCAGCGCCCCGGGCACGTCGTCGCTCTGCCCGGCGAAGTCCACCGAGTCCTCCAGGCCCAACTCCGCGCACTGCCGCCGCAGTGCGTCCTCGGCCTCGCCCTTGCCGTAGATCCGCAGGGTCCAGCCGGGCTGCTTGGCCACGGCCTGGGCCCAGGCGTCGAGCAGCAGGTCGACGCCCTTCTCGTGGGAGAGCCGGCCGACGCTCGCCACCACCTTGGCGGTGCGCGGCGAGGGCTCGCCGGGCGCGATGGGCAGCGGGTTGGGCATGAAGCCCATGTTGTTCAGGCCCTCGCCCACCCAGCGGTCGGCGTCCTCCTGGGTGAGGGCGAGCAGCCGGTCGACGTCCGCGAAGTACCGCTTCACGCGGGCGAAGCGGGAGGTCTTGCGGGAGGTGTCGAAGGACTCGTGGGTCATGCCGACGACGTGGTGCCCGGCGGTGTCCGCGAGCGCCACCCACTCCATCGCCCACACCTGCGGCACGACGATCATCGCGCCCGGCGCCGCGGCCCGGAACAGCCCGGTGAGCCGGGAGGCGGCGGCCCGCATGTGCGCCTCGTGGCGGCGCACGGCCGGGTCGAGGGAGCCCAGCGGGCGGCGCGCCCGGGGCCGGCTCGGCGGCCGGCGGGCGTAGAGCGTGACCGTCCGGAACGGGGGCGTCTCGCCCAGGTCCATCGGGTGGTTGGCCGGGGTGATGCCGACGACGGTGACCCGGTGGCCGCGGGCGGCCAGCAGGCCGGCGAGCTGGGTCTGCCAGCGGCCGACGCCGCCGAGTTCGTTGACCTCGTTGGCCACGAAGAAGATGTCGCGCTGGGTCATCGGGTCTCTCCCGCGGGACCGAAGAAGCGGTCCACGATCTGCGCCGCGGCGTCCCCGCGGTCGTACTCACCGTACTTGTCCACGAACTCCTTCAGCCGCGCCTCGTAGGTGGTGCGCAGGTTCTTCAGGTCGCCGAGTGCGGCGAAGAGTTCGTCCGGGGTGCGCGGGACGGGGCCCGGCGCCTCGGCGAGCAGGTCGAAGTAGGTGCCGCGGATGTCCTCGGCGTACTCCTCCCAGTCGTAGGCGTAGAAGACGATGGGCCGTTGCAGGAGCGCGTAGTCGAACATCACCGAGGAGTAGTCGGTGATCAGGGCGTCGGCGAGCAGCATCAGCGGGGTGATGTCCGGCTCGGCGCTGACGTCGATCACCCGCCCGGCCACCGACGGGGGCAGGGTGAGCCGGTTCAGGTAGTGCGCGCGGACCAGCAGCACGCAGTCGTCGCCGAACCGGGCGGCGAAGTCCTCGACGTCGAAGGGGAAGGCGAAGTCGCGCACCTTGCCGCCCGCCTGGGCGCGGAACGTGGGCGCGTACAGCAGCACCCGGCGGCCCGGCTCGATGCCGAGGCGCTCGGCGAGCCGCAGCGCCTCGGGGTGCTGCGTCCCCTTCTCCGGGTTCTCCTGGTTCTCCCGGGCCCGCACCAGCGCGTCGTTGCGCGGGTAGCCGGTGCGCAGCAGCTTGTGCTCGGGGATGCGGTAGGCGCGGGCGAGGGTGCGGACGTCGTGCTCGCCGCGGACCACGAAGTGGTCGAAGCGGTCCAGGGCCTGCTGGTAGGCAAGCTGCTCGACCTCGGACAGCATCCTGAGGCCGGGCTCGTCGAAGCCCATCCGCTTGAGCGCGGAGCCGTGCCAGGTCTGGATGTACGTGGTCTCCGGGCGCTTGGTCAGGCGCAGCGGGTAGCCCTGGTTGTCGATCCAGTACTCGGCCTGGGCGAGCGCCTTGAGGTAGCGCCAGGACCAGCGGCGCACCAGTTCCGCGTCCTCGGGGAAGCCCCGGGGGCGTTCGCCGGCGTAGGACCAGATCGGGGTGACGGGTGTGCCGCGGCGGCGCAGCTCCTCGTAGACGGCGCGGGGGCTGTCGCTGTACTGCTTGCCGAGGTGGCTCTCGAAGACGACCGTGCCCTTGCGGACGGGCAGCTTGGTCAGCATGCGCTCGTAGACCTGGAGCTTGCGGGTGCCGGAGTTCAGCTCCCGGCGCACGGCGCGCGCCTTGCGGTAGGCGCTCTTGGCGACGCGGGCGGGGCGGCCGTGCAGGTTGCGCTCGACGGCGGCGCGCCCGGTGCGGGCGAGCCGGCCCTGCTGGGTGAGCCGGAAGGCGAGGTGGCCCTTGGCGGACACCTGCGCCTCCAGGCGGTCGGCCATGAGCCGGGTGAGCCGCGGCCGCACGGGCACCGGCTCGGCGTCCTCCAGGTCGACGGCGCCGACGGTGAGCCTGCTGGTGGTGCGCTTGCCGTCGGCGGTGAGGTGCAGCCGTACGTCCCAGACGTCGTCGACGATGCCGAGCGGCCTGAGCAGCCGGGCCAGCGGGACCTCGGCGCGCCAGGTGATCGCCTCGCCCTCGTGGCGCGGGGCGGGCACCGGGAAGCGGAAGGTCTGGAGGCTGCGGCGGCGGGCCTTGAACTCCAGCTCGGCGGTGAGTTCGGCGTCCGCGGCCACGGTGTGCAGCGGGTTGACGATCCGGCCGGCGAGGGTGACGTCACCGCCGTGGACGGTGTACTCGGTGAGCCGGTTGCGCAGGAACATCTGGTTCAGCCGCTTGGCGTGGTAACCGAGGGGGGTGACGTCGAGGACGGCGCGCATCTCGGGGTCGTCGAGGTAGCGGTCGGTCCAGAAGACCCGGCCGTCGCGCTCGACCAGGGGTGTGGCGACCTTGCCGCGGTTGAGCAGCGCGTCGATGGCCGGCATCAGGTCGGTCCAGTCCTCGCGCAGCAGCAGCTGGGCGCAGATGGCGTGGATCTTGTCGAGCTCGGCGTAGGCCGCCTCCGGGAAGTCCTGGAGGTAGCCGCGGGCCAGCTCGGCGAAGCGGTGCCGGTAGTCGTCGTCGAGGAAGGGCAGTTCCCGCAGGTACAGCACGAGGTCGTGCTTGAGGAACTTGATGTCCTTGCGCAGCTTCAGCTCGTCCTGGCCCTGGCGGTCCAGGAGGGCGTCGATCCGGCGGTGGATCTCGACCCGGTGGGCGAAGTTGGCGATCTCGCCGCGCCGGTTGCTGATCGACTTGACGGCGGTCTTCTGGACGACGTTCCAGTGGTAGACCGTGTTGGGGATGAGGGTGATCCGCTCGGCGGCCAGATAGGCCTGGGCGGAGAAGAGCAGGTCCTCGTAGTGGATGCCGCGCGGGAAGGCGAGGTCGTTGTCGAGGAGGAAGCCGCGCCGGTAGCACTTGTTCGTGGACAGGGTGTCGAAGACGAACAGGTCCGGCAGCTCGGCGACGGAGTCCAGGGTGCGGGTGGTGCGGTACAGCCACGGGTACCAGAGGGTCCGCTTGCCGTGCCGGTTGTCGGTGTGGACCCGGACGCACAGACCGGAGACGAGGTCGGCGCCGGTGCGGTCGGCGGCGTCGACCATGTTGCGGCACGCGTTCTTCTCGAGGGTGTCGTCGCTGTCCAGGAACATCACGTACCGGCCGCGGGCGGCCTTGACGCCCTGGTTGCGGGGTTCTCCGCAGCCGCCGCTGTTCTCCGGCAGCCGGATCGCGCGGACCTTGCCGGGGTGGGCCGCGGCCAGCGCCTGGGCGACCTCGTGGGAGCCGTCCGTCGAGCAGTCGTCGGCGATGATCACCTCGACATTGCGCAGAGTTTGCTCAAGGACGGAACCTACGGCCGTCGGAAGTCTGTCTTGGTCGTTGTAGACGATGACGACAACACTGACGTCCGGATCGGGCGCGACGGTCGACACGGCCACCTCTCGTCTCTGTTCCGTTCGGGATGCGGCGGGGTGGACGTAACCCTACAGGCAGTAGGGGACGGGCCCTTCCCCCACCTCCCCCAAACTACGTCAATGCGACAATAAGCCACTGGCCGGACACGCATGGGCCCCCGTGAGGCCGCCGACTCGTCACCGTGCGCGTCCGGCCGGCGGCCCTCGCGGAGGCCGGTCAGTCCTCGTGTCCGAGCTGGAGGTCGCGTTCGGTGCGGCCGCCGCCGGCCACCTGGAGCACCGTGGCGACCGGCGGGTAGCCGGCCGCGATCACGGTGTACTCGCCGGAGGACAGGTCCACGAACCGGAACGTTCCGTCGGCGCCGGTGGTGAGGGTGTCGACGACGTTGCCGGCCGCGTCCAGCAGCGTCACCCGGGCCTCCTCGACCGGCCGGCCGCCGCTGGCCCGGACGGTGCCGCGCAGCACGGCGCCGCCCGCCAGCTCGACGTCCTGGCGGGTCTCGCGCGAGGCCTGGACGCTGACCGGCAGCGCCGCCGGGCGGAAGGCGGGCGCGCTGGCCGCGAGGGTGTACTCGCCGGCGACCAGCTCGGTGATGACGTAGCCGCCCTCGCGCCCGCTGCGGGTGCTGGCGACGACCTCGCCGTGCACGTTGGTGAGGGTGACCGTGGCGTCGCGCACCGGGGTGCCGTCGGCCGTGCACACGGCGCCGGCGAGCCGTCCGGCGCCGCCGAGGACGACGTCGAGCTCGACGGGCCGCTCGCCCACGGTCACGGAGACCGCCTGCGGCTGGTGTCCGCCGGCCGCGGCGATCAGGACGTAGGAGCCGGTGCCCGGCGTGGACAGCGCGTACCGCCCGTCCTCGCCGCTGGCGCCCCGGCCGATCTGCTGTCCGGCGATGTCGATCAGGGTGAGGGCCGCGCGCGGTACGACGGTGCCGTCGGCGTGCTGCACCGTGCCGCACACGGGGACACCGGCCGGGTACGGCGCCCGGGCCTGCGGCACGGCGGAGGGCGCCGGCGCGGGGTGCGGCGCGGCGGAGTGCGAGTGCGGGGCGGCGGCGTACGGCGGGGCGGTGTCGGGCTCGAAGGCGGCGGGGGCGGGGGTGTTGTGGGACACCAGGGGTTTCTCCTTGAGGAAGAAGGCGATGACCGTGCCGAGGACGAGCACCGGCACGAGGTAGAGGAAGATCCGCGGCATGGCGTCGGCGTACGCCTGGATGTAGGCGTCGCGCAGGGCCGCCGGGAGGGCGCGCACCGCCTGCGGGGTGATCGACTCGGCGTCGGGCGGGGCGCCGCCCGCGCGGGCGGGGACGCGCTCGCGCAGGGCGTCGGTGAGCCGCCCGGCGAAGAGGGTGCCGAAGACGGCGGCGCCGACGCTGCCGCCGATCTGCCGGAAGTAGTTGTTGGCGCTGGTCGCGGTGCCGAGGTCGGCGGGGCGCACCGAGTTCTGCACGGCGAGCACCAGGACCGGCATCACCAGACCGATGCCGGCGCCGAGCACGGCCATCCAGAGGCTGTAGTGCAGCCGGGGCGTGTCGGTCTCCAGCCGGGACAGCAGCCACATGCCGACGGCGGAGAGGGCGCCGCCGAGGAGCGGGTAGAGCCGGTAGCGGCCGGTGTGGCTGATGAGCTGTCCGGAGACGATGGAGGCGCCGACGATGCCGCCCATCATGGGCAGCATGAGCAGGCCGGACTCGGTGGCCGAGGCGCCGTCGACCATCTGGAGGAAGGTCGGCAGGTAGCTGGCCGCGCCGAACAGGGCGACGCCGATGACCAGGCCGACCAGGGCGCTGACGTTGAAGACGGAGTCCCGGAACAGCCGCAGCGGGATGAGGGGTTCGGCGGCGAAGCGCTCGGCGACGACGAAGAGGACGGCGGCCGCGACGGCCCCGGCACCGAGGCCCCAGATGACGCGCGAGTTCCAGGCGTACTCGGTGCCGCCCCAGCTGGTCAGCAGCACCAGGCAGGTGGAGGCGGCGGCGAGCAGCAGTGCGCCGAGGACGTCGAAGCGCCCCCGGGTGACGGGCTTGGGCAGTTTCAGCACGGCGGTGACGACGGCCAGGGTGACCAGGCCGAAGGGCACGTTGACGTAGAAGCACCAGCGCCAGGAGAGGTGGTCGGTGAAGTAGCCGCCGAGCAGCGGGCCGGCCACGGAGGCGAGGCCGAAGGCGGCGCCGATCAGGCCCATGAAGCGGCCGCGCTGCCGGGGCGGCACGATGTCGGCGATGATGGCCTGGACGCCGATCATGAGCCCGCCCGCGCCGACGCCCTGCACCGCGCGGAAGGCGATCATCTGGTCCATGGTCCGCGCCCGGCCGGCGAGGGCGGAGCCGACCACGAAGACCAGGATGGCGAACTGGAACACGCCCTTGCGGCCGATGAGGTCACCGAGCTTGCCGTAGACGGGCAGTCCGACGGTGGAGGTGAGCAGATAGGCGGTGATGGCCCAGGACATCCGGTCCAGGCCGTGCAGCTCGCCGACCACCTTGGGCAGGGCGGTGGCGACGATCATCTGGTCCAGCGCGGCGAGCAGCAGCGCGAGCATCAGCCCGAGGAAGACCAGGCGCACCCGGCGGGGGCTGAGGGCCGGGGCGGCGTCCGGCGGTGCGGTCGCGCGGGGCCCGTGGGGCGCTTCGCGGGTGTCCGGTGGCGCCGCGTGAGTGTCCGGTGCCACGTGGGTGTCCGGTGCCACGTGGGTGTCCGGTGGCGTGACGCGGGGGTCCGGGGGCGGCGCCGCCGGTTCGTCCTGCGCCAGAGTGATCCCGCCCACGTACCTCTCCCTCGTCGTACCTGCCGCGCAATTTCCGCGCGTGAAGCGACAACTACGGGCAGGTGCGACGAGTTACGGCATATCTCCGGACAACGGTGAGATCACCCGAACCGGTGACGGCCCAACAGAGGCTTTTTCAGGGCGAGTTGAGGTGCGGGACTACTTCTCGACCTCGGCGGCGAGCTTGGCGAGCAGGGCGTCGTAGATCCGGCCGAGACCCTTGGGGGCGAACGTCTTCTCGAAGAAGCCGCCGATGCCGCCGGCGCCCTGCCAGGTGGTGGTGACGACCACGCGGGACCTGCCCTCGCCGGCCGGGGTGACCCGCCAGGCGGTGACCATGGAGGAGTTGCGGTCCTTCTCCACCAGCTCGCCGTCGGTGGGCTCGGTCACCTCCAGCAGGCAGTCGCGGATCCGCTTGCTGGTGGCCTGGAGCTTCCAGTGGACGAGGGTGCCCTCGCCGTCGCCGCCCTCGCGCACCTCGTACTCGCTGAAGTGCTCGGGCAGCAGCCTCTCGCGGGTGCCGCTGTAGTCGGCGAGGGCGTCGAACACCTTCTCCGCGTCCGCCGCGACGACCCGCTCCGTAGTGGCCTCGACCTGCGCCATGGGGTTCCTCCAGGACATCCGTTCTCACAGTTGGGGCAAGCCAACCACCCCGTCGCCCGGGCGCCCAAATCGGGGTGCGGCAAGTGATCGCGCGGGTCCGCGGGCCGGTCGCGAACGACGTCCGAACGGCGCCCGAACGGTCGTCCGCACGATCAAGGGAACATATGTTCTATTCTGAGGCCAGTGCTACCGAGGAGGCGTCATGCGCTGGGACAACCTCACAGCGAACCCCACGGACTCCGAACGTCCCGCCGACCACGCGGGCGGCGCGGGGGCGGCGGAGAGCCGGCGCGGGCCGGCCGGGGCCGCCGCGCTGTTCGGCGCGGACGCGGTGACCACCCGCACCTTCGACACACCCGAGTTCCGCGGGATCACCTTCCACGAGATCCGGGCCCGTTCGATCATCAACCGGGTGCCGGGTGCCTCCCGCATGCCGTTCGAGTGGACGGTCAACCCGTACCGCGGCTGCGCGCACGCCTGCGTCTACTGCTTCGCCCGCAAGACGCACAGCTATCTGGACCTGGACACCGGTCTCGGCTTCGACAGCCAGATCGTGGTGAAGGTGAACGCGCCGGAGCTGCTGCGCCGCCAGCTGGCCTCCCGCCGCTGGCAGGGCGAGCACATCGCGATGGGCACCAACGTCGACTGCTACCAGCGCGCCGAGGGCCGCTATCGCCTGATGCCGGGCATCCTGTCCGCGCTGCGCGACCACGCGAACCCGTTCTCGATCTTGACCAAGGGCACGCTGATCCTGCGCGACCTGGACCTGCTCGTCCGGGCGGCCGAGGTCACCGACGTCGGCGTCTCCGTCTCGGTCGGCTTCACCGACGCCGAACTGTGGCGCACCGTCGAGCCCGGCACCCCGGCCCCGGAACGCCGCTTGGACGTCGTGCGCGTCCTGGGCGAACACGGCATCGGCTGCGGGGTGCTGATGGCGCCGGTGATCCCCTTCCTGAGCGACCATCCCGACCAGCTGCGCGCGACGGTACGGGCGATCGCGGCGGCCGGCGCCACCTCCGTCACCCCGCTGACGCTGCACCTGCGCCCCGGCGCCCGCGAGTGGTTCATGGCCTGGCTCACCCGCCACCACCCGCACCTGGTGCGCCGCTACGAGCGCCTCTACGCCGACGGCGCCTACGCCCCCAAGTGGTACCAGCGCCGCATCACCCGCCAGGTCCACGACCTGGCCCAGGAGTACGGAATCGGCCCCACCCACCGCCGCATCCCGGTGGCCCCGTCCGCACCCGTCTCCGCCGAGCCAGTGCAGCTCTCGCTGATCTAGTTGTTCTGTCTCGGGAGGTTGTGGACGGGGTGAGCCAGGTTTCGACTGAGGGGGCTTGAACGGGTGAGGGCCTTCCGGTTCGGTGTGGATTGCGACGTCTACACCGGCAGAAAGGCCCTCATGCCCCACGCGGCGCCTCCGGAAGGACAGGCGTAGGGATGCGGCCCGTCGCGAAGCGGCCGCCTTGGGCCCCGTGAAGGCGGGGCGGGCGAGGGGCCCTCAGACCTGTCGGTCTCGGGCGGCGCAGAGGAGGTGGACTCGGCCGGGCCGACTGCCCTCGGCGAGGACTCGGCCGCCTTGGAACGGCTCCCAGTCCTCGCCGGGCTGGATGGGCTTGTCGCACAGCAGGCACGTCCGAAGGCCGGTCAGGGCGTCGTGGTGGTCACATGCGGCGAGGACCGACTCGGCGATCTTCTTCACTCGCTCGAACTCGCCCCGCAGTCCCGGAGCCTCAGGCTCGGCGAGCCGTCGGCGGGCCTCCGCGAGCGCGGCCAGGGCCACTCTCGCGGGCACCTCGTCGGCCGCCATGGCGCCGGCGAGATCCTCGACTCGCGGGATCAGCCCTTCGAGGGTCCTGCGAAAGCCGTCCTCGAAGGCCCTCATGGTGCCGTGGCGCGGGAGGGCCTTCTGGTCCAGGAACCAGCCCGCGGCGGCGCGCACCGTCACAGAGGCGAGCGCCACGCCTTCAGGCTTCGCGTCGACGCCGTTCACTCGACGGACTCCGGCTGCGCCTCGCGCGTCTGCGGCTCCGCCGCACGGTGGAGCGGGCAGGCGCAGGGCGGGCTCACGAAGCTCATCGGGGTGGGCTCGGGCTGGTGACTGTGGGGTACGGTCACGACGGCGCGCGGCTCGGTGCGCGTGCCGTCGCCGCGCACCGTATACACGCGGATGGTCATCGGTGGACCGGTCCAGTCAAGTCGCTTAGAGGAAGTGCTATCCCATGGGATATGTCTCGGTCTGTTCGAAAACGTGCGCGGGGGTGACGCCCTCCTCGCAGACGAGGGCGCGGTGGTCGTCGTCGTAGGCCGTGTGCAGGATGACAGCGACGGCGGCCGGCTGGACCACCTCCAGCAGATGCGACTCCTCGTTGCTGGCCAGGCGGACCGTAGTGGTGTCGACGCCCTCCCTGGGCGATCGCCCGGTTTCCCTGCGCACGTAGTGCGTGGTGCCCTCGGCGATGGGGCCCGGCAGTGCCAGGCGAGGGGCAGCGTCGGCGATGTCAGGCGGGAACCAGGCGGTGACAAGTGTCCCTGGGGAGCCGTCTTCGAGGAGGACCAAGCGCATCCGCCGCAGTGCGGTCTGACCGGGCTTCAGGGCGAGGACATCCACGACGTGTGCGGGTGGTACGAGTCGGTCCGGCATGCCCAGGCGCCGGTAGGCGGCACCACCGGCGACACGCTTGGAGCCGGCACGGCGGCCGCCCGCCGGCCTGGCGATCGGCGTCTCGGTGACAGTGAACCCCGTGCCCTGCTTCGTGACGACCAGGCCGTCACCCCTGAGTACCTCGTATGCCTTGACCACCGTGGCCCGTGAGACGTGCCACTGTTGGGCGAGGTCACGACCCGAGGGCAGCAGATCGCCCGGCCCGAACTCGCCGCTCTCGATGCGGGTCCGGAGATCTTCGGCGATCTGCTCGTACTTCAGCAGGGGCATGATGCAAGTTTCCGATCACTGGACTGGTCCACTCTTCGGGACCAGAATGCCCGCATGACCCTTCCTGAGCTAGCGCCGGAGATCGCGAGGTTCTACAGCGAGACCATTGATGAGGCGAATCGGCTGGCCAGCACGGCCGACGGGCGCCTGGAAATGGTACGCACCCAGGAACTGCTCCACCGCTACCTTCCGGCACCGCCGGCCCGCGTCCTTGATGTCGGCGGTGGCCCCGGTGCTCACGCCCGATGGCTGGTCCAGGACGGTTACCGCGTACACCTGGTCGACCCGATCCCCCGGCATGTCGACCAGGCCCGGGCCACCGGCGCGACCGTCGAAGTCGGCGACGCCCGTAAGCTCACCGCCCCCGACGGAGGGGCGGACGTCGTCTTGCTCCTCGGCCCGCTCTACCACCTCATCGACGAGGACGACCGTCGGCAGGCCCTCGCCGAGGCTTACCGCGCGCTCAGGCCCGGTGGCCTGCTGGCCGCAGCCGGCATCAACCGGTACTCCAGCCTGTTCGAGCACACGGCCTTCGCGCACCTCCACAAGCCGGCCGTGCAGGAGAGCATCGGCGGCATCCTCGCTTCCCAGATCCACGACGGGAAGAAGGCGTTCACCGCCGCGTACTTCCACAGCGGCGAGCAGTTGCGCGACGAGATCACCGCGGCCGGCTTCGAGGGCGCCGAGGTGTTCGGCGTCGAGGGTCCGGCCTGGTCCATGCTCGCTGCGGCCGAGCGGACCACCGGCGGCGACTTCCGCGACAGCGCCCTGTTCGAATCGGCGTTGATCGCAGCGCGGATGGCCGAGCCGTACCCGGAGCTGCTGGCGGCGAGTTCCCACCTGCTGGCGGTCGGCCGACGGCCGGCCTGACGACGTCCGCCGGACGTGACAAAGTCCCCGCGGCCCGCATGCACCCGCCTCTCCCGAGCCGGTGCAACTCTCGCTGATCTGAAGGCGGTGAGCGGTCCCGGTAGTCCTTGACGCCGCCGCCTCCCAGGGCCACGGAGGTCGTCCTGCGCCCGTTCGACGCACCGGCCTTCGAAATGTCGATCGCCGACTACACTCCATACGATTCTTTGTTCGAGTATGGGGAGTGGCATGTCACCCAGCCGGGGCAGTCGCTCCCTCGTCGCCGTTGCCGCAGGCGCTGTGCTCGCTCTCGCGGGCGGCTGCGCGTCGGGAGGGGACGACACTGCCGACAAGTCCGTGTCGTCGTCTCCCGCCCTGTCACCGAAGCCGTCGACGACAGAGGAACAGCCCCTCACCACCGCAGAGTTGGCGGCAGCCCTTCCCCGGCAAGGCGCCCTGCCGGGCTACAGCGTCAACGGCGCGCCAGAGACGAGAACCGGCGCCGAGAAGTCCGATCACAGCGTGCGGTCCGCGGCGTGCCAACCACTCGAGGACGCGAGATCGGGCGTCTTCGCCGACTCGGCGGCCGGCGCCCGGGTCCCCATATCCGCCCTGAAGTTCGCCCCGCCGACCGAGATCCTGACCTTCACCAGCTATCGCCCCCGTGGCGCCGCCGCGCACCTCGCCTCCTTGACCACGGCGCTCGACGCATGTCCGTCCTTCTCCATGCCCAGCCGCTACGGCGACCGCCTGAGCGTGGACGTCGCGCGAGCCGAGGACCAGGTACCGGCGGGTGACGCCTCCATCAGCTTCCGGATGCACTGGGTCACGACCGTCAACGGGTTCACATCAGACACATACGTCCTGGTCACGACTATCCGCTCAGGAGAAGCGACCCTCACCGACGTGGCGGACACCGGCGCCGGCGGCCAACTCTCCGATGCGAAGAAGCGCTCTTTCCTCCCGCAGCCGGACGGGCGACTGCTGAAGAGCCAGGTCGATGCCCTCGGCAGGGCACAGCACGCCTGAGGCGCCGCGGTCCCAGGATTGACGCCAGCTCAAAGGCGCCCCTGGAAACCGGCGTTGTGTAGATGATGTGGAGATAGTGTGGTTAGTATGAACGCTCGCCGGTGTCGCCGGGGCGTGGAGGTGCCCGGACGCCGCGCACGGGTGACCGCTGTACCGACGCGGCGCGCCGCAGCAACCGGCCCCCTCGTCGGTGCCGGTCACATTCCCTGGGGGGACACATGACCAATCCGTACGCCGCGCCGCCGCAGCCGGTCCGGCCCGCGCCCAAGTGGGCGCGGAAGCGGTACGCGTTGCCCGCGTTGGGGCTCGCCCTCGTCGTCGGCGCGAGCATCGGCGCCGACGGGCAGGACAGTGGGAAGGACGCCAAGCCGGCCGCCGCCAAGGTGCAGCCGGCGGCCACGGTCACCACCACGGCCACCGCCACCGTCACCCCCACCGCCACGGAGACCGTGACCGCCACGCCGACGGCCGTTCCGACGGTGACCGCGACGAAGACGGTCAAGGTGAAGGTGACCGTCACCGCGCACGCGGCCGCCGCCGATACGGGCAGCGGAGGGTCGTCCGGGAGCGGTGGCTCGGGATCGTCCGGCGGCTCCGGTTCCGGGGGCGGCTCCAGCACGTCGGGCAGTTCCGGCGGCGGGAACGGGGCCACCGCCCTGTGCAACGACGGCACCTACTCCTACGCCGCCCACCACCAGGGCGCCTGCTCGCACCACGGCGGTGTGGAGATCTTCTACAAGTAGGCCCACGCGTACGCGTAGGCGCGATTGTTCGAATCGTTTCGACTTTCACTCACGCTTGATCGTTCGAGCGCATCGCTCGGACCGATTGGGTCAAGAATCGTCAGAACGCGTTCTTCCGGGGGTTGTTTCCGGGACGATGCGGCGTGGATCACGAGTCCCGTGGTCCGCAGCCGCTCCGTCCCCGGAGGACCCATGAGAAAACGCGCTGCCGTGCTGTGCGGTGCCGCCGTCGTCCTGGCCGGTTCCGTCACGGCCGTTCCCGCCGAGGCCGACGCCTCGCACGCCGCGGCCGCCGCTCCCGTCGCCAAGGCCGGCTGGAAGAAGTGCGGCACCGCCGACTACCCGACCCTTCAGTGCGCGGCCGTTCAGGTGCCGCTCGACTACGCGCACCCCGCCGGCCGGAAGATCACCCTAGCGCTGTCCCGCGTGCCGCACACCGCGAAGACGTACCAGGGCCCGCTGCTGGTCAACCCCGGCGGTCCCGGCGGCAGCGGGCTCTCGCTCGCCGCCTTCGTGGCGTCCTCGCTGCCCAAGGCCGTGGCGGCCGAGTACGACGTCATCGGCTTCGACCCGCGCGGCGTGGGCGCGAGCAAGCCGGCCCTGGACTGCGCGCCCGGCTACTTCAACCCGGTGCGCCCGGACTCGGTGCCGAGCACGCCCGCGCTCGAACAGGCCAACCTCGCCCGGGTGAAGTCCTACGCGGCGGCCTGCGGCAAGAAGCACGCCGACCTGCTGCCGTACATCAACACCGTCAACGCGGCGACCGACATGGACTCGATCCGCCGGGCGCTCGGCGCTCAGAAGATCAACTACTTCGGCTACTCCTACGGCACCTACCTCGGCGCGGTGTACGCCAAGCTCTTCCCCGAGCGGGTGCGCCGGCTGGTCCTGGACTCCGTGGTCGACCCGACCGGCGTCTGGTACGACGACAACCTCCAGCAGGACTACGCCTTCGACGCCCGCCACCGCGCCTTCATGGCCTGGATCGCCAAGTACGACGCGACATACCACCTCGGCACGGACCCGGCCGAGGTGACGGCCAAGTGGTACGCGATGCGGGCCGCGCTCGCCAAGAAGCCGGCGGGCGGCAGGGTCGGGGCCTCGGAGCTGGAGGACACCTTCATGCCGGGCGGCTACTACAACGGCTACTGGCCCGACCTCGCCAAGGCGTTCGCGGCGTACGTGAACCACCAGGACGCCGGTGCGCTGGTCGACGCGTACGACACCTACGGCGCCGTGGACGCCTCCGGCGACAACGGCTACGGCGTCTACACCTCGGTGCAGTGCCGTGACGTCTCCTGGCCGCGGGACTGGCGGCAGTGGCGCAAGGACAACTGGGCGGTGTACGACAAGACGCCGTTCATGGCCTGGAACAACGCCTGGTACAACGCGCCCTGCGCCTTCTGGCCGACCGCCGCCAAGCGCCCCGTGAACATCGCCAACGCCAAGCTGCCGCCGGTGCTGCTGTTCCAGGCGACGAACGACGCGGCCACCCCGTACCAGGGCGGTGTGACGGTGCACCGCCTGCTGGCCCGCTCCAGCCTGGTCGTCGAGCAGGGCGGCGGCAACCACGGCATCACGCTGAGCGGCAACACCTGCCTCGACACGTATCTGTCGACGTATCTGAGCGACGGCACGGTGCCGCGCGACCGCGCCGGGGCCACGGCGGACGCGGTCTGCCAGAAGTTGCCCGACCCCAAGCCGCAGGCCGCGAAGGCGACGGCCACCAAGACGGCCGCCGACCCGGCGAACACCGCGCCGGGCGCCGCACTGCACCGCTTGGTCCGCTTCCACGGCTGAGCAGGTCGCTCCCCGCCCTCGGCGGTCCGTCGTCTGACGGGCCGTCGGGGGCGGACTCGCCGGCTGGGCGCGCCGGCGGCGTCAGCCCTGGCGCGGGAGACGGGCCAGGGCGCGGACCGCCGCTTCGGCGAGGGCGGGGTGGGCCAGGGCCTCGGTGAGGACGGGGCGGGCGCGGGCGTCGGCCAGGTCGCCCAGGCCCTCCACGCAGGCGAGGGCGACCTTGCGGTAGGGGTCGTGCGGGCGCAGCCGGCGGCGCAGGGTGGTGATGAGGGCGGGGACCGACTCGGGGGCGCGCAGCCGGGTCAGCAGGCGCACCGGGTGCAGGGCGTAGGCGACGCGCAGTTCGTTGGTGGCCAGGGCCGCGGCCGCGCGGGCCGTGCGCGGGTCGCCGAGGCGGGCCAGCGCGTACGCGGCGGCGGCGCAGCGCTGCGGGTCGCGGTGGTTGAGGAGCAGGACGAGGGCTTCGAAGGCCCGCCGGTCGCCCGCGATCCCCAGTCGGACCGCGGCCAGTTCACGGGCCCACAGCGGCTGCGCGGGGGCGGTGAGGACGCCGGCCAGTTCGTCCGGGTCGCCGGCGGCCGCCAGCCGCCGGTAGGCCGCCGTGTCGCCCGACTCCTGCCGTAAGCGCTCCGTGAGTGATCGCAACTCTTCGTCCACGGCAGTCAGCGTAGGGGCGCGGCGGGCGGTGCGGGACCCGGATCGCAAACTCAAGGGGGTAGCGCGCTCGTTACCCACGGGTTAAGCTCAGACGAGCGAGTTACCCACTCGCACCGCCTCGCAGCGGCCTGGTGACGCAGCCGCCGCGAGTGCTGTCGGTTCGGTGCACCAGGTACGGCACGCAGCCATGCGCGGCCCGTACCGCTCGCACCGCAGTACGACCCGGCTTCGGGACAGAGCCGGTCGGTCTTCCGCCGCTGCCCGGACGTGTGCGCGTCCGCGGCGACCGGCACCGGGCGTGTGCGCTCGTAGCCCGGCAACACCCGCACCCTCTTTTCCCGCGCATCCCTCACGCACCCGGTGCGCCCCTCGGCGCACCCGGTCGCGTTCCCAGTCGTCACCCCTCATTCCTGGAGTCCCGCGATGGCCACTCCCCTCTCCGACAGCCCGCTGTCCCCGCTGAAGACGATCGCCGTGGTCGGTCTCGGCACCATGGGCGCCGGCATCACCGAAGTCCTCGCCCGGGCCGGCCGCGAGGTCGTCGGCATCGACATCAGCGAGGCCGCGACCGCCAAGGCGCTCTCCGCCCTGGAGGCGTCCACCGCCCGCGCCGTGGAGCGCGGCCGGCTCACCGAGCAGGAGCGCGCGGACGTCCTCGGCCGCGTGCGCACCGCCACCGAACTGACCGCCGCCGCCGACGCCGACCTCGTCATCGAGGTGGCGCCGGAGTCGTACGAGATCAAGCAGCAGATCTTCCGCGAGCTGGACTCCGTGGTGCGGCCCGGCGCGATCCTGGCCACCGGCACCAACGCGCTGTCGGTGACCCGGCTGGCCGCCGACTCCGCCCACCCCGAGCGCGTCCTCGGCCTGCACTTCTTCAACCCGGCGCAGGCGATGAAGCTGGTCGAGGTGGTCTCCTCGGTGCTGACCGCCCCGCAGGCCGTCGCCGCCGTCACCGACCTCGCCCTGGAGCTGGGCAAGGAGCCCGTCGCGGTCGGCGACCGGCCCGGCTTCGTCGCCGACGGGCTGCTGTTCGGCTACCTCAACCAGGCCGCCGCGATGTACGAGGCGCGCTACGCCTCCCGCGAGGACATCGACGCCGCGATGCGGCTGGGCTGCGGTCTGCCGATGGGCCCGCTCGCCCTGCTGGACCTGATCGGCGTGGACACCGCGCGCACGGTCCTGGAGGCCATGTACGCCGAGTCGCGCGACCGGCTGCACGCTCCCGCGCCGATCCTCAAGCAGCTCAGCGAGGCGGGGCTGACCGGCCGCAAGGCGGGCCGCGGCTTCTACACCTACGAGGCGCCGGGCAGCGCCGTCGTGGTGCGCGACGCGCTGACCCCGCCGGAGGGCGGCGCGCTCACCGCGGGCCGGCCGGTGCGCTCCGTCGGCGTGGCCGGGTCGGGCACCATGGCCTCCGGCATCGCGGAGGTCTTCGCCAAGGCCGGGTACGAGGTCGTGCTCGCCGCGCGCAGCGCGGAGAAGGCGCAGACCGCCCGGGCCCGGATCGGCAAGTCGCTCGCGCGCTCCGTCGACAAGGGGCGGCTGACCGCCGAGGCCGCCGCGCAGACCCTGGACCGGATCACGGCGACCGGCTCCTACGACGACTTCGCCGACGTGGACCTGGCCGTGGAGGCCGTCGCCGAGGACCTGGCCGTCAAGCAGCAGCTGTTCGCGACGCTGGACAAGGTCTGCAAGCCGGGCGCGGTGCTCGCCACCACCACCTCCTCGCTGCCGGTGGTCGCCTGCGCCCGCGCCACCTCGCGTCCGCAGGACGTGATCGGCATGCACTTCTTCAACCCGGCGCCGGCCATGAAGCTGGTCGAGGTGGTGCGCACCGTGCTGACCGCCGAGGACGTGCACGCCACGGTCCGCGAGGTGTGCGGGCGGATCAGGAAGCACGCCGTCGACTGCGGCGACCGGGCCGGTTTCATCGTGAACGCGCTGCTGTTCCCGTACCTCAACAACGCGATCAAGATGGTCCAGGAGCACTACGCGACGCTGGACGACATCGACGCGGCGATGAAGCTCGGCGGCGGCTACCCGATGGGGCCCTTCGAGCTGCTGGACGTGGTCGGCCTGGACGTCTCGCTGGCCATCGAGAAGGTCCTGCACCGGGAGTTCCGCGACCCGGGTCTGGCGCCGGCGCCGCTGCTGGAGCACCTGGTCGCCGCGGGCTGCCTCGGCCGCAAGACGGGCCGCGGCTTCCGCGAATATGCCCGCCGCTGAGCCGTCCGGCGAGCGGCCCGGGGACGGGCGGGAGTGGGGTGGTCTGCTGGAGCCGGCCGCTCCGCCCCCGCCCGCCCGGGGCGGCGGAAGCCGGGGACCCGCGCACCACAGAGCGCACATGCAGTACGTTCGGGTCATGCCCCAGCCCGCCAAGACCTCACGCACCCCCGCCACGCCCGACGCGCCGGAGAGCGCCGCGGGCTCCCGTGCCGCCGCCCAACGGCTGAAGATGCGCCGGGAGCTGGCCGCCGCCGCGATGGAGCTGTTCGCGACGAAGGGGTACGAGGCGACCACGGTCGACGAGATCGCCGCGGCGGCCGGGGTCGCCCGCCGCACCTTCTTCCGCCACTTCCGGTCCAAGGAGGAGGCGATCTTCCCGGACCACGACGACACCCTGATCCGCGCCGAGGCGGTCCTCAACGCCGCGCCCGCGCACGAGCACCCGCTCGACACGGTGTGCCGGGGGATCAAGGAGGTCATGAAGATGTACGCGGCGCGGCCGGACATCTCGGTGGCCCGCTACAAGCTGACCCGCGAGGTCCCGACGCTGCGCGAGGCGGAGATCGCCTCGGTGGCCCGTTACGAGCGGCTGTTCACCCGCTATCTGCTGGGCCACTTCGACGAGCGCGCGCACGCGGACGACGCCAACGACGATCCGCTGCTGGCGGAGGTGGCCGCCTCCGCTGTGGTCACCGCGCACAACCACGTACTGCGGCGCTGGCTGCGGGCGGGCGGCCAGGGCGACGTGGAGACGCAGCTGGATCACGCCTTCGCGATCGTGCGCAAGACGTTCGGCAGCGGGATCGGGGCGGGGCGCAGTGCTTCGGCGGCCCCTTCCGCCCCCGCGGCCCCCGCGGGCGCGACAGTGTCCCACCAGGGGGAGGTCCTGGTCACGGTCGCGCGTACGGATGCTCCGCTGGACGAGGTCATGCGGACGATCGAGGAGGCCCTGAAGGGCCGCTGAGATGTGTTTTGCCGGGTGCCTACGGGGTCGGTGAGAGCGGTTCCTGGGCGGGTGCGGGTGGGTTGTGGCTGGGTGCGCAGTTCCCCGCGCCCCTGGGGGGCTCGCCCAGAGCAAGCAAGTCGCTGTGATGACGGCCATCCTTCGGGGTGGCCGTTTTGGCATGTCAGGGGGGCTTTTCGGGGGGCCTTGAGCGGGCATTCGATCGATCATCGCTCATTTGTTACGTAAAGATTTCGCCTGAGCGGAATTCCTGGCACTCAGTGCCTTGCCAGCTGACACGCGGTGTCATACGTTGAAGAGGTCCGAGCGGCCGGAGCGCGGCGAACCGTACGCGCGCCGGCTGTCCCGGCAGACCGATGGCCTGCCCGCCCGGACGCCTGCGTCACAGGCACCCTCCCGCGCCACCAAGCGCTGCCCCGCACCACCAGCCGAACCGACGGCGCCCCTCACCGAAACACCCCAGCAGCACCGACGTACCCCTCAGCGCCCCTCCCTCAGGGCGCTCACCGCCGGAGGCAACACCGTGACCGTGAAGGACATCCTGGACGCGATCCAGTCGCAGGACGCCACGTCCGCCGACTTCGCCGCCATGCCGCTCCCCGAGTCGTACCGCGCGATCACCGTGCACAAGGACGAGACGGAGATGTTCGCGGGCCTGGAGACCCGCGACAAGGACCCGCGCAAGTCGCTGCACCTGGACGAGGTGCCGCTGCCCGAACTCGGCCCGGGCGAGGCCCTGGTGGCCGTCATGGCCTCCTCCGTGAACTACAACTCCGTGTGGACCTCGATCTTCGAGCCGCTGTCCACCTTCGGGTTCCTGGAGCGCTACGGCCGCACCAACGACCTGGCCAAGCGGCACGACCTGCCGTACCACATCATCGGCTCCGACCTCGCCGGCGTCGTCCTGCGCACCGGCCCCGGCGTCAACGCCTGGAAGCCCGGCGACGAGGTCGTCGCGCACTGCCTGTCCGTCGAGATGGAGTCCAGCGACGGCCACAACGACACCATGCTCGACCCCGAGCAGCGCATCTGGGGCTTCGAGACGAACTTCGGCGGCCTCGCCGAGATCGCCCTGGTCAAGTCCAACCAGCTGATGCCCAAGCCGGATCACCTCAGCTGGGAGGAGGCCGCCGCCCCGGGCCTGGTCAACTCCACCGCCTACCGCCAGCTGGTCTCCCGCAACGGCGCCGGCATGAAGCAGGGCGACAACGTGCTCATCTGGGGCGCGAGCGGCGGCCTCGGGTCGTACGCCACCCAGTTCGCGCTGGCCGGCGGCGCCAACCCGATCTGCGTGGTCAGCAGCCCGCAGAAGGCGGAGATCTGCCGGTCGATGGGCGCCGAGGCGATCATCGACCGCAACGCCGAGGGCTACAGGTTCTGGAAGGACGAGCAGACCCAGGACCCCAAGGAGTGGAAGCGCTTCGGCAAGCGCATCCGCGAGCTGACCGGCGGCGAGGACATCGACATCGTCTTCGAGCACCCCGGCCGCGAGACCTTCGGCGCCTCCGTCTTCGTCACCCGCAAGGGCGGCACCATCACCACCTGCGCGTCCACCTCGGGCTACATGCACGAGTACGACAACCGCTACCTGTGGATGTCGCTGAAGCGGATCATCGGCTCGCACTTCGCCAACTACCGCGAGGCGTGGGAGGCCAACCGCCTGATCGCCAAGGGGAAGATCCACCCGACGCTCTCCAAAGTGTACTCCCTGGAGGACACCGGCCAGGCCGCCCACGACGTGCACCGCAACGTCCACCAGGGCAAGGTCGGCGTGCTGTGCCTGTCGCCCGAGGAGGGCCTCGGCGTGCGCGACGGGGAGCTGCGCGCCCAGCACCTCGACGCCATCAACCGCTTCCGGAACATCTGAGACACCGAGGTCACACATGACTGAGCGTCAGCCTGCCGGTGACCGGCGGGAGAAGGACCGGCCGTGGCTCATGCGCACGTACGCCGGTCACTCCACGGCCGAGGCGTCCAACGAGCTGTACCGGCGCAACCTCGCCAAGGGTCAGACGGGTCTGTCGGTGGCGTTCGACCTGCCGACGCAGACCGGCTACGACTCCGACCACATCCTCGCCCGCGGCGAGGTCGGCCGGGTCGGTGTGCCGGTCGCCCATCTGGGCGACATGCGCCGGCTGTTCCAGGACATCCCCCTGGAGCAGATGAACACCTCGATGACGATCAACGCGACCGCCATGTGGCTGCTGGCGCTCTACCAGGTCGTCGCCGAGGAGCAGGGCGCGGACCTGACCAAGCTCCAGGGCACGACCCAGAACGACATCGTCAAGGAGTACCTGTCCCGCGGCACACACGTGTTCCCGCCCGGGCCCTCGCTCCGGCTGACGACGGACATGATCGCGTACACGGTCTCCCACCTGCCCAAGTGGAACCCGATCAACATCTGCAGCTACCACCTGCAGGAGGCCGGGGCCACGCCGGTGCAGGAGATCGCGTACGCGATGTCCACCGCGATCGCCGTCCTGGACGCGGTGCGCGACAGCGGACAGGTGCCGCAGGAGCGCATGGGCGACGTCGTGGGCCGGATCTCCTTCTTCGTCAACGCGGGCGTCCGCTTCGTCGAGGAGATGTGCAAGATGCGGGCGTTCGGCCGCATCTGGGACCGGATCACCCGCGAGCGGTACGGCATCGAGAACCCCAAGCACCGCCGCTTCCGCTACGGCGTCCAGGTCAACTCCCTCGGCCTGACCGAGGCGCAGCCGGAGAACAACGTCCAGCGGATCGTGCTGGAGATGCTGGCCGTCACCCTCTCCAAGGACGCCCGCGCGCGGGCCGTGCAGCTGCCCGCCTGGAACGAGGCCCTCGGGCTGCCCCGCCCCTGGGACCAGCAGTGGTCGCTGCGCATCCAGCAGGTGCTGGCCTACGAGAGCGACCTGCTGGAGTACGACGACATCTTCGAGGGCTCGACGGTGATCGAGGCGAAGGTGGCCGCCCTGGTCGAGGAGGTGTTCGCCGAGATCGACCACATCCAGGAGCTGGGCGGCGCGATGGCCGCCGTGGAGTCCGGCTACCTGAAGTCCCAGCTGGTCGCCTCGCACGCCGAGCGCCGGGCCCGGATCGAGTCCGGCCAGGAGAAGATCGTCGGCGTCAACGCCTTCGAGGGCACCGAGCCCAACCCGCTCACCGCCGACCTGGACACCGCGATCCAGACGGTCGACCCGGCGGTCGAGGCACGGGTGATCGCCGCGCTGAAGAACTGGCGCGACACCCGCTACCAGCCGCCCTTCAACCACCCGCGCCCCTGCAAGGCGCTGGAGCGGCTGAAGGAGGCCGCCAAGGGCACCGCCAACCTGATGGAGGCCACCCTGGAGTGCGCCCGCGCGGGTGTCACCACCGGCGAGTGGGCCGGGGCGCTGCGCGAGGTGTTCGGCGAGTTCCGCGCGCCGACCGGCGTGTCGTCCGCGCCGGTGGCGGTCACCGCCGAGGCCGGCTCGGCCTTGTCGGAGGTGCGCCGCAAGGTGGAGCTGACCGCCCGGGACCTGGGGGTGGGCAAGCTGCGCTTCCTGGTCGGCAAGCCGGGTCTCGACGGCCACTCCAACGGCGCCGAGCAGATCGCCGTGCGGGCCCGCGACGCCGGCTTCGAGGTGGTCTACCAGGGCATCCGGCTCACCCCGGAGCAGATCGTGGACGCCGCCCTGGCCGAGGACGTGCACGCGGTGGGCCTGTCCATCCTGTCCGGCTCGCACGCGCAGCTGGTGCCGGACGTGCTGGACCGGCTGCGTGTGGCCGGTGCCACAGACATTCCGGTGATCGCCGGTGGCATCATCCCGAACGGTGACGCCGAAGACCTGCGGGCCGCCGGCGTGGCCGCGGTCTTCACCCCGAAGGACTTCGACATCACCGGCATCATCGGCGCCATCGTCGACGAGATCCGGAAAGCGAACAAGCTCGACCCCCTGGAGGTCCCCGCATGAGTACGCCCGTCAACCGCCTGCGCCCGCGGCGCTCGTGTCTGGCCGTCCCGGGCAGCAACCCGCGCTTCCTGGAGAAGGCGCAGGGCCTGCCCGCCGACCAGGTCTTCCTGGACCTGGAGGACGCCTGCGCGCCGCTGGCCAAGCCCGAGGCGCGGCACACCATCGTCAAGTTCCTCAACGAGGGCGACTGGACGGGCAAGACCAGGGTCGTGCGCGTCAACGACTGGACGACCGAGTGGACGTACCGGGACGTCGTGACGGTGGTCGAGGGCGCCGGTCCCAACCTCGACTGCATCATGCTGCCGAAGGTGCAGAGCGCCCAGCAGGTGGTGGCGCTGGACCTGCTGCTCACCCAGATCGAGAAGACGATGGGCTTCGAGGTCGGCCGCATCGGCATCGAGGCGCAGATCGAGAACGCCCAGGGCCTGAACAACGTCAACGAGATCGCGCAGGCCTCCCCGCGCATCGAGACGATCATCTTCGGCCCGGCCGACTTCATGGCGTCGATCAACATGAAGTCGCTGGTCGTGGGCGAGCAGCCGCCCGGCTACCCGGCGGACGCCTACCACTACATCCTGATGAAGATCCTGATGGCCGCCCGCGCCAACGACCTCCAGGCGATCGACGGCCCCTACCTCCAGATCCGCAACGTCGACGGCTTCCGCGAGGTGGCCGGCCGGGCCGCCGCGCTCGGCTTCGACGGCAAGTGGGTACTGCACCCGGGCCAGGTGGACGCGGCCAACGAGGTGTTCTCGCCCTCGCAGGAGGACTACGACCACGCCGAGCTGATCCTGGACGCCTACGAGTACTGCACGTCGGAGGCGGGCGGCAAGAAGGGCTCGGCGATGCTGGGCGACGAGATGATCGACGAGGCCAGCCGCAAGATGGCGCTGGTCGTCGCGGGCAAGGGACGGGCGGCCGGTCTGCGGCGCACGTCGAAGTTCGAGATCCCGGAGGCCTGAGCGCGATGCAGTTCGGACGCACCTACGAGGAGTTCGAGGTCGGCGCCGTCTACAAGCACTGGCCCGGCAAGACGGTCACGGAGTACGACGACCACCTCTTCTGTCTGCTCACCATGAACCACCACCCGCTGCACCTGGACGCGCACTACGCGGAGTCGACGACGGACTTCGGCAAGAACGTCGTCGTGGGCAACTACGTGTACTCCCTGCTGCTCGGCATGTCCGTCCCGGACGTCTCCGGCAAGGCGATCGCCAACCTGGAGATCGAGTCGCTCCGGCACGTGGCGCCGACCTTCCACGGCGACACGATCTACGGCGAGACGACCGTGCTCGACAAGTGGCCCTCGAAGTCGAAGAACGACCGCGGCATCGTCCACGTCGAGACCAAGGGCTACAAGCAGGACGGCACCCTGGTGTGCGTGTTCCGCCGCAAGGTGATGGTGCCGACCGAGACGTACATCAAGGAGCGCGGCGGAGAGCAGCCCGGCCGGCCCGAGCTGAAGGAACAGGGGAAGTAGATGAGCCGTCTCGCCCAGACCCACGGCCTCTCGGACGTCCAGCAGGAGATCGTCTCCACCGTCCGGGACTTCGTGGACAAGGAGATCATCCCGGTCGCGACCGAGCTGGAGCACCGCGACGAGTACCCGCAGGCGATCGTGGACGGGCTCAAGGAGCTGGGTCTGTTCGGTCTGATGATTCCCGAGGAGTACGGGGGCCTGGGTGAGTCGCTGCTGACCTACGCGCTGTGCGTGGAGGAGATCGCCCGCGGCTGGATGTCGGTGTCCGGCATCATCAACACCCACTTCATCGTCGCGTACATGCTCAAGCAGCACGGGACGCGGGAGCAGCGGGACCACTTCCTGCCGCGCATGGCGGCCGGGGACGTCCGGGGCGCGTTCTCGATGTCGGAGCCGGCGCTCGGCTCGGATGTGTCGGCCATCTCCTCCAAGGCGGTGAAGGACGGTGACGAGTACGTCCTGACCGGCCAGAAGATGTGGCTGACCAACGGCGGCACCTCGTCGCTGGTGGCGGTCCTGGTCCGCAGTGACGAAGGTCACCCCGAGGGCACCGCGCCGCACAGGTCCATGACGACCTTCCTGGTGGAGAAGGAGCCCGGCTTCGGCGAGGTCCGGCCCGGCCTCACCATCCCGGGGAAGATCGACAAGATGGGCTACAAGGGCGTCGACACCACCGAGCTGATCATGGACGGCCTGCGCGTCCCGGCCGACCGGGTGCTCGGCGGGGTCACCGGCCGCGGCTTCTACCAGATGATGGACGGCGTCGAGGTCGGCCGGGTGAACGTGGCGGCCCGTGGCTGCGGTGTCGCGCAGCGTGCCTTCGAGCTGGGTGTGCAATACGCCCAGCAGCGCAGCACCTTCGGCAAGCCGATCGCCCAGCACCAGGCCATTCAGTTCAAACTGGCCGAAATGGCCACCAAGGTCGAGGCCGCGCATGCCATGATGGTGAACGCGGCCCGCAAGAAGGACTCCGGGCAGCGCAACGACCTCGAGGCGGGTATGGCCAAGTACCTGGCCTCGGAGTACTGCAAGGAGGTCGTCGAGGACGCCTTCCGGATCCACGGCGGCTACGGCTTCTCCAAGGAGTACGAGATCGAGCGTCTCTACCGCGAGGCGCCGATGCTGCTCATCGGTGAAGGTACCGCCGAGATCCAGAAAATGATCATCGGCCGCAGGCTGCTCGAAGAGTATCGGTTCCAAGGCTGAATGTCCGCGTACGGGGTGTTTTCGCCGAGAAGAAGATCACACCCCGTCAGCGGTTACCGGCCGCCGACTCGGCTTCCCGGCTTACCCAGTTGTGGTCCTTAACCGCTACGATCGCGGAAAGCCGCCGTCCCCCGTCGAAAGCGCGGCATCATCCGCTACGAAGGTCATCCATGCCCCACAGCCAAACCTCTGCACCTCGCGACAGCCTCGCCGGCGTACGCCTCGCGCGCGGAGCATCGCCGTGGCTTCTGCCGACCGTCGCCACCGCAGCCGTCAGCCTGGTCCGCGCCCGCCGCTCGGGCGCGGCCAAGGCCGTAGCCGTCCCCGCCACCGCGCTCGCGGCGGGGATGCTGTGGTTCTTCCGCGACCCCGAGCGCGAGATCACGCAGGGCCGGGTCATCTCGCCCGCCGACGGTGTGGTGCAGAGCATCATGCCGTGGAAGGACGGCCGCACCCGCGTCGCCATCTTCATGAGCCCGCTGAACGTCCACGTCAACCGCGCCCCGCTCGCCGGCACGGTCACCTCGGTCGAGCACATCCCCGGTGGGTTCGTTCCGGCGTTCAACAAGGAGAGCGAGAACAACGAGCGGGTGGTCTGGCACTTCGACACCGAGCTCGGTGACATCGAGATGATCCAGATCGCCGGCGCCGTCGCCCGCCGCATCGTCCCGTACATCCCGTCGGGCACCAAGGTGGAGCAGGGCGAGCGGGTCGGCCTGATCCGTTTCGGCTCGCGGGTCGACCTCTACCTGCCCGAGGGCGTGGAGGTGGCCGTCGAGGTCGGTCAGAAGACCGTGGCTGGGGTGACTCGCATTGACCGTGATTGATCCCGACACCCAGGCCGGCTGGGTGCCCGAGGCCGACGAGCTGGACGACGAGGAGGAGATGCCCCTCTCGCTCCGGCTGTCGATAGCGGACACCCTCACCCTGGGCAACGCGACCTGCGGCTTCATGGCCGTGTACTTCACGACCACCGGAATCCTGATCCCGCACCTCACCGGGAGCACGGAGAACGGCATGGCCCGGCACAGCGCCGCCACGGCGGTCATCCTGATGCTGTGCGCGGCGGTCTTCGACCTGTTCGACGGACTGGTGGCCCGCAAGCTGCGCTCCTCCCCCATGGGCGCGGAACTGGACAACCTCTCCGACCTGATCAGCTTCGGCCTGGCCCCGGCGTACTTCGTCCTCGTCTACGGCATGGTCGCCGACGACGCGCACCAGAGGGTGGCCGCGCTGAGCGCGATCGTGGTGCTGCTGGCGGTGGTGCTGCGGCTGGCGAGATTCTCCTGCGTGACGCTGAAGGACGGCATGTTCCAGGGCATGCCCTCGCCCTTCGGGGCGCTGACGGTGGTCTCCATCGTGCTGCTGGAGCTGCCGTTCGTGGCGACGCTGCTGGCGATCCTGGGGACGGCGTGGCTGATGGTGAGCCGCGTGGAGTACCCCAAGCCGCGGGGCCGGCTCGCGGGGGCGATGCTCGGGTGGATCGTGCTGTCGATGGGGCTGCTGGCCGGCTGGGCCTTCGACGCGCCCAGCGGGCAGCTGCTGCTGCAGACCGGCTGTGCGCTCCAGCTGGTGATGGGTGCGGTGATTCCGTTGTTCGCCACGGCTCGCCGGGTGAACAACTTCCGCGGCAACCGGCGTGAGGCGCGGGCGGCGCAGCTGCCGTGACGCTCCGCCGCGAAGGGCCCCGGACCGCTTTCGGTCCGGGGCCCTTTCGCATGCGCGGCGAGTACTCCCCCTGGGAGCTCCGCCCCCAGACCCCCGGCCTATGCCCACCCACCACCCGACTCGGTAGCCGCACAGCTCGGGCCGCCCCTCCAGCCCGTCGGATGTTCGGACACGAGGCGGTCAGGCGGGACACCGCGATCCCCCCACCACCCCACCCAGCCCGTCCGGCGTTTGAGGACGAGGCCCGTTCGGGGCCGATGCGGGGGGCCGGGGGCGGCAGCCCCCGGGGACGGGACGGGTAGGGGCGGCGGGGGCGACATCCCCCACCGCCCGCCCCGCTCAGCTCAAAAAGTCCCGTGCGATCTGCTCCGCGACCCGCTCCAGGATCGGCCCCGCCTCCGCGATGCACTTCTCGACGTCCGGCTCGACGGACGTCAGCGGATACGCCCGCCGGATCCCCGCCCGCCCCAGCTCCTCCACCGGCAGCGCCAGCCGCCCGCACACCGCGACGACCTCCCGCCCCGCCGCACGCGCCGCCGCAGCCACCCCGGCCGGGGCCTTGCCGTGCAGCGTCTGCTCGTCCAGCGACCCCTCCCCGGTGATCACCAGGGAGGCCCGCTCCAACGCCGGCGCGAAGCCCAGCACGTCGAGCATGACCTCGATCCCGGCACGGAACCGCGCGCCGAGGATCAGCGCGCCGTACCCGATGCCGCCCGCCGCGCCGGCGCCCGGCGAGGCCGCGTACTCGGCCGCCTTCGGCCCGATCGCCGCCTCCAGCACCTTCGCGAAGTGCGCGAGCGCCGCGTCCAGCGCCGCCACGTCCTCGGGCGAGGCGCCCTTCTGCGGGCCGTAGACCGCGGGAGCGCCCTTCGGGCCGGTCAGCGGGTTGTCCACGTCGCTGGCGAGCACGAACTCGACCGAGGCGAGCCGCTCGTCCAGCCCGGACAGATCCGCGCTCGCGAGGTCGGCCAGTCCGCCGCCGCCGGGCGCGACCGGCTCTCCGGCCGCGGTGCGGAACCGCGCTCCCAGCGCCGCCAGCATGCCCGCGCCGCCGTCGGTGGTCGCGCTGCCGCCGACGCCGAACACGATCGTCCGCGCGCCCGCGTCCAGCGCGGCCCGCAGCAGCTCCCCGGAGCCGTACGTCGACGCGGTGAGCGGCGCGAAGACGCCGGCGGGCAGCCGCTGCAACCCGCTGGCCTCGGCCATCTCCACCACCGCCGTGTCGCCGCGCAGCGCGTACGCGGCCGTCACCGCCTCGCCGAGGGGACCGGCGACCCGTACCTCGCGGCGCTCGAACCCGGCCGCGACCGCCGCGTCCACGGTGCCGTCACCGCCGTCGGCGACCGGCAGCGCCTCCACCTCCAGCCCCGGCGCGACCCGGCGCAGCCCGGCCGTCACCCGCTCGGCGACCTGTACGGCCGTCAGCGAGCCCTTGAACTTGTCCGCGGCAATCAGCACCCCACGGGTGCCGTGCACTGCAGCGTCCGCCACCTTGCGTTCCCCTTGCTCTCCGGGCCCCGCACACCGGGGCCAGTCGCGCCGCTGCGACCATAACCGGCGACCGCCCCCGCCGTCATGCCCCGCCCGTACCCTGAGAAGCCCTGGCCGGAGACTCGGGCCGGCCGGCCGGGTGGGGCAGGTGGGAGACGGACACGGCTGGATACCCTTCCAGGATGAGCACTCCAGACGTCCCCGACTACGCCACGTACATCGCGGGGCTGCCCCGTGTCCTCGCCGCCGCCGCGGCCCTCTTCCGCGACGCGCAGGGGCGGGTGCTGCTGGTCGAACCGAACTACCGGGAGGGGTGGGCGCTGCCGGGCGGCACCATCGAGTCCGACACGGGCGAGAGCCCGCGCCAGGGCGCGCGCCGCGAGACCCTGGAGGAGATCGGCCTGGACCGCGCGCTGGGCCGGCTGCTCGCGGTCGACTGGGTGCCCGGCGCCGACCGGCCGCCGCTGGTGGCGTACCTCTTCGACGGCGGTGTGCTGGCCGACGAGGAGCTGAAGGCGATCCGGCTGCAGGAGGAGGAGCTGCTGTCCTGGCGTCTGGTCGGCCGCGACGAACTGGTCGCGCATCTGCCGGGCGCCACCGGCCGCCGCGTCCTGGCGGCCCTGGAGGTGCTCGACGGGGGCACGAGCACGGCGGAGCTGGAGAACGGCCACCGGGCCGGCTGACCCACCGCCCGGGGTGCCGCCCCGCCCCTGATCCCCGGCGCCGCGGGACTCCGGTCGCGGCGTCGGGGGATCGCGGTCAGGCTGGCAGGGGAGCGTGGTTCGCCTCGCGCGAAGCCGTGTGCCACGGCGACCGCGCAGGACAGGAAGGCGAAGGCCATGGCAACGACATCCGGCAAGATCCGGCCGGGACAGGGCGGGCCCGGCCGCGGCGCGAGCACCGACAGCGCGTCCCTGTTCGCCGGGGCGGCGCTCATGCTGAGCGGTCCGCTCAGCATCCTCCTGGGCGTCACCGGCATCGCCCAGGACACCCTGTTCTCGCCGCCCGGATACGTGTACCGGTTCGACCTGACCGCGTGGGGCTGGCTGCACCTCGCGATCGGGCTGGCGCTGGTCGTCGCCGGCCTGGGCATCCTGGCCGGCCGCAGCTGGGGCCGCGGGGCCGGCATCGCGGTGGCGGGCGTCAGCCTGATCACCCAGTTCATGTTCATCCCGTACTACCCGGTGTGGTCCATCGTCGTGATGGTCCTCGACCTGGTCATCGTCTGGGCGCTGAGCAGGTTCCACACGGCGGCGCCCGGCGGCCGGTAGCACCGTCGCCCCCTTCCCCGGCTCCCCCAGCTGCCCCGGCCGCCCCGGCTGCCGGTGCTAGACGTCGAAGAGCGCCGAGCCGGTCTCGAAGTCCAGGAGGCGCTTCTTGCGGGGCAGTCCGCCGCCGTAGCCGGTCAGGCTGCCGTCGGCGCCGACCACGCGGTGGCAGGGGACGATGATGCCCACGGGGTTGCGGCCGTTGGCGAGGCCGACGGCGCGGGAGGCGCCCGGTGCGCCGAGGGCGGTGGCCAGTTGGCCGTACGAGCGGGTCTCGCCGTAGGGGATGCGGCGCAGCGCGTCCCACACGCGGCGCTGGAACGGGGTTCCGGCCAGGCTCAGTTCGAGGGTGAACTCCTTCAACTCCCCCGCGAAGTAGGACGCCAGCTGCTCCTGGGCCGCCCGGAAGGCGGCCGTGCCGGCGCTTTCGCCGAACGTCTCCCGCGGGGGCCGGTGGCGCTGGTCGGTCATGTAGAGGCCGCACAGGACGCCGTCGTCGGCGACGAGGGTGAGCGGGCCGTAGGGGCTGTCGATGACGGTGTGCTGTTTCATGGTGCGTCCCTCGGACGGGCAGTCAGACGGGCAGGAAGTTGATCGGGTGGCTGTCGGTGGCCCACAGGTACTGCACGGCGTACGCGCGCCAGGGCTGCCAGGCCGTCGCGCGGGCGGTGAGGGCGGCGGGTGTGGCGGGCAGGCCCAGTCCGGCGGCGGCGCGCCGGATGCCGAGGTCGGTGGGGAGGAAGGCGTCGGGGTCGCCGAGGGCGCGCATGGCGATCACGTCGACCGTCCAGGGGCCGAAGCCGGGCAGGGCCAGCAGCCGGGAGCGGGTCTCCCGCCAGTCGCTCTCCACGCCCAGGTGGAGGCCGCCCTCGGCGAGTTCGCGCACCAGGGTGGTGAACGTGGTGCGGCGGGTGCGGGGCATCGCCAGTGCCGCCGGGTCGAGCGCGGCCAGTGCCTCGGGGGCGGGGAAGAGGTGGGTGAGGCCGCCCTCGGGGTCGTCGACCGGGTCGCCGTGGGCGGTGACCAGGCGGGCCGCGTGGGTGCGGGCGGCGGCGGTGGAGACCTGCTGGCCCAGGACGGCCCGTACGGCGAACTCGGCCCCGTCCACCGTGCGCGGCACCCGCCGGCCCGGGGCCTTGTCGACCAGCGGGGCGAGCACCGGGTCGGTGCGCAGCTGGTCGTCGACGGCGACCGGGTCGGCGTCCAGGTCGAGCAGGCGCCGGCAGCGGCTGATGGCCACGGGCAGGTCGCGCAGGTCGGCCAGGGTGAGCCGGCAGGCCACGTGGTCCGGTTTCGGGGCGAGCGCGGCGACGCCGGGTCCGTGCGGCAGGCGCAGCGTGCGCCGGTACGCCCCGTCGCGCCACTCCTCGACGCCGGGCACCGCGGTCGCCGCGAGGTGGCCGAAGAGGTTGTCCGGGTTGAGCGGGGCGCGGAAGGGGAGGCGCAGGGTGAGGGTGCCGGGGGTGGCCGCGCGGGTCCGGCCGGGGGCGGTGGTCTGGGGGGTGGTGGGCTCGGGGGCGCGGGTGCGCAGTTCGCCGGGTGACAGCGCGAACACCTCGCGCACGGTGTCGTTGAAGGCGCGGATGGAGGCGAACCCGGCGGCGAAGGCGATCTCCGCCATCGGCAGGCGGGTGGTCTCGATCAGCAGCCGGGCGGTCTGGGCGCGCTGGGCGCGGGCCAGCGCGAGGGGTCCGGCGCCGAGTTCGGCCAGCAGCTGCCGTTCGATCTGGCGGGTGCTGTAGCCGAGGCGGGCGGCGAGGCCGGGGACGCCGTCGCGGTCCACGACGCCGTCGGCGATCAGCCGCATGGCGCGGGCCACGAGGTCGGCGCGCCGGTTCCACTCCGGGGAGCCGGGGCTGGTGTCGGGCCGGCAGCGTTTGCAGGCCCGGAACCCGGCCTGCTGGCAGGCGGCGGCGCTCGGGTGGAAGACCATGTTCTCCGGCTTGGGCGGCACCACGGGGCAGCTCGGCCGGCAGTAGATGCCGGTGGTCAGGACGGCGGTGAAGAACCAGCCGTCGAAGCGGGCGTCCTTGGACCGGACGGCGCGTACGCAGCGGTCCCGGTCGGTGTGCATCCCGTTCTGCATGACTCCAGCATCGGGCACCGGCGGCCTTTGAGCTGGCGGGAATCCGACATGGCCCTGTTGTGTCTTGGTGCGCTCCGAATCGTGGGGGTCGTCCGGATCACAGTGTTGCGGTGTGCGGGGCGGCAACCGACGCCCTTTTTTTCGCATCCTGATGCGTGCCGGGGTTCGCGGCTGCCGCCGCGAAAGCACCGGCTTCTCGGTTTCGGACGGCGCCGTCGCAGACGGTCGCCGCTAGGAGAGGGTGGCCGTGTGGCGCTGACCGGTACGACGTTCTTCTTCGTTCTCGTCGTCGCGACGTTCCTCGCGATGGTGGGGACGGTGGCGTTGTGGCCCAAGGTGGGCGGCCCCAGAGCCCTGCGCTGGCTGACGCACGGGGTGATGATCGCGGTGTGCCAGGTCGTCGCCATCTCCGTGGTGGCGACGTGGATCAACAACAGCTACGGGCTGTACGCCTCCTGGGCCGACCTGCTGGGCACGACGAGTTCGGCCAACGCGGACGCGATGCCGGGGCCGCCGGCGAGCCGTGCGCAGTTCAACCACAGTACGCGTGACGGCGTGCTTGACACGTATTTCCGGGGCGGGCACTCCACGCTGTCCGGTCAGGTGCTGGTGTGGACACCGCCCCAGTACGACGAGCCCGCCTACCGCAGGAAGCGGTTCCCGGTGCTGATCCTGATGCACGGGGTGCCCGGTTCGCCGCAGTCCTGGGTGGAGCACGGCGGCATGCCCGGGGACTTCGAGAACCTGATGAAGCAGCGCAAGGTGCACCCCTTCATCATGGTGATGCCGGTGATCGACCCGGGCAGCGTGGACACCGACTGCAGCGACCTGCCCGACCGCAAGGTCGCCTCGTGGCTGGCGTACGACGTCCCCGATCTGGTCAAGCGCAAGTTCCGCACGCTGAAGGGGCACTCCGGCTGGGGTGTGATGGGGTACTCGACCGGCGGTTACTGCGCGGCGAAGCTGCCTTTGCAGTATCCGAAGATCTTCGGGGCGGGCGCCGCCATCGACCCCGACCCGCTGACGGGCGACTCCTCCGTCATCCCCGACCCCGAGCTGCGCGCGGCGAACACCCCGACCAAGCTGGTCGCCCGTTCCAAGGCGCGGGTGAGCCTGTTCCTGGCCACCTCCCGTCAGGACCGGGTGAGTCCGCCCGCCTCCATCGAGAAGTTCCTCGCCGCCTCCGCGACCTCCTCCGTCCAGGTGCGCACCCAGCTGCTGTCCAGCGGGGGCCACAACTACCAGACCTTCGCGGCGTCGTATCCGATGGCCTTCCACTGGCTCGGCGCCTGGCTGTCCGCGCCACGGTAGCCGTACGGCGGGGCGGCTGAACCGCCGGGGCGGGCCGGGCCGGACTCACGGCGGCTCTGGCGCCGTCAGCCGATCCGTGCGGCGAACACCTCGTGGGCCGGCTGGTCGAAGAGGACAAACCGGACCTCCTCGACCGCGGTCGCCGTGTCCCGGACCGTCTCGACGGCGATGCGGGCGGCGTCGTCCAGGGGCCAGCGGTAGACGCCGGTGGAGATCGCCGGGAAGGCGACCGTGCGGGCGCCGAGTTCGTCGGCGACCCGCAGCGACGCGCGGTGGCAGGAGACCAGCAGGTGCGAACGGTCCTCGCCGGCCGACCAGACCGGGCCGACGGTGTGGATCACCCAGCGGGCGTCCAGTGCGCCCGCGGTGGTGGCGACGGCCTCGCCGGTGGGCAGGCCGCGGCCGTAGCGGGACGCGCGCAGGGCACGGCACTCGGTGAGGATCGCGGGGCCGCCGCGGCGGTGGATCGCGCCGTCCACCCCTCCCCCGCCGAGCAGGGAGGAGTTGGCGGCGTTGACGAGGGCGTCGACGCGCTGGCGGGTGATGTCGCCGCGGACGAGGGTGATGGCGGCGCTCATGTCTGCCTCATGTCTGTCTCAGTCTCCGCCAGACGGCCTTGGCCGCGTTGTGTCCCGACATGCCGTGCACTCCGGGGCCCGGCGGGGTGGCCGAGGAGCAGAGGAAGACGGCCGGGTGCTGGGTGTGGTACGGGAACAGGGTGGGCCGGGGGCGCAGCAGGAGCCGGAGTCCCGCGACCGAGCCGGTGGCGATGTCGCCGCCGACGTAGTTGGCGTTGCGGGCGGCGAGTTGGGGCGGGCCCGCGGTGGCGCGGGCGAGGACGCGGTCGCGGAAGCCGGGGGCGAAGCGCTCCAGTTGGCGTTCGATCGCGTCGGTGAGGTCGCCGCTCCAGCCGTTGGGGACGTGGCCGTACGCCCAGAAGACGTGTTGGCCGGCCGGGGCCCGGGTGGGGTCGACGACGCTGGGCTGGACCGTGATGAGGAAGGGCCGTTCGGGGGCGCGGCCCTCGCGGGAGGCGGCGTTCAGGGCGGCGCCGATCTCCGCGCTGTCGGCGCCGATCTGCACGGTGCCGGCGGCGCGGGGTGCCTCGGCGGTCCACGGGACGGGGCCGTCCAGCGCGTAGTCGATCTTGAAGACGCCGGGGCCGTAGCGGTAGCCCTCGTAGGCGCGGCCGAGGCCGGCGATGCGGGCCAGGGCGGTGGGCGAGGTGTCGAAGACGTACGCCCGGGCGGGCGGCAGGTCGTCGAGGCGTTTGACCTCGTAGTCGGTGTGGACGGCGCCGCCGAGTTCCGTCAGGTATCCCGTCAGGGCGTCCGAGACGGCCTGCGAGCCGCCGCGGGCCACCGGCCAGCCGCGGGCGTGCGCGGCCAGCGCGAAGACCAGGCCGATGGCGCCGGTGGCGAGGCCGTTCAGCGGGGCCATGACGTGGGCGACCAGGCCGGCGAAGAGGGTCTTGGCGCGCTCGTCGCGGAAGCGGCGCATCAGCCAGGTGGAGGGCGGCAGGCCGGTGAGGCCGAAGCGGGCGAGGGTGACCGGGTCGCGCGGCAGGGCGGTCAGCGGCAGGGACATGAAGTCGCGCGCCAGGGTGTCCCAGCGGGGCAGGAACGGTGCGACCAGTCTGCGGTAGGCGCCCGCGTCGCGCGGTCCGAAGGAGGCCGCCGTCTCGGCGACGGAGCGGGCCAGGACCGCGGCGGTGCCGTCCGGGAAGGGGTGCGCCATGGGCAGCTCGGGGTGGAGCCACTCCAGGCCGTGGCGTTCCAGGGGCAGGGCGCGGAAGGCGGGCGAGTTGACGCCGAGGGGGTGGGCGGCGGAGCACGGGTCGTGGCGGAAGCCGGGGAGGGTGAGTTCCTCGGTGCGGGCGCCGCCGCCGACGGTGCCGCGGGCTTCGAAGACGGCCACGGAGAATCCGCGCCGGGCCAGTTCCACGGCGGCGGTCAGTCCGTTCGGTCCCGCACCCACCACGACCGCATCGAGCATCGACGCCACCTCGGGACCCCTTCGTCGGCTTCGCCGGCTTCTTCGGCTTCGTCAGCCGATGGCCACTGGGCTTCAGGATATGCCGCGCGACCGGCCCGGGGGCATCCAGCCCTCCGGGCGGCGGAGGGCCGGCGGTCCCCGCCCCGCCGCGAGCGGCGCCTGTGGCGGGGCGGGGGCTCGTGGCTCGGCGCCGGGGGCCCTCATCCTGCCGCGTGGGCCTCCCCCGGCGCCGCCGGTTCGGTCAGGAGGCCGACGACGCGGCGGGCCGTCGCCCGGTCGCGGGCGGCGGTGAAGGGGAGGGTGTTGCCGCCGGTGACGCGGAAGGGTGTGCCGGCTCCGGTCAGGTGGGCACCGCCCGCCTCCTCGACCAGGAGCAGGCCCGCCGCGTGGTCCCAGGCGGCCTCCCAGCTGAAGGCGGTGGCGTCCAACTCGCCCCGGGCGACGGCGAGGTACTCCAGGCCGGCCGAGCCGCAGGCGCGGGGCTCGACGCCGTCCCGGTACAGGCCGAGCAGGCCGCGCTTCTGTGCGTCCGTGGTGTAGTCCGGGTGTGAGTGGGCCACCCGCAGGGCGCGGCCGGCGTCGGGTGTGCCGGAGCGCAGCGGCCGCCCGCCGAGCAGGGCGCCCCGGCCGCGTACGGCGGTGGCGATCAGGTCGAGCGCGGGGGCGTAGGTCCAGGAGCCCAGCAGGACGCCGCCCCGGGCGAGGGCGACCAGGGTGCAGAAGCCGGGGTCGCCGTGCACGAACTGCCGGGTGCCGTCGACGGGGTCGACGATCCAGACCGGGGCGTCGCCGTGCAGCGCGTCGTAGACCGCGGGGTCGGCGTGCACCGCCTCCTCGCCGACCACGACCGAGCCGGGCAGCAGCGCGCCGAGCGTGTCGGTGAGGTAGCGCTCGGCCAGCCGGTCGGCGTCCGTCACCAGGTCGTGCGGGCCGGACTTCTGGTCGACCTCGTGCTCGGCGAGGCGGCAGAAGCGGGGCATGATCTCGGCCGCGGCGGCCGCGCGGACCGCCTCCTCCACGTCGGCCGAGTGGCGCACGAGAAACTCTTCGATGGTTTCCGTCTCTTCGATCATGCCTCCATGAGAGCACGGACCTGTGACAACGCCCGCCGCCCGGGTGCACCCCGGATGGAATCGGCGTGAACACCCGGTGCCGGGCGGCGGCCGCCGCGCGGCACACCCGGGGGGCGCCTTCATGTTCCCCGTTCAGCGGCCGACGGCGTAGCCCTGCATGCCGCGCGGGTTGGCCGCCGCCGACAGGATGCCGGTCAGCGGGTCCCGGGCGACCGCGCACAGCCGGCCCTCCGACCAGGGGCCGCCGACGGTCACCCGGTGGCCGCGGCGGCGCAGTTCGGCGACGGTCGCGGGGTCGGTGCGGGACTCGACGGTGACGCTGCCCGGGAGCATGCCGCGCGGGTAGAAGGATCCGACGATGCCGTCGGTGTGCCAGTTCGGGGCGTCGACGGCGCCCTGGAGGTCGAGCCCGCCGCGGACGGCCGGGCGCCGGGCGAGGGCCAGCAGGAAGTGCAGCTGCCACTGGTCCTGCTGGTCGCCGCCGGGTGTGCCGAAGGCGAGGACGGGCACGCCGTCGCGCAGGGCGATCGACGGGCTGAGGGTGGTGCGCGGACGGCGGCCGGGTGTGAGCGAGTTGGGCAGGCCCTCGGCCGGCCAGGCCATCTGGAGCCGGGTGCCGAGGGGGAAGCCGAGTTCGGGCACGACGGGGTTGGACTGGAGCCAGCCCCCGCTGGGTGTGGCGGCGACCATGTTGCCCCAGCGGTCGACGACGTCGAGGTGGCAGGTGTCGCCGCGGGTGCCGCCGTCGCCGGCGACCACCGGCTCGCCCGGCACCGGGGAGGTGGGCGGCTTGGCGACGGTGGGCTCGCCGACGCCCGGGCCGGTGGGCTCCGCCCCGTGTGCGGCGGCGCGGCGGGCGTGCGCGCCGAGCCGTGGCGTCCGTCCGCCGGGGCTGCCCGGCCGCAGCTCCAGGGCGGCGCGCTCGCCGATCAGCCGGCGGCGTTCGGCGTTGTACTCGGCCGACAGCAGGTCGGCCAGCGGCACTTCGGCGGCGTCGCCGTACCACGCCTCCCGGTCGGCCATCGCCAGTTTGCAGCCCTCGATCAGCAGATGGAGGTAGTCGGCGGAGTCGTGGGCGGGCAACTCCTCGGGCAACAGGGCGAGTTGCTGGAGGAGGACGGGACCCTGGCTCCAGGGGCCCGCCTTGCACACGGTCCAGCCGTTCCAGTCGTACGTCGCGGGTGTCTCGTAACTCGCGGACCAGGCGGCGAGGTCGGCGGCGGTGAGGGTGCCGGTGTGGCGCTCGCCGCTGGTGTCCAGGGTGGGCCGTCCGGCCTGCCGGACCAGGGCCTCGGCGATGAACCCGGTGCGCCACACCTCGCGTGCGGCGTCGATGCGCGCCTCCCGGCCGGCGGCGCCAGCGGTCTCGGCGAGCAGCCGTTTCCAGGTGGCGGCGAGGGCGGGGTTGCGCAGCAGCCGGCCGGGCCCGGGCGCGCGGCCGCCGGGCAGGTAGACCTCGGCGGAGGAGGTCCACTCGGTCGTGAACAGGTCCCGTACGGTCTCCACGGTCGCGCCGACGCCCTCGACGGGGGCGTGGCCGTGTTCGGCGTAGCCGATGGCGTAGGCGAGAACCTCGTCGAGTGCTCTGGTGCCGTGGTCGCGCAGGAGGAGCAGCCAGGCGTCGAAGGCGCCGGGGACGGCGGCGGCCAGCGGCCCGGTGCCGGGCACCAGGTCGAGACCGAGGCCGCGGTAGTGGGCGACGCTCGCGCCGGCCGGCGCGACGCCCTGTCCGCACAGCACCCGCACCTCGCCGCCCGCCGGGGCGAGCAGGATCGGCGCCTCGCCGGCCGGGCCGTTGAGGTGCGGCTCGACGACGTGCAGGACGAAGGCGCCGGCCACGGCCGCGTCGTAGGCGTTGCCGCCGCTCTCCAGGACGGCCATCGCCGACTGGGAGGCCAGCCAGTGGGTGGAGGACACCATCCCGAAGGTGCCCTGGAGGGTGGGGCGGGTGGTGAACCGCATGTGTGTCACCTCGGTGTGTGTGCGGTGTGGGCGCCGTCGTGGCCGGGCGCCGCCAGGTGTGCGCGGACGTCCCGGGCCGGACACCCGGGCTTCGGCCGCGCGTCGCGCGATCCGGTCCGCTGGATATCACAGCACCTCGCGTCCGCGCCCCGAAGGCGATCCGGGAAACGGCGCGCTCCGTTGGACGAGCCGGGTGTTCCCAGGTGCCGAAGGGGCGGGGCGCCGCAGTCGGAACGGGGTCGGTCGCGGCCGCCTCGCGCGCGGTGTGCGCTCAGTTCGCGGGGCGCCCCCGCAGTCCCGTCACGGTGACGAGGGCGCCGGACAGCAGGGCCAGGCCGCCGACGACGAGCGCCCAGCGGGTGCCGTCGGCGTTGGCCGAGGACAGGTTGAGGATCACGCCGAGGACGGCGACGCCGAGCGACGCGCCGATCTGGCGGGCGGAGTTGAGCGCGCCGGAGCCGATGCCGGCCAGTTCGGCGGGCACCGAGCCGACGGTGCCGGCGACCAGCGCGGGCAGGGCGAAGGAGACACCGAAGCCGAAGGCGAGCAGACCGGTCACGGTGGCCGTGAGGTCCACGGCGCCGTCGCCGGTGAACGGCGCCTGGAGCAGCGCGCCGACGCCCATGAGGACGAAGCCGGTGGTGGCGGGGCGGCGCGGGCCGATCCGGCCGACCAGGCGTCCGGTGTAGACGGGGTTGAAGGCGGTGGGCAGGGTCAGCGGCAGGAAGGCCAGGCCGGCGCCGAAGGAGGAGTAGCCGCGGCTCTCCTGGAAGTACAGCGACAGCACGAACAGCAGGCCCGACAGGCCGAAGTTGGCGAGCAGCCCGGCGCCCAGCGCGGAGGAGAAGCCGCGGCTGCGGAACATCCGCAGCGGCAGCATCGCCGCGTCGCCGGCGCGGGTCTCGGCGACGAGGAACACCGCGGCCGCGACGAGGGTGACGGCGAAGGCGCCGATCACCGGGCCGCCGCTCCAGCCCTTGTCCGGGCCCTCGATCAGGGCGTAGACCAGGGCGCCCAGGGCGAGGACCGCGCTGAGCTGGCCGGTGACGTCGAGGCCGCCGCGCTGCTTGCGGGCGGTCTCGGGGGCCAGCCGTACGGTGATGACGAGGCTGACCAGGGCGAGGGGCACGTTGACCAGGAAGATGGCACGCCAGCCCACCGCGTCGGTGAGCGCGCCGCCGACCAGCGGTCCGGCCGCCAGGGCCGCTCCGGTGATCGCCGCCCAGTTGCCCACCGCACGGGCGCGGTCGGCGGGGTCGGCGTAGGCGTTGGTGATCACGGCGAGGGAGGCCGGGAGCAGCAGCGCCCCGGCGACGCCGAGTGCCAGGCGCAGGGCGACCAGCGCCTCCAGCGTGGTGGCGGCGGCGGAGATGCCGGAGAGGACGCCGAAGGTGACGAGTCCCCAGAGGAAGACGCGGCGGCCGCCGTAGCGGTCGGACAGCCAGCCGGCGGTGAGCAGCAGGGCGGCGAACGTGATGGTGTAGCCGTTGGTGACCCACTGCAGACCGCTGAGCCCGACGTGGAGGTCACGGGAGAGGGCGGGCAGCGCCACCGAGACGATCGTCATGTCCAGCAGGACCATGAAGTAGCCGAGCGAGAGGCCGGTCAGCAAGGTCCGGGAGGGCTTGTCGGTTCGTGCCGGTGCGACGGAAGCCCGTTGCGGTTCCGCCTGCGTCGACATGTTGGCTCCTTCGTTTTGATGTCGGCAACTCGCCGTGGAACCCGATGAGTTCGGGGCGGCACTCACCATTCAAGCGGACCGGAACGGGCCATCGTCGCTGGTGACGGCGGGAATGCCCTATGGGTAGCATCGGCCCAGCCGATCGTTCAGCGAGGGGGCCCGGGGTCGTGGAGTTACGGCATCTGCGAACGTTCGAAACGGTCGCCAGGACGCTCAGCGTCACGCAGGCGGCGAAGGAGTTGCACTACGCGCAGTCCAGCGTCAGCGACCAGATCCAGGCGCTGGAACGCGAGCTGGGCGTGGAGCTGCTGGACCGCACGCAGCGGCGGGTGCGGCTGACGCCGCGGGGGGTGACGCTGGCGGAGTACACCGAGCGCATCCTCAAGCTGCTGGAGGAGGCGCGCTGGGCGGTGTCCCGGCCGGGTGCGGAGGTGGCGGTCGGCGCGCTGGAGACGGTGGGCCTCAACCTGCTGCCCGGGGTCCTCTCGCGCTACCGGTCGCTGTATCCGCAGACCCGGGTGCGGGTGGCCCAGGACAACCGGGGGGAGCTGTACCGGGCGGTGCGCCGGGGCGACCTGGACGTGTGCCTGACCTTCGGCGATCCGCCGCCGGACGCCGGCCTGCGCGCCGAGACGCTCGCGGAGGAACCGCTGGTGGTCATCGTCCCGCCGGAACATCCGCTGGCCGGGCGCGGCCGGGCGCCGCTCGCCGACCTGTTCCGGGAACCGTTCCTGGCCACCGAACGCAGCTGCGGCTTCCGGGAGATGTACGACGGCGTCTTCGCGGCGTCGGCCGCCGAGGAGCCGGTCGCCCAGGTGTCGAGCATCGGCACGCTGGGGGCGTGCGTGGCGGCCGGCATGGGCTGCGCGCTGCTGCCGGAGCTGGCGGTGCGCGCCCAGGCCGAGCGGCGGGAGGTGGCCGTGGTCCGGGTCGAGGACGTCGACCTGCGGACACCGGTCACGATGACGTGGCTGGACCGCAACTCCGCCAACCCGAACCTCATCGGGCTGCAGACGGTACTGCGCAAGCAACTGGGCGGCTGAGGCCGCCCGGCGCGGGGCCCGGCGGGCGGTCCTGGCCGCGTACGTCGGCGGCGTGCACCGCGCGGGGTCACCGGCAGCTGGCGCGGGCCGGCGAAGCCGAGGCCGCGTATGCACTCCTCGGCGAGGGTCCAGCGGGACTCGCCGAGCACGGCGGTCTCGGCGTCGGTGGCGCCGTAGGCGTCCAGCGGCCGGTACCGCGGGTCGTCGGCGGACAGCGGCGGCGTGCCGCTCGCGCGGGCGCCCGAGGTGGACGCGCAGGCCGTGCGGGCGAGGCCCGCGGCGAGCAGCACGAGCGGAAGGGATCTGCGCATCGGGCCGGCTCATCAGGGGCCGGCACCGGGAAGCCGTGACGGAGGCCACAGTTCCGGTCACAGCCGCGTCACAGGTGCGGCGGGAACACCCCGGCCGCCCCGGGCGTTGTCCGCTGCGGCGGGAACGGAGGACCTGGCAGTGCACGGTGAGTACAAGGTGCCCGGCGGCAAGCTCATCGTCGTGGACGTGGAGGTCGAGGACGGCGTGCTGCGGCACGTACGGGTGGCGGGCGACTTCTTCCTGGAGCCGGACGAGGCGCTGGAGGCGGTGAACGCCGCGCTGGAGGGCGTCCCGGCGGACACGGACGCCGCCGCGCTCGCCGCCCGCATCGAGGCCGCGCTGCCCGCGGGCACGGTGCTGTACGGGCTGACCTGCGAGGGCGTCGCGGTCGCCGTGCGGCGCGCGCTGGCGCACGCCACCGACTGGACGGACTACGACTGGCAGCTCGTCCACGACGGCCCGCAGTCCCCCGCCCTGCACATGGCGCTGGACGAGGTGCTGACGGCACAGGTGGCCGCCGGTCTGCGGCCGCCGACCCTGCGGGTGTGGGAGTGGGCCGCCCCGGCGGTGATCATCGGCAGCTTCCAGTCGCTGCGCAACGAGGTGGACGCCGAGGGCGCCGCCCGGCACGGCGTCGAGGTGGTGCGCCGGATCTCCGGCGGCGGCGCGATGTTCGTCGAGCCGGGCAACACGATCACGTACTCGCTGTCGGTGCCCGAGTCGCTGGTGCAGGGTCTGTCCTTCCAGGACAGTTACGCCTACCTGGACGACTGGGTGCTCGGCGCGCTCGGCGAGCTGGGCGTCCGGGCCTGGTACCAGCCGCTCAACGACATCGCCACCGACCAGGGCAAGATCGCGGGCGCCGCGCAGAAGCGGATCGTGGGCCCGGCGGGGCGGCCCGGCGCGGTGCTGCACCACGTGACCATGTCCTACGACATCGACGCGGACAAGATGGTCGAGGTGCTGCGGATCGGGCGGGAGAAGCTGTCCGACAAGGGCACCAGGAGTGCGAAGAAGCGGGTGGACCCGCTGCGCCGGCAGACGGGACTGTCCCGCGAGGCCGTCATCGAGCGGATGATCGACTCCTTCCGCGGCCGGTACGGCCTGGCGGACGGCGAGGTCACCGACGGCGAGCTGGCCCGCGCCCAGGAGCTGGCCCGGACGAAGTTCGCCTCGCCCCAGTGGACGGCCCGGGTGCCGTAGGGCCGCCGCGGCGCCTCGCCGCCCGGTGCGCGGCGGCCGTCCGGCGACCGGACACAGGGGGGCGAACCAGGCGTCGGCGGCGGGGTCCCGTGATCGTCCGGGTACGGAGCGAGTTGGCACTTCCACCCCACAGCCACTCGTGTGACACTGGCGTCCACCGTCCACAGTGTGGACGCCCTCCGCTTCGTCCGTCCCCCACCACGAGAAGTGCGCCGTGCGTGAATTCCCCCTTCCGCTCGCGCTCACCGCGCGGCTCAGCCCGGTCCTCGTCCTCGCCTGCACCGGCTGGGCGCTGACCTCCGGGCCGTTCGCGGCGCCCTCCGCGGGTGCGCAGCGCGCCGCCGGACAGGAGACCCGGACGGCCGCCGCCGGGTCGTCGGCCGGTGCGGGCCCCGCCGACGCGCCGTCGCCGACCGCGCCGGCGCAGAGCTACACGACCGCGCCCAAGCCGTGCACGGCCGTCGCCGCCAAGACCGTCGCCTCCCTGGTGCCGGGCGCGAAGACGGCGGGCAAGGAGATCCCGTCCACCGACGAGCAGGTGCGCCGCACCTGCTCCTGGAACGCGCTGAAGGGGTACGACTACCGCTGGCTCGACGTGTCCTTCGAGGTCATGCGGTCGACCGACGCGGCGCGCACGTCTTACCAGCAGCGCACCGCCGAGAAGAGCGGCGGCGGCGCGGTGCCCGGTCTCGGCGACGAGGCGTACTCGGTGGTGAACCTGACCACCCAGGACAAGCAGCAGACCCGGGAGGGCATGGTGCTGGCGCGCGTCGCCAACGTGCTGGTGGTGATCACGTACAACGGCAGCGACTTCGAGACGAAGAAGGCGCCGGACACCGACGAGATCAACAAGGGCGCCATCAAGGCCGCCAAGGACGCCGTGGCCGCACTCGGCGACGCCCGGGGCTGAGGCGCCGTCGCCGGGCGGCGCCCGGGGCCGAGGCGCCAAGGCGCACGCCCCTGTTCCGCGCGCTCAGTCGCCCGCGTCCCCGGGTTCCCGCGCCACCCCGTGGACGACGAAGTCGACCCACGGGCCGAGGCCCACCCGGTCGCCGTTGCGCAGCCGGAACCGCGAACCCGGCCTGAGGACCAGCTCGTTGACCCGGGTGCCGTTGGTGGCGCCCTGCGGGACCTCCGTCACCCACGCGGCCCCGTCCGCGGTGTGCTCGACGGTCGCGTGCCGGGCCGAGACCGAGGGCTCGTCGGCCAGGAGCCCGGCCGCCTCGGGCGCCCAGCCGCCGCTGCGGCCCAGACGGAGCACGGCGCCGCGCGGCACGTCCAGGTGCCCGGCCCCGCCTCGCAGGACCAGCCGCAGCGCGCCCCCGGCGATCCGCCCCGCGGCCCGTCCGGCGCCGCTGCCCCGCTCACGGGCGGCGACGGGGGCGAGACAGCTGGGGCACACGGCAAGACCGGTGGGGACGAGGGCGGGGCACCGCGGGCACCGCACGCCGAGCGTTTGAGGGGGCCGCGGCGCCGGGCGGTGCGGACGCGGGGGGCGGACCGGCGCGGCCGCCTCCCCCACCTCCTCCCAGTCGTCGGGGTCCGCCTCGCCCACCGCCTCCCCGTCGTCCGGGTCCGCGTCCGCCGTTTCCTCGCGGTCGTCGCGGTCGGCTCCTTCCGCGCGGTCGCCGGCGTCGTCGTCGAGCGGTTCCGCGCGCGCGTCAGCGTCGTCCGGACTCCCCTGCGCCCGCACCGGCACCGCCTCCCCTCTTCAGCACGACCGACACGTCGACCCGCCCGTTGTCGGCCTGCCGCACGTCGGTCACCACCACCGTGGTGCCCGGCCCCAGTTCGGAGGCGGCGAACAGCTCGCGGGCGAGTGGGTTGATCAGGTGGGTCTCCAGCACCATGCCGATGCCGCGGCCGCCGTTCCACTTGTCCCGGGTGCAGTGCTCCAGGAGCCGGGCCCGCGCGCCGTCCTCGATCTCCAGCACGAGTTGGTGCCCCTGCGCCAACTGCCGCTGGATGTTGCCGACCTGGAGGTCGAAGATCCGCTCGGCGACCTCGTCGGCGATGAAGTCGAAGACGACGACGTTGCCGCCGATCCGGTTCATCAGCTCCGGGCGGCCGATGACCTGGTCGAAGTGCTTCTTGACGTTGTCCTTGACGGTCGCCTCCAACTCCGGATACGGCGTGCCGGGTTGGACGATCCACTCGCGTTCCTGTGTCTTCGGGTCCGTGCGCTGCACGCCGAGGTTGGAGGTGAAGATCAGGACGCACTCGCTGAAGTAGGTGGTGACACCTTGGCCGTCGGTGAGCCGGCCGTCCTCCAGCACCTGGAGGAACTTGTCGAGGATGCCCTTGTCGGCCTTCTCGATCTCGTCGAAGAGGACGACCCGGAAGGGGTTCTCCCGTACGGCGGAGGTCAGTTCGCCGCCCGCCTCGTAGCCGACGTAGCCGGGGGGCGCGCCGACCAGCCGGTCGGCGGAGTGGGCGGCCGAGAACTCGCTCATGTCGAAGCGGAGGTACGCCTGGTCGCTGTCGAAGAGGACGGAGGCGACCGCCTTGGCCAGTTCGGTCTTGCCGGTTCCGGTGGGGCCGGCGAAGAACAGCACGCCCCGCGGGCGGTGCCCTGGGCTGGTCGCCTGCGCCCCGGACAGTCCCAGCGCGGCGCGCTTGAGGATGTCCAGGGTCATCGCCACGGCCGCCTCCTGGCCGAGCACCCGCCGGACGATGGAGCGGGGGTTGCCGGGGTCCTCGCCGTGCAGGATGCGCTGCCGGATCTCGTCGCGGCTCCAGGGGTTCTTCTCCACGCCGAGCCGGTAGATCCGCACGGCGTCGGGCACGGCGGCGAACGGCATGTTCCGGGAGCGGGCCAGCGCCACGCTCTCCGCCATGGCCCGCAGGCTCATCCCCGTCGCCGCCCGCGCGAAGGCGCCGACCGTCCGGGCCCGCTCCGCCTCCCGCTCGCCGGACGGCCGGGAGGGGTCGTCGAACGCCGGGCCCGTCTCGCGCTCGTGCTGCTCGCACAGCAGGCGGGCCATCGTCGTGCGCTCGTCCGCGTCCGGCTCCGGGACGGCCACGGCGCGGACGCGCTCGCTGCCCGAGAGCAGCCAGCCGGGCAGGTCGCGCTCGCCGTCGGCGAGCCAGATCACCGGGTTGAACAGGTCGGGCCCGGGCGCGATGACGTCGCCGTTGACGGTGGGCAACCGCTGTGCCTCGTGGGCGAGTTTGAGGCAGGCGAGGAAGAAGTCCCGTTCGTCCGGGGTCAGCCGGGAGGGGTCGGTGACGAGCCGGGAGGCGTGGTCGACCACCAGCGCCACCCGCAGCGGCCGCAGCCGGGCGCCGCCACGCAGCATCTCCTGGCGCTGCTCGGCCCATCCGGTGGTGACGTTCCTCAACTGCTCGATCACGGACTGGCGTTGGGCCGCCGTCTGACCGGGGAAGTCGTGGGCGCCGTGGAGCAGTTCCTCCACGTCCGCCCGGGCCGAGCCGACCTCCGCCACCCGGAAGCCGCCCACCTGGTCGCAGATCACCAGCGCCTGGTAGCCGATCTTCCGCAGCGGGTTCCACAGCACTTCGAGCAGCGAGCGGTACTCGTCCCGGCCGCGGCGGCGCACCAGGTGCAGATCGCGGACGTTGCCGTGCAGGACGTACTGCGCGTGCACGCCGAGTGTTCCGGTCAGCTCCTCCACGAAGGGCGGCAGCCGGTCTCCCTTGGCCAGGTCCATCGTTCCTCCCGGTGCCCGCGGGCGCGGCGCCATGGGTGTGCTCGTACGGGTTCATGGATGTGCTCGTACGCTTTCGTACGGTCGGGTCCTGCGGACGTCCTCAGCGGCGCCGGTCGCCGTCGGCGGTCCGGTGGCGGGGGCCCTCGCGGGACGCGTCCCGCTCCCGGGCCGCGCGCCGGCCGGCTTCCTCGGCGACGACGTCGTCCAGGACGTCGTCCAGGTTCCAGGCGTCCTCCCCGAGCACGCCCGGCAGCGCGCCCTCGGTCTGTTCCAGGGTGAACTCCAGCTCCAGGCCGAGCGTGCCGGTGATCTCCTGGAAACGGCCGAGCAGTTCACGGGTCTCGTGGCAGCGGGCGTCGTCCAGGGCGCGCTGCTCGGGCGTCCGCTCCCCCGGCGCCCCCCGGTACATGGTCGCCACGCGCAGGCTCCCCTCGACGAGGCCGGCCCGGAGCCAGTGGCCGGGCTCCCAGCCCGGGGGCGTCCAGTCCAGGCGCAGTTCCTGCCCCTCGGGCCGTGCGGCCGTGGCCCGGCCGCCGAACCGGTGCGCCAGTTCCGCGAGGGCGCCGGCGCACTGCTCGCGGACGTACAGGTCCTCCAAGGCGCAGCGGCGCTCCTCCGCCCGGCGTTCGACGAGGTCCCGCTCGGCCGGGCTGAGCGGCACCCCCTCGTCCAGGACGCGGCGGAGCAGGGCGAGCGCGTCGGAGGCCGGGTCGATGTCCTCGGCGCCCTCGGGGGTCCGGTAGGCGAGGAACTCGTGGAGCTGGGCGGCGCGTTCCTCGGCCTCGCGGGTGCGGCGGGCGTCCCGGTTGGCGTCGCGGACGAACTTGCGCGCCTCGTTGAGGTGGATGCGGGCCCTGCGGGGGTCGTCGGCCGCGCGGCGCACCGCGTGCCCGACCGCGGCGGCGGCCAGTTCGGCGGTCACCGCCGCGGCCTGCGGGTCCAGCTCGCCGAGGATCTCCGCGCCGGCGCCGCGGACCTCGTCCGCGTCGAGTCCCGGGGCCGCGCGCCGTTCGGCGGTCTGCCGGGGCACCTGCCGTTCCTCGGCGCCGGCGGTGCGCTCCTCGGCGAACCGCCGCAGGGTGCGCCGCCGGCTCTCGTCGAGGGCGCGCCGGAAGTCGTCGTCGCCCTCCGTCACCCGCAGCGCGGCGGCCAGGCGCCGCTGCTCCCACTCGGCGTGCCGTTCCTCGGCCCGCTGGACGGCCTCCTCCAGCCGGGCCAGATCCTGACGGAGGTCGCACAGACGTTCGCCGATGGGCGTCAGCGGCGGGGGCAGGTCGGGACGGGGCGGGGCGTCGGCGGGGCCGCCGCCCCCGGCGCCGGGGCGGGCGGCGCGGCCGGCCCGGGCCAGCAGGGCGTGTCTGCGGGCGTTGACGCGCACGGCGGCGAACGCGGCGGCCTGCCACTGTTCGGCGGCCGTCGCGGCCAGCGCCTGCTGCCGCTCCAGGCACCGCTGTTCGTCGGCGGCGCGTACCGCGGCCGCGGCCAGGAGGCGGGTGGTGACCAGCGCGGCCCGGCCGGCGAGCAGGACGCCGCTGAGCGAGCCGAGCACCTGGAGCGCCGCGTCGGCGGCCTCGTGGACGGCGTGGCCAGCCGCGTCGGCGAGGTGGCCGGAGGCATGGCCGACGGCGTCGTGGGCGTGCAGCATGCCGGTGTGCGGCAGCGCCTGCGCCTCCAGGGGCGGGGGCGGCGGGAAGCTCACGGCCGGCGCGATGAAGTCGGTCATCGGAAAGGCGAGACCCGAGCTCATGCCTGTTCTCCTGTCCTGCCGGGCGTGGTGAGGGGCCGCCGGGCGTCCGTCCGGCGGGTGCGGTGGGCGCGGCGGGTGCGGCGCCGCGCCAGGCAGCGCCGCACGCTCCAGGCGGCGACCGCGACGGCCGAGGTCAGCGGCCAGATCCAGGGCGCGGCGTCGATGGCGTAGAAGGCGAGGAGGACCGCGAGCAGGAGCAGCGCGGCCGCGACGAAGAGGCCGAGGCGGCCTCGGGAGCGGGTCAGCCGGGCGGGGCGCTCGGCGCTGCGGATGAGGAGTCCGGCCAGCGAGTGCCGGGGGTGGTAGAGGAGCGGGCCGATGTACACGGCGGTCCACAGCTCGGCGGCGAAGACGATCGCGGCGGAGGGCAGTTCGAGCAGCCAGGCGGTGATGACGCCTTCCTGGGAGGCGCGGCCGAGGACGTCGGCGAGACCGGTGACGAAGGTCCAGGGCGCGGTGACGACGGTGGCGCCGAGCAGGGCCCAGCCCAGGGTGGGCAGGCGGTCCAGCCGCCGCAGCACGGTGGCCAGGTGGTCCTGGTCGGTGTCGAACAGCCGGACGGCCTCCGCCTCGACGCGATCCGCCCGCAGCCCGTCCGCCTCGGCGGCGGCGTGCGGGGTGAGGAGGAGGGCGGCGAGCAGGCGCGGGTCGTCGTCGGGTGCGGCGAGCAGCGCGTCGTACCAGGGGACGCGTTCGGGGAACCGGGCGCGTTCGCGCAGTGCCGCGTCGGTGAGTCTGCCGCGGGTGCGTTCCGGCTCGCGGGCCAGTTGCAGGAGCCAGGCGTCCACGGCCGGGGTGTGCTTGAGGGCGGCGCGTACGGTGCGCGTCCGGCCGGTCGCGATCTCCTGGACGGTGGGCTCCCAGCGGGCGCGCAGGACGCGCCAGGCGCGGTCGGTCTCGTCCAGGCCCTGGCCGCCCGGCCGCTGGGCGAGTCCGGTGAGGATCGCGGGGTGGTTCACCAGGTGGGCGACGAGGGCCACGGCGTCGGCGTTGCCCTCCCGCGCGCCCTGGCACAGCAGGCGCATGCCGTGCGCGTCGAGGGCGACGCCGTGCCAGGTGGCGTCGAGGCCGGGGCCGAGCCAGTTCAGCAGCCGGACCAGGACGGCGGCGGTCGGCGGGCGGGCGAGTTCGGTGCGCAGGGCCGCGAGCCGGTCCAGTTCCTCGGGGCTGCGGTTGCCGACGGTCTCGAACTGGCCCAGCCACTCGACGAGTCGGGCCCGGTCGGCGTCGGCGGCGAGCATGCGGGCGGCCGAGAGGTGGTTGTGGTCCAGATGCACGGCGAGCCGGTCGGTGCCGGTGAACTCCTGCCCCATGAAGGGGAACGGGCTGATCACCGGGCGCGAATCGGCGTCGGCGGGGGTCATCGCCTCGCCGCTCCGGACGGCGACGTCGGGGTCCTGGCCGGCCAGCCAGTCCCGTACCTGTTCGGCGCCCCAGCGGTGTTCGCGGGCCCGGGTCAGCAGGCCCTCGCAGAGCAGCCGGGTGCGCCGGTCCTCGATGCCGCCGACGTCGGGGTCGTGGGTGGCGATCTCGGCGAGGACCTCCTCGTCGCGGCGGAAGGTGATCGGGTGTGAGCCGAGGGCGAGTTGGGCGACCACCATGCCGACCGACCACCAGTCGCCGGCCTCGGAGACGGACTGGCGCAGCAGACCCGCCTCGGGGGCGAGGTAGAGGGGTTTGCCGCGCCAGTCGGTGCGGGGTTCCAGCGCCTCGTCGGGGCGGTGGACGGCGGCGCCGAAGTCGACGAGGACGAGGTCGGCGGTGTCGGCGCGGCGGGTCTGCACCATGATGTTGTCGGGGGTGACGTCCCGGTGCACGACGCCCCGTCCGTGCAGGGCGGTCAGGGCCGTCCACAACTGGGCGACCAGCGACTTCACGGCCGTCGGCGGCAGTCCGTCGGGGTGGTCGGCGTGGTACCGCTCCAGGGTCTCCTCGCCGTGCGACCAGTACAGGTGCCAGGGGTGTCCGTGCGCCCGCCCGGTCTCCAGGAGCCGTTCCAGGTGCGGCGCGGGCCGTGCGCCGAGGTCCAGCAGTTCGTGCTCGACGTCCGGCGACGGGGCGTGCAGGCGGTGGTAGTACTTGAGCACCAGGGGCATCCCGGTCGCTCCGTGACGCGCCGTCAGGTCGCGTACGCGCAGCACCACGGCCTCGGCGGGGCGCTCGGCCCGGGAGAGCACGGCCACGAGGACGAAGCGCTCGGCGAGTTCGGCGGGGACGTCGGCGCGCGCCGGCCGGGTCTCCACGGTCCGGGCGGAACCGAAACCGCCGTCCGCCTGGTCGACGTATTCCGTGGGCGGCGTGGTCGTCATCTTCCGGCCTTCCGGGATACGCGGGGGACGGACCTGAGGGGCTCGGCGGGCTCGGCGGGCTCGGCGGGCTCGGCGGGCTCGGCGGGCTCGGCGGGCTCGGCGGGCTCGGCGGGCTCGGCGGGCTCGGCGCGGAACGAATGATCCCGGCGCATGGGTCGCGGGGCGGTCAAGAATAACCACCTCCATTCGACTACCGGGCGGTTTTCAAAATCTTCACCGATTCGCGTGAAACGGCCGCCGGAGCATTCCGGACCGTTCACGGGCCGCGCCGGAAAGAACGGATGATTCCGGTTCCGTTTCGCCTTCCGGTACGCCGCCCGCGCGCCGTCCGTTTTTCCGGCGCCGGGACTACCATGCGCACCATGCAGCCCCTGCCCTCGCACGAAAGTCTCGTCGTCGAACTGCGTGAACTCAGGCGCCGCGGTCTGCCCGGACTGCGCCACTGTCCCCGGGACGCGCTGCGCGAGGCCGCCGTCGCCGCGGGGCTGTGCACCGGGGGGCGGGACGAGCAGAGCGCCATCGAGGAACTGCTGGCCGCGGCGGTGCGGCGGCTGGCCGGCGGTGTTCCGGTGCGCGACGACCCCTCCTGCGATCCGCTGGCCCGGGCCGCCGCCCACTCCTTCGGGATCCTCGCCGCACGGCGCGGGGTGCCCGCGGTCGACCGCCGCAAGGCCGCGGCGGGCGTCTACGGCGTGAGCACCGAGCGCTTCCGCAAGAAGCAGGAGCACGACGTGGTCGCCGAACTGGCCGCGGCGGTACGGGCGGTGGCCCGGGAGGCGGCCGGCGGCCGCCCCGGCGCGCCGCCCGTCCGGGACGCCCGGGCGGTGGACCCCGGACAGGCGCCGGCCCTGCCCCCCGCGGCCCCGCCGACGCACGCCG
>NZ_BAABKC010000094.1:0-113329 GCF_039543625.1 Streptomyces similanensis | reverse complement strand
CGGCCGCGGCGGGCGCGGTCACAGTGCGGGAGGCCCGGCGGCGGGTGCGGCGCGGGGCCGCGGGCTCTCCGGACTCCACCGATACGGCGGCGCTCTCGTCGACGGCGGGCGCGGCGGCCGCGTCGGCGGTCTTCGCCACCACGGTCTCGGCGCTCGCCTCGGCCTCGGCGGCTTTCGGCGCGCCGGTCGGCGCGGAGGCCCGGCGGCGGGTGCGGCGCGGGGCCGCGGGCTCCGCCGCGGCGGCCTGCTCCGTCTCCTGCGCGAGTTCGGCGGAGTCGGCGGCCGGTACGGCCGGCGCGGTCACCTCGGCCTGTGTCTCGGCGGCGCCGCCGGCCGGCGGGCCCGCGGGGCGGGAAGCGGCACGGCGCCGGCGACGCGGCGGCAGGGTGTCGCTGGGAGTGTTCAGTTCTTCGGAACCCTTGGTGGGCTCGGTCGGTTCGAGCATGCGGGCGTATCTCCCGTCAGGGCTCCCGGGCGCCGCGCCTGGCACGGCGTACGACCGTGTCGGTCGCACGCCGTTGACGTCCGCGGCCGCGCGCTGCGCGACGGCCGCCGTCCGGGGCGCGGGCGCCACACGGGAGCTGTCTGTAGTCCTGTCTCGCCGGTTCCGTACGCCTTGTCGCGTACGGCCTGGCGAAAGTCTTCTGGTGGGTGCGCTGCCCGACCCAGGTGGCTCCCGAGTACGAGGGCGGCGCTTCGGCGTCCGTCCCTACGGAACCTTCCCTATGCCGGCGCCTTCGCGGCGGCGGCGTCGGCGGCCCCTGGTGAAGCGGCCGGGGCGGCCGGGTCTGCCTCGCGGTCGGGTGCGAGCGGGTCGGTCACCGAGCCGGTCTCTTCATCGAGCAGCCCCTGCGCCAGCCTGGTCACCGCTACGGGGACCGGCGGCGCCAGGTCGGCCACGGCGCGGAGACCGGACAGGACGTCGTCGGGTCGTACGGCAGGCGTCACGTGCCGAACAACCAGCCGCAGTATCGCACAGGGCCGGTCGGTCGGCCTATCAGCCGCCGTATCGAGCGTTTCCACGCTCGCCAGACGTACGACCGCGGGACGGGCGTCGAAGGTGCGCACGCCGTTCTTGGTCTGGCGCTGGACCTCGACGCTCTCGGCGCCGGTGAAGGCGGCGACCGCGCGGTCGGCCTCGGCCGGGTCCACGCCGTCCAGCCGCAGCTCCCACACGGAAGCGGTCAGCCGGTCGGCCAGTCCCGAGGTGCGGGCCTCGACCGCGTCGACGATGTCGAGCCCGGCGGGCAGCGACTCGTCGAGCAGGTCGCGCAGCCGCTCCGGGTCGCGGGGCGCGGTGAGCGCGATCTCCAGGTACTCCGCCTCACTGCCCGTGCCGGTGGGTGCGGCATTGGCGTAGGAGACCTTCGGGTGCGGTGTGAACCCCGCCGAGTACGCCATCGGCACCTCGGCGCGGCGCAGCGCACGCTCGAAGGCGCGCTGGAAGTCACGATGGCTGGTGAACCGGAGGCGGCCGCGCTTGGTGTAACGCAGTCGGATGCGCTGCACCGCGGGTGCGGGCGGCGGGCCTTCGGGCTGTCGCTTGCCCAGGGGAACTTCTCCTCGTAGTAAGGCGGACGGACCGCGGCGCCACCCCCGCGTGGGCGGGAAGCGCTCGGGCCGGCGCTCTCCCAGCGCCGTCCAGTCCGGATCACCCCCACATCGGCGGGGAAACCTCACGCCCGGTCCTGCCCTCCAGGGTACGCGTCCGCACCGCGGGAGGTCGCCCTCGGGCCGCACCGGTGGACAGCGCCCCCGTCCGACGACGGCGGGCCGCGCCGTCACCTCGGTGTCGGCGCGGCCCGCCGCGGTTCTCGTGGGGGTCGCTCAGTGCGTGTGGCCGCCGGCGCCGGCCGGCTGCTTCACCGTCAGCGGCAGCAGCTTCTTGCCCGTGGGGCCGATCTGGATGGTGGTGTCCATCGCGGGGCAGACGCCGCAGTCGAAGCAGGGCGTCCAGCGGCAGTCCTCGACCTCGGTCTCGTCCAGGGCGTCCTGCCAGTCCTCCCAGAGCCAGTCCTTGTCCAGGCCCGAGTCCAGGTGGTCCCAGGGCAGGACCTCCTCGTAGGAGCGCTCGCGGGTGGTGTACCAGTCGACGTCGACGCCGAAGGAGGGCAGCGCCTTGTCCGCGCAGGCCATCCAGCGGTCGTAGGAAAAGTGCTCGCGCCAGCCGTCGAAGCGGCCGCCGTCCTCGTAGACCGCGCGGATGACGGCGCCGATGCGGCGGTCGCCGCGGGAGAGCAGGCCCTCGACGATGCCGGGCTTGCCGTCGTGGTAGCGGAAGCCGATGGAGCGGCCGTACTTCTTGTCGCCGCGGATCTTGTCCCGCAGCTTCTGCAGGCGCGCGTCGGTCTCCTCGGCGCTCAGCTGCGGGGCCCACTGGAAGGGGGTGTGCGGCTTGGGGACGAAACCGCCGATGGAGACCGTGCAGCGGATGTCGTTGGCACCGGAGACCTCGCGGCCCTTGGCGATCACGCGGGTGGCCATGTCGGCGATCTGGAGGACGTCGTCGTCGGTCTCGGTGGGCAGGCCGCACATGAAGTACAGCTTCACCTGGCGCCAGCCGTTGCCGTAGGCGGTGGCGACGGTGCGGATCAGGTCCTCTTCGGAGACCATCTTGTTGATGACCTTGCGCATCCGCTCGGAGCCGCCCTCGGGGGCGAAGGTCAGGCCGGAGCGGCGGCCGTTGCGGGTCAGCTCGTTGGCCAGGTCCACGTTGAAGGCGTCCACGCGGGTGGAGGGCAGCGAGAGGCCGATCTTGTCCTCGGTGTAGCGATCGGCCAGGCCCTTGGCGATGTCGCCGATCTCGCTGTGGTCCGCGGAGGACAGCGAGAGCAGGCCGACCTCCTCGAAGCCGGTCGCCTTCAGGCCCTTGTCGACCATCTCGCCGATGCCGGTGATGGAGCGCTCGCGCACCGGGCGGGTGATCATGCCGGCCTGGCAGAAGCGGCAGCCGCGGGTGCAGCCGCGGAAGATCTCCACCGACATCCGCTCGTGGACCGTCTCGGCCAGCGGGACCAGCGGCTGCTTGGGGTAGGGCCACTCGTCCAGGTCCATCACGGTGTGCTTGGAGACGCGCCACGGCACGCCGGAGCGGTTGGGGACCACACGGGCGATCCGGCCGTCGGGCAGGTACTCGACGTCGTAGAAGGCGGGGATGTAGACCGCGCCGGTCTTCGCCAGGCGGAGCAGGACCTCCTCGCGGCCGCCGGGGCGTCCCTCGGCCTTCCACTCCCGGATGATGCGGGTCATGTCGAGGACGGCCTGCTCGCCGTCGCCGATCACGGCCGCGTCGATGAAGTCGGCGATCGGCTCCGGGTTGAAGGCCGCGTGGCCGCCGGCGAGGACGATCGGGTCGTCGACCGTGCGGTCCTTGGACTCCAGCGGGATGCCGGCCAGGTCCAGGGCGGTGAGCATGTTGGTGTAGCCCAGCTCGGTGGAGAAGGACAGGCCGAACACGTCGAACGCCTTCACCGGGCGGTGGCTGTCCACCGTGAACTGCGGGACGCGGTGCTCCCGCATCAGCGCCTCCAGGTCGGGCCACACGCTGTAGGTGCGCTCGGCCAAGACGCCGTCCTGCTCGTTCAGTACCTCGTAGAGGATCATGACGCCCTGGTTGGGCAGGCCGACCTCGTACGCGTCCGGGTACATGAGCGCCCAGCGGACGTCACAGTCGTCCCACGGCTTGACGGTGGAGTTCAGCTCACCGCCTACGTACTGGATCGGCTTCTGCACATGCGGGAGCAGGGCCTCTAGCTGTGGGAAGACCGACTCGACAGACATCGCGGGGATTACCTTCGTGAGCTGACTGGTGGCGCCCCCGGCCGGAGGCTGGGGGGAGGGTGACCATCAAGCGTAACCCGGACGGGCGCCCGGGCCGTACGGCCGGACGCCCGCCGGTGCGGTGCTACGCCGACATGGGCCGCTGGACCCGGATGGACTGGAGCAGGCCGACCGCCACCCAGACCACGAACATGGACGAGCCGCCGTAGGAGACGAACGGCAGCGGCAGACCGGTGACCGGCATGATGCCGAGCGTCATGCCGATGTTCTCGAAGGCCTGGAAGGCGAACCAGGCGACGATCGAGGCGGCCACCACCGTGCCGTACAGCTCGGTGGTCTCGCGGGCGATGCGGCAGGCGCGCCACAGGATGACGCCGAGCAGGACGATGATCAGTCCGGCGCCGGCGAAGCCCAGTTCCTCCCCCGCGACCGTGAAGACGAAGTCGGTCTGCTGTTCGGGGACGAACTGGCCGGTGGTCTGCGAGCCGTGGAAGAGGCCCGCGCCGGTCAGCCCGCCGGAGCCGATGGCGATGCGGGCCTGGTTGGTGTTGTAGCCGACGCCGGACGGGTCGAGGCTCGGGTTGGCGAAGGCCGCGAAGCGGTTGATCTGGTACTCGTCCAGGATGTGCAGCTGCCAGATGGCGACGCAGCCGAGCACGCCCGCGCCGAGCAGGCCGAAGACCCAGCGGTTGGAGGCGCCGGAGGCGAGCAGCGCGCCCAGGATGATGGCGACCAGGACGAGGACCGTGCCGAGGTCGGGCATGAGCAGCACGATCAGGATGGGCACGGCGGACAGCCCGAGCGCCTGGAGCACCGTGCGGTGGTCGGGGTACGGCTTGTCGCCGGCGTCCACGCGGGCGGACAGCATCATCGCCATCCCCAGGATGATCGTGATCTTCACGAACTCCGAGGGCTGGATGGAGAATCCGCCGCCGAGCACGATCCAGTTGCGGCTGCCGTTGATGGTGGCGCCGAGCGGGGTGAGCACCAGCAGGATGCCGAGCACCGAGGCGCCGTAGAGGATCGGCACGGCGTTGCGCAGGGCGCGGTGGCCGAGCCAGACGGTGCCGATCATCAGGGCGAGCCCGATGCCGGTGTTCATCAGGTTGCGGATCAGGAAGTAGTACGGGTCGCCCTGGTTGATCTCGGTGCGGTTGCGGGTGGCCGAGTAGATCAGGGCGGAGCCGATCCCGGACAGGGCGAGCGCGGACAGGAGCATCGGCCAGTCGAGCCGGCGGGTGACCGAGTCACGGGCGAAGAGCCGGGTCCAGCCGGCCCGGTCGGGGCCGTACCCGGAGACGGAGAAGCTGTTGGCGCCGGTCATGCGGTCGTCCTCCCCCTGCGGCGCCGGCGGGTGTCCCGGTTGCCCGTCGGGGGCGTGTTGGTGGTGCCCGCCGTCTGCTGGTCGTCGTCGGGGGCGGTGGTGCCGCCTTGCTCGGCCACCTGCTTGGCGATGGCCTCCTGGTCCTTGGCCGGGTCGCCGGAGATCTTCGGGGCGGCGATGGTGCCGTCGGTCTGGATCTTCGGCAGGCTCTTCTGCGGCGTGGGCAGCAGGGCCTTCTTGTTGTCGATGGAGCCGTTGGCCTGGACGCCGTACAGCGAGCTGTAGATGTTGCGCACGGCCTCACCGGAGGCGCCCGAGCCCGTACCGGCCTGGGAGATGGTCATGATGACCGAGTAGTCCTTGCTGTAGGTGGCCAGCCAGGACGTGGTCTGCTTGCCGTAGACCTCGGCGGTGCCGGTCTTGGCGTGCAGCGGGATCCTGTCCTGCGGCCAGCCGGCGAACTTCCAGGCGGCGGTGCCTCGGGTGGCCACGCCGGCCAGGGCCTGGTCCATCATATCGCGGGTGGCCTTGGTGATGGGCAGCTTGCCGCGGACCTTGGGCTTGATCTCGGTGACCTGCTTGCCGTCGGCGCTGACGACGGCCTTGCCGATGGTGGGCGTGTAGAGGGTGCCGCCGTTGGAGATGGCGCCGTAGATCATGGCCTCCTGGATCGGCGTGACGAGCGTGTCGCCCTGGCCGATGGAGTAGTTGATCGCGTCGCCCTCACGCATCTTGTTGCCTTCGAGGCAGTTCTCGTAGGCGATCTTCTCGACGTAACTGCCGTTCTTCTTGCCGGTCTTGCACCAGGCGTCCTTGTTGGCCTCCCAGTAGCGCTGCTTCCACTGGCGGTCGGGGACGCGGCCGGTGACCTCGTTGGGCAGGTCGAGGCCGGTCTCCTGGCCGAGGCCGAACTGGTGGGCGGCCTTGAAGAAGTAGTCCTTCGGCTTGCCCTTCTTCGGGTTGATGCCGCCGTCCTTCTTCCACTCGCTGTCCGCGAGGCCGTAGAAGACGGTGTCGCAGGAGACCTCCAGGGCGCGGCCGAGGGAGATGGGGCCGAAGTTCTCGCCCTCGAAGTTCTTGAAGACCTGGTTGCCGACGGAGTACGAGCTGGTGCAGGGGTAGTTGCCGTTGAAGTCGTAGCCGGCCTCGACGGCGGCGGCGGTGGAGACCACCTTGAAGGTCGAACCGGGCGCGGACTGACCCTGTATGGCGCGGTTCAGCAGCGGGTAGTCGGAGTTCTTGCCGGTGAGGGACTTGTAGTCCTTGGCGGAGATGCCGCCGACCCAGACGTTCGGGTCGTAGGTCGGCGCGGACGCCATGGCGACGACCCGGCCGGTCTTGGCCTCCATGACGACGACGGCGCCGGAGTCCGCCTTGTAGTTGGTGCCGGTGATCTTGTCGTACTGCTGACGGGCGGCCTTCATCGCCTTGTCCAGCTCGTACTCGGCGACCCGCTGCACCCGGGCGTCGATGCTGGTGACCAGGTTGGCGCCGGGCTGGGCGGCGTCGGCCTTGGCCTTGCCGATGACGCGGCCGAGGTTGTCGACCTCGTAGCGGGTGACGCCGGCCTTGCCGCGCAGCTGCGCGTCGTACTGGCGTTCCAGGCCGGAGCGGCCGACCATGTCGGAGCGCAGATAGGGCGAGGAGGTGTTCTTGGCCTTCTGGATCTCGTCGTCGGTGACCGGCGAGAGATAGCCGAGGACCTGGGCGGTGTTGGACTTGCCGGGGGCGGCGTAGCGGCGCACGGCCTCGGGCTCGGCGGTGATGCCGGGGAAGTCCTCGGCCCGCTCCCGGATCTGCAGGGCCTGCTTGGCGGTGGCCTCGTCGGTGATCGGGATGGGCTGGTAGGGCGAGCCGTTCCAGCAGGGCTGGGGGGTCTGGGCGTCGCACAGCCGGACCTTCTGGGCGACCTCCTGCGGGTCCATGCCGAGGACGCCGGCCAGCTTGGCCAGGACCGCCTTGCCGTCGTCCTTCTGCTTGAGCAGGTCGGTGCGGGAGGCGGAGACCACCAGGCGGGTCTCGTTGTCGGCGAGCGGCACGCCGCGCGCGTCCAGGATCCCGCCGCGCACGGCGGGCTGGACGACCTGCTGGACGTGGTTGCCGGACGCCTCCTTCTGGTACTGGGCGCCCTCGCGGATCTGGAGGTACCACAGCCGGCCGCCGAGCGTGCCGAGCAGGGAGAGGACGAGGATCTGGATGACGACGAGCCGGGTCTGGACCCGTGGGGTCCGGCCGGTCTCGGGGATGTTGGTCACTGGTGCGGCCTCCCCCTCTCAGTGTGCGGACGTGTGCGCGCGTACGAATGGTGAACGTGCGGCCGAGGGGCGCGCGTTCCGCCGGAACTTCCCCGTTCGGGTGAACTGGGCGGGGCTCACAGCCGCTTGACCCCCTTGATGCGGCCGACGCGGGTGGTGCGCGCGCGGGTCTTGGACTTCAGACCGCCCAGCGCGCCGCGCTGGCCGCCGATGCGCAGCCCGGTGCCGGCCGACAGCCAGCCCGAGGCGATGTCGGTCTTCTGCTTGGCGGCCGAGCCGGTCTCGGCGAGCGGGTCGTTGTCGGCGCGCCGCGCCAGCGCCATGATGCCGGGGACCACGAACGGGGCGAGCAGCAGGTCGTAGACGGCGGCGCTGATCAGCAGGCCGGGCAGGCCGACGTGGCGGGCGGCGGTGTCGCCGACGAGGGCGCCGACGCCGGCGTACAGCAGGGTGGAGCCGAGGGCGGCGGCGACCACCACGGCCATCGGTCCGGCGGCCGACTTCACCTGGCCGGTCTCGGGCTTGATGAGCCCGGCGCAGTAGCCGATGACGCACAGCACGAGCGCGTAGCGGCCGGCGGCGTGGTCGGCCGGCGGGGCGAGGTCGGCGAGCAGTCCGGCGCCGAAGCCGACCAGGGCGCCGCCGAGGTGGCCGTAGACCATGGCGAGGCCGAGGACGGTGAGCAGCAGCAGGTCGGGGACCGCGCCGGGCAGGTGCAGCCGGGCCAGGACGCTCACCTGGACGACCAGGGCGACGACGACCAGCACGGTGGAGAGCAGAATCCGGTTGAGGCGCATGGGGACTTCTCGCTCCTACTGAAGCTGGTCGTCGTCGGTGGACGGCTCGCCGCCCCGGCCGCGGGCGTCCTCTTCCCGGCCGCGGGCGTCGGCGCCGCCGGTCGGACTGGGCGTGACCGTGACGGTCACCGTGGGCGTCGGGGTGGGCTTGGGCTTGGGCGGCAGGACCGCGTCGCGCGGGTCCTTCTTGGGGGACTGGACGACGACGCCGACGACGTCGAGCTTGGTGAAGCCGACGTAGGGCGTGACGTAGACGGTGCGGGTCAGGTCGCCGCCGGAGGGGTCCACGCGGGAGACGACGCCGACCGGGACGCCGGGCACGAAGGGCTTGTCGGACTGCGAGCCGAAGGTGACGAACCGGTCGCCCTTCTTCACCTGCGCCTTGCCGTTGAGGAGTTGGACGCGCAGCGGGCGGTCGCCCTGGCCGGCCGCGAAGCCGAGTTCGTCGCTGCCCTCCATCCGGGCGCCGACGGTGAAGTCGGGGTCGTTGGCCAGCAGCACGGTGGCGGAGTCGGGGCCGACGGTGGTGACCCGGCCGACCAGGCCGTCGGCGTTCAGGACGGTCATGTCGCGCTGGATGCCGTCGTCGGAGCCGGCGTCGATGGTGACGGTCCAGGAGAAGCCCTGCGCGGCTCCTATGGCGATGACCTGGGCGCCCTTGATGCCGTACTGGCCCTCGCCGGCCAGCTTCAGCATCCGGTCCAGCTGGGCGAGGCGGCTGCGGTTGCGGGCGTCGCTGCCGAGCTTGGCCTTGAGGGCGGCGTTCTCCTTCTCCAGCGCGGCGAGCCGGTCGTGGCGCTCGCCGGAGTCGCGGACGGCGGAGACCGCGTTGCCGACCGGGTTCACCGCGCCCGACACGCCGTTCTCGATCGGGCCGAAGACGGTGGCGGCGGCTCGCCGGGCACCGTCCACCGGGGAGTTCTCCCCGCCCCGGATGTCCACTGTGATCAGCGCGAACGCGACGGCGATCAGCAGCACCAGGAGCAGCCGGCTCTCTTTCGTGTCCCTCACGTGCGGCGGCCGTGCCCTTCCTCGTCGGAATCGGGTGGCCCCCGGTGCGCGACATGGCGAAGCGCGAACCCAAGGGGCCCCATTGTGGGAGCTAATGCCTCTATATCAACGATCCGCCGCACGAGAGAAGATCATCTCGTACGGCGGAATCGAAAAGTTGTCTCATCGGCGGGGCTGGGCGTCCAGGACCTGCTGGAGCGCCTCGAACTCCTCGACGCACTTGCCGGAACCGAGCGCCACGCTGTCCAGCGGGTCCTCGGCGATGTGGATCGGCATGCCGGTCTCCCGGCGCAGCCGCTCGTCCAGACCGCGCAGCAGCGCGCCGCCGCCGGTCAGGACGATGCCGCGGTCCATGATGTCGCCGGACAGCTCCGGCGGGCACTTGTCCAGGGTCGTCTTGACCGCGTCGACGATCGCGTTGACCGGCTCCTCGATGGCCTTGCGGACCTCGGCGGCCGAGATGACGACGGTCTTGGGCAGCCCGGAGACCAGGTCGCGGCCGCGGATCTCGGTGTGCTCGTCGGCCTCGAGTTCGTACGCCGAGCCGATCGTGATCTTGATCTGTTCGGCCGTCCGCTCGCCCAGCAGAAGGCTGTATTCCTTCTTGACGTGCTGGATGATCGCGTTGTCCAGCTCGTCGCCGGCCACCCGGATGGACTGGGCCGTGACGATGCCGCCGAGCGAGATGACCGCGACCTCCGTGGTGCCGCCGCCGATGTCCACCACCATGTTGCCGGTGGCCTCGTGGACCGGCAGGCCGGAGCCGATGGCCGCGGCCATGGGCTCCTCGATGATGTGCACCTGGCGCGCGCCGGCCTGCGAGGACGCCTCGATGACGGCGCGGCGCTCGACGCCGGTGATGCCGGAGGGCACGCAGACCACGACCCGCGGCCGGGCCAGGTAGCGCCGCTTGTGGATCTTCAGGATGAAGTAGCGGAGCATCCGCTCGGTGATCTCGAAGTCCGCGATGACGCCGTCCTTGAGCGGACGCACGGCCACGATGTTGCCGGGGGTGCGTCCGATCATCTTCTTCGCCTCGGCGCCGACCGCGAGGATGCCACCGGTGTTCGTGTTGATCGCGACGACGGACGGCTCGTTGAGTACGATCCCGCGACCCCTGACGTACACCAGCGTGTTGGCGGTCCCGAGGTCGACAGCCATGTCACGGCCGATGAACGACATTGAGTTCCCCATCAGGATTCGTCTGGCCTTCCCTGGGAGCTTTTGAGGGCGTTTCAGGTAACGGCGAGGTGGGTGCTGTGACGTGAAGGCTTCCATCGTAGACGCGCCTGCACGAACACTGCGCGAGGGTCTTCGCCATTGTCAGCAGATGGCGTACCGCCTCGCCTGTGGAGACGGTCCATCGGGGGCACGCGTTCCCCCGATCGGCACCGGCTATGCCGAAAGGGCGGCCGGTTCGACGCGACCGCCCAGGTCAGACAGGCGAATGAGCTGACGATACGTCAGAAAGCAACCTCGGGGCGGGTGCGCCCCGCGGCTCAGGACCGGCCGGGGAAGAAGATCTTCACCTCGCGCTCGGCGGACTCCTCGGAGTCGGAGGCGTGGATCAGGTTCTCCCGGACGATCACCCCGAAGTCGCCCCGGATGGAGCCCGGCGCGGCGGCGATCGGGTCGGTGGGGCCGGCCAGCGCCCGTACGCCCTCGATGACCCGCTCGCCCTCGACGATCAGGGCGACCACCGGACCGGAGGACATGAACTCCACCAGCGGCTCGTAGAACGGCTTGCCCTTGTGCTCGCCGTAGTGCTGCTCCAGCGTGTCCTGGTCCAGGGTCCGCAGTTCCAGCGCGGTGATCTGCCAGCCGGCCTTGCGCTCGATACGGCCGATGATCTCGCCGGTCAGGCCACGACGGACGGCGTCGGGCTTGAGCAGGACGAGGGTGCGCTGGGTCACGAGGGACTCCTTCACTGCGGTACAGACGTGCGGTGGGACGAGGTTACAGGGACCTGGTCACGCAGAGTCAAGGCCCCTGGTCACGCAGGGTCAGGTCAGGAGGCGCCCGGCTGGGCCGCCTGTGCCGCGAATCTCGCCTTGGCCTCGTCGATCTTCCGGCCGAAGTGCACGGACGCCCACCACAGCGCGGCGAACACCGCGCCCAGGAACCACATCACCGGCACCACGAAGCCGGAGGCGATCAGCGCGATCTGCAGCGCCCAGCCGAGGACGACGCCGCCGGGCCGGGTCACCATGCCGCACAGCAGCACGCACAGCACCATGGCGATGCCGCTGACCGTCCACACGGTCCCCATGGACAGGTCCGGGTCCTTCATCGCGACCAGCGCGGCGAAGCCGATGACGAAGAACTCGCCGAGCAGGGTCGAGGAACAGAGCGTACGCACGAGAAGTCAGCCCCTTCCCAGGAGCAGTCGGGCCTCACCGACGGTGATGACGGAGCCGGTGACCAGGACGCCGCCGCCGGCGAACTCGCCCTCCTCCTCGGCCAGCGTGATCGCGGCCTCCAGGGCGTCCGGCAGCCGCGGCTCCACCTGGACCCGGTCCTCGCCGAACACCTCGACCGCGATCGCGGCCAGCTCGTCGGCGGCCATCGCGCGGTGGCTGGAGTTCTGGGTGACCACGACCTCCGCGAAGATCGGCTCGAACGCCTCCAGCAGCCCGCGCACGTTCTTGTCGGCGCTGGCGCCGACCACGCCGATCAGCCGGCTGAAGTCGAACGCCTCCCGCACGGCCTCGGCGGTGACCTGCGCGCCGGCCGGGTTGTGCGCCGCGTCCAGCACGACGGTCGGCGAACGCCGCACGACCTCCATCCGGCCCGGCGAGGTCACCGACGCGAACGCCTTGCGCACGCTCTCGCCGTCCAGCTGCTCGGCGCGCTGCGCGCCGACGCCGAAGAACGCCTCCACCGCGGCGAGCGCCACGGCCGCGTTGTGCGCCTGGTGGGCGCCGTGCAGCGGCAGGTACACCTCGGGGTACTCGCCGCCCAGGCCGCGCAGGGTGAGCAGCTGGCCGCCGACGGCCACCTGCCGGGCCACGACGCCGAACTCCAGGCCCTCGCGGGCCACCGTGGCGCCTTCCTCGACGGCCTTCTTCAGCAGTACCTGAGCGGCGTCCACCGGCTGCTGCGCCATGATCACGGTGGCGTCCCGCTTGATGATGCCGGCCTTCTCGCCGGCGATCTCGCCCGTGGTGGAGCCGAGCCGGTCGGTGTGGTCGAGCCCGATGGGGGTGACCACGGCGACGTCGCCGTCGATCACGTTGGTGGCGTCCCAGCTGCCGCCCATGCCCACCTCGACGACCGCGACGTCCACCGGCGCGTCGGCGAAGGCGGCGTACGCCATGCCGGTCAGCACCTCGAAGAAGGACAGCCGGTACTCCTGGGCCGCGTCGACCATCTCCACGTACGGCTTGACGTCCTGGTACGTCTCGATGAAGCGCTCGGCGGAGATCGGCGCGCCGTCCAGGCTGATCCGCTCGGTGATCGACTGCACGTGCGGGGAGGTGTAGCGGCCGGTGCGCAGCTCGAAGGCGCCGAGCAGCGCCTCGATCATGCGGGCGGTGGAGGTCTTGCCGTTGGTGCCGGTGATGTGGATCGACGGGTACGAGCGCTGCGGCTCGCCGAGCACGTCCATCAGGGCGGCGATCCGGGCGACCGAGGGCTCCAGCTTGGTCTCGCCCCAGCGGGTGCCCAGCTCGGCCTCGACCTCGCGCAGCGCCCGGTCAACCTCGGGGTCCTCCGGCCGGCCCGGCACGTCCGCCTGCGGCGGGCCGCCCTGGGTGCGCAGGGTGCGGCTGCCGGCCTCGATCACCGCGAGATCGGGGTCGCGGGTGGTCTCGGCGTCGATGATCTCGTCGAAGTCGTCGAAACCGTCGGCGGAGCCGGGCCGGTCGTTCTCGTACGGAAGGTCGCTCACGGGTTCAGTCTACGGAGCGGGGGCGCGGGGCGCGGCGGCGGTCGGGGGTCGGCTCGTGGCGGGTCGGGCGCCGTGCCCGGGTGCGGGTCCGTTGTGGCCGGTCGCGCAGTTCCCCGCGCCCCTTACGGGGCCGGTGACCGCCCGCGCGAGGACGCGCCCCATAGGGGCGCGGGGAACTGCGCGCTCGGCCACGACGGACCCGCAGCGGAACACGCCCCCGAAGCACCCCCGAACCGACGAGGCCCCGGAGTCTCGAAGACTCCGGGGCCTCGTACCGCCGTTACGCCTGGGGCAGCCGCTCCAGTTGCGCGGTGAGCCGCGCGATGTCCTCCTCGGCCTTGGCCAGCCGCGTACGGATCTTCTCGACCACCTGATCGGGCGCCTTCGCCAGGAACGCCTCGTTGCCGAGCTTCCCGTTCGCCTGCGCCTTCTCCTTCTCGGCGGCCGCCAGGTCCTTCGCCAGCCGCTTGCGCTCCGCCGCCACGTCGATCGTGCCGGACAGGTCGAGGGCGACCTCGGCGCCGGCGACCGGCAGGGTGGCCGTCGCGGTGAAGGACTCGCCCTCCGGCTGGAGCCGCAGCAGCTGCCGGATGGCCGCCTCGTGCACCGCCAGCGCCGTACCGTCCAGGGACAGGCGGGCGGGGACCCGCTGGCCCGGCTGGAGGCCCTGGTCGGCGCGGAAGCGGCGGACCTCGGTGATGACGGACTGGAGCGTCTCGATCTCGCGCTCGGCGTCCGCGTCGCGGAAGCCGCTGTCGGCGGGCCACTGGGCGATCACGACCGACTCGCCGCCCGTGAGGGTGGTCCACAGCGTCTCGGTGACGAACGGGACGACCGGGTGCAGCAGCCGCAGCGTGACGTCCAGGACCTCGCCCAGGACCCGCTTGCTGACCTCGGCCGGCGCGCCGCCCGCCATGAAGACCGTCTTGGACAGCTCCACGTACCAGTCGAAGACCTCGTCCCACGCGAAGTGGAACAGCGTGTCCGACAGCTTGGCGAACTGGAAGTCGTCGTAGTACGCGTCGACTTCGGCGACGACGGAGTTGAGGCGGGACAGGATCCAGCGGTCCGTCGCCGACATCGCGGACCGCTCGGGCAGCGGGCCGTCCACCGTCGCGCCGTTCATCAGCGCGAAGCGGGTGGCGTTCCAGATCTTGTTGGCGAAGTTGCGCGAGCCCTGGACCCAGTCCTCGCCGATCGGGACGTCGACGCCCGGGTTGGCGCCGCGCGCCAGGGTGAAGCGGAGCGCGTCGGAGCCGTACTTGTCCATCCAGTCCAGCGGGTTGACCGCGTTGCCGAAGGACTTCGACATCTTCTTGCCGAACTGGTCGCGGACCATGCCGTGCAGGGCGATGGTGTGGAACGGCGGAGTGCCGTCCATCGCGTACAGGCCGAACATCATCATCCGGGCAACCCAGAAGAAGAGGATGTCGTAGCCGGTGACCAGGACGGAGTTCGGGTAGAACTTCGCGAGCGACTCGGTCCGCTCGGGCCAGCCCAGCGTGGAGAAGGGCCACAGGCCGGAGGAGAACCAGGTGTCCAGGACGTCGGTGTCCTGGTGCCAGCCCTCGCCGGTGGGCGCCTCGTCGTCGGGTCCGACGCAGACGACCTCGCCGTCGGGGCCGTACCAGACGGGGATGCGGTGGCCCCACCACAGCTGGCGCGAGATGCACCAGTCGTGGAGGTTGTCGACCCAGTCGAAGTAGCGCTTCTCCATCTCCTGCGGATGGATCTTGACCTTGCCCTCGCGGACCGCGTCGCCGGCCGCCTCGGCGAGCGGGCCGACCTTGACCCACCACTGCATGGACAGGCGCGGCTCGATGGTGGTCTTGCAGCGCGAGCAGTGGCCCACGGAGTGGACGTAGGGGCGCTTCTCGGCGACGATCCGGCCCTCGGCGCGCAGCGCGGCGACGATGGCGGAGCGGGCCTCCAGGCGGTCCAGTCCCTGGAAGGGGCCGTGGGCGGTGATGACGGCGTGCTCGTCCATCACGGCGATGGACGGCAGGTCGTGGCGCTGGCCGATCTCGAAGTCGTTCGGGTCGTGGGCGGGCGTCACCTTGACGGCGCCGGTGCCGAACTCCGGGTCGACGTGCTCGTCCGCGACGACCGGGATGGAGCGGTCGGTCAGCGGCAGCTTGATGAGCTTGCCGACCAGGTGCCGGTAGCGCTCGTCGTCGGGGTGGACGGCGACGGCGGTGTCGCCGAGCATCGTCTCCGCACGGGTGGTGGCGACGACGATGGTGTCGTCCCCCTCGCCGTACGTCATGGAGACCAGCTCGCCGTCGTCGTCCTGGTACTCCACCTCGATGTCGGAGATCGCGGTGAGGCAGCGCGGGCACCAGTTGATGATGCGCTCGGCGCGGTAGATCAGCTCGTCGTCGTAGAGGCGCTTGAAGATGGTCTGGACGGCCTGGGAGAGGCCCTCGTCCATGGTGAAGCGCTCACGCGACCAGGCGACGCCGTCGCCGAGGCGGCGCATCTGGCCGCTGATCTGGCCGCCGGACTCGGCCTTCCACTGCCAGACGCGGTCCACGAAGGCCTCGCGGCCCAGGTCATGGCGGGACTTGCCCTCCTTGGCCAGCTCGCGCTCGACGACGTTCTGGGTGGCGATGCCGGCGTGGTCCATGCCGGGCTGCCACAGCGTCTCGTGGCCCTGCATGCGCTTGCGGCGGGTGAGGGCGTCGATGAGCGTGTGCTCGAAGGCGTGGCCCAGGTGGAGCGAGCCCGTGACGTTCGGCGGCGGGATGACGACGGTGAACGGCGGCTTGTCGCTCTTCGCGTCCGCCTCGAAGTAACCCCGCTCCACCCAGCGCTCGTACAGCGGCCCCTCTACGTCGGCCGGCGCGTACTGGGTCGGCAGTTCGGTGTCGGGCGCTGGTGGCTGCTGCTGAGCGTTCTCGGTCACGCGCTCAGTTTAGAGGCGTCACGCCGCTGTCCCGAACCGCATTTGTTGTGTAACGGTGCGCACCCCGATGCCGTGGGGCCGGTGACTCTGCGCCAGGATGTCAGGAACACATAAGCATCTGGAGGGGAACCCAGTAATGAGCTACAACCAGCCGGGCCCGTACGGCGGGCAGCCCCAGCAGCCCGGACCGTACGGTCAGCCGGGCCCCTACGGCCAGCAGCCGCCGCAGGCGCCGCCCGCGCAGCCCGGCTACGGCTACCCCCAGCAGGCCCCTCCGCCGCAGCCGGGCTACGGCTACCCGCAGCAGGCCCCTCCGGCCCAGCCCGGTTACGGCTACCCGCAGCAGCCCCCGCAGGGCGTCCCGCCGCAGCAGCCGCCCTACGGCCAGCAGCCGCCCTACGGCCAGGTGCCGCAGCCCCCGGCGCCGTCCGGCGGCAAGAAGAAGACGGCTCTGATCATCGGCGCGGTGGCGGTCGTGGCGGCGATCGCGGTCGGCGCGTACCTCGTGATCGGCGGCGGCAGCGGCGGCGGCGGCTCGGTGGCCGACGACGGGCCGCACAAGCTGATCACCCCGGCGACGGTGCTCGGCGGCGAGTACAAGAAGAGCGACGACGCGGACGACTCCGAGGGCATGTCCAAGGACGACCTCAAGGACGCCGAGGCGTGGGGCGTGAAGAACCCCAAGGACGTCAGCGCGGGCTACGAGGCCGGTGAGGGCCTGACGGCGAAGATGCTCAGCTTCAGCGGCGTCTACGGCACCGTCGACGACCCGGAGAAGGTCGTCGACGCGATGTTCGCCTACCTCAAGAGCGAAGCCGCGAAGGACAAGGACGGCGAGAGCAAGGGCGAGCTGGAGGGCAGCCCGCAGAAGATGTCGCCGGCCGGCTTCGACCACGGCGTCATGAAGTGCCAGAACGCCAAGATAACCAACAAGGAGGCCGCGGCCGGCGCGCCGAAGGAGATGACCATGCCCATGTGCGTCTGGGCGGACCACAGCACGGTCGCCTACGTCCTGGCGATGGACGTGGCCCAGATGGCGACCGGCAAGAGCATCACCCTGGAGAACGCCGCCGATCTCACCGCCAAGCTGCGCGCGGACGTCCGCGTCAAGGCCTGACGCCCCGCGGTGTACACGGAAGGGGCCCCGGTCGTGCGACCGGGGCCCCTTCGCCGTGTGCGGGCGGCTACGCCGTCTTCTGCTCCCCCGGGCCCCGGCCGCGGGCGTCGCGCGGGATCAGGGTGGGGTTGACGTTGGAGTGGACGACGTCGGCGGTGATGACGACGCGGGCGACGTCCTTGCGGGACGGCACCTCGTACATCACCGACATCAGGACCTCCTCCATGATGGCGCGCAGACCGCGGGCGCCGGTCTGGCGGAGGATGGCCTGGTCGGCGATGGCCTCCAGGGCCTCGCGCTCGAAGTCCAGCTCCACGCCGTCGAGTTCGAACAGGCGCTGGTACTGCTTCATCAGGGCGTTGCGCGGCTCGACCAGGATCTTCAGCAGGGCCTCGCGGTCCAGGTTGTGCACGCTGGTGATCACCGGGAGGCGGCCGATGAACTCGGGGATCATGCCGAACTTGACCAGGTCCTCGGGCATGACGTCCTCGAACTGGTCCTTGGCCTCCAGCTCCCGCTTGGAGCGGATCGTCGCGCCGAAGCCGATGCCCTTGGCGCCGGCGCGGCCCTCGATGATCTTCTCCAGACCGGAGAAGGCGCCGCCCACGATGAACAGGACGTTCGTTGTGTCGATCTGGATGAACTCCTGGTGCGGGTGCTTGCGGCCGCCCTGCGGCGGCACCGAGGCCGTGGTGCCCTCCAGGATCTTCAGCAGCGCCTGCTGCACGCCCTCGCCGGAGACGTCGCGGGTGATCGACGGGTTCTCGCTCTTGCGGGCGACCTTGTCGATCTCGTCGATGTAGATGATCCCGGTCTCGGCCTTCTTGACGTCGTAGTCGGCCGCCTGGATCAGCTTCAGCAGGATGTTCTCGACGTCCTCGCCCACGTAGCCGGCCTCGGTCAGCGCGGTGGCGTCGGCGATGGCGAACGGCACGTTCAGCATCCGGGCCAGGGTCTGGGCCAGCAGGGTCTTGCCGGAGCCCGTGGGGCCGAGCAGCAGGATGTTCGACTTGGCCAGCTCGATGGCGTCCTCACGGCCCTGGCCGCCGCCGTTCTCGCCGGCCTGGACGCGCTTGTAGTGGTTGTAGACGGCCACGGACAGGGCCTTCTTGGCCGCCTCCTGGCCCACCACGTAGCCGTCGAGGAACTCGTAGATCTCGCGCGGCTTGGGCAGTTCCTCCCAGCGCACCTCGCTGGTCTCCGCGAGTTCTTCCTCGATGATCTCGTTGCAGAGGTCGATGCACTCGTCGCAGATGTACACACCGGGCCCTGCGATGAGCTTCTTGACCTGCTTCTGGCTCTTGCCGCAGAACGAGCACTTGAGCAGATCGCCGCCGTCACCGATGCGTGCCACGGTGTGCTTCCCCTTCGCCTGGGAGACGACTGGACGCGTACGGTCCAGCGGCTCCTGGTGCTGCCTTATGTCGACGGTACCTTGCCGGGCCCCCCGTCCGGGCCCCCCTTGGCACGGTTCACTTCGACGTGACCGTGCCAAAGGGCGCCGGGCGGCCCGGCGCCCGCGTCAGCGGACGGAGGCGTTGTTCATCTTGCGGGTCGAGATGATCTGGTCGATCAGCCCGTAGGACAGCGCCTCCTCGGCCGTGAGGATCTTGTCGCGCTCGATGTCCTCGCGGATCTTCTCGACCGGGGTGGTGGAGTGCTTGGCCAGCATCTCCTCCAGCTGCGAACGCATCCGGAGGATCTCGTTGGCGGCGATCTCCAGGTCGGAGACCTGGCCGCGGCCGGTCTCGCTGTAGGGCTGGTGGATCAGCACGCGCGCGTTGGGCAGCGCCATGCGCTTGCCCGGCGTGCCGGCCGCCAGCAGGATCGCGGCGGCGGAGGCCGCCTGGCCCATGCACACCGTCTGGATGTCGGGCTTCACGAACTGCATCGTGTCGTAGATGGCCGTGAGCGCCGTGAAGGAACCGCCGGGGCTGTTGATGTAGACCGAGATGTCCCGGTCGGGGTCCATCGACTCCAGGCACAGCAGCTGCGCCATGACGTCGTTGGCCGAGGCGTCGTCGATCTGGACGCCGAGGAAGATCACGCGCTCCTCGAACAGCTTCGCGTACGGGTCGTACTCGCGCACGCCCTGGGAGGTGCGCTCGACGAAGCGCGGGATCACGTAGCGGGACTCGGCCGAGGGGCCGGTGTATTCGGCGCGCGGCCGGGCGTAGAGGCCGCTGCCGGGGAAGTCGTTCACGATGTCTCCTGGAAAAGGGCTGGGCGGTCGGCTGAGGGGCTGGCGGGCCGCACGCGGCCGGTGGAGCGGCCGTGGCGGTCGTCGGGGTCCGCTGGACGGCCGGGGCCGGTGCGAGCGCCGCTCAGGGGCGCTGCGGCCCGCTGGGGGCGGCTCAGGCCCCGGTGCCGCCGCCGCCCGGCATGCCGGTGGCCGAGGTGATGACGTCGTCGATCAGGCCGTAGTCCTTGGCCTCGTAGGCGTCGAACCAGCGGTCGCGGTCCGAGTCGCGGGTGATCTGCTCGAACGACTGGCCGGTGTGCTGGGAGGTCAGCTCGGCCATCCGCCGCTTGGTGTGCAGCAGCCGCTCGGCGTGGATCTTGATGTCCGAGGCCGAGCCGGCGAGGCCGGCGGACGGCTGGTGGATCAGGATCTCGGCGTTCGGCAGGGCGAAGCGCTTGCCCGGGGTGCCCGCGCTGAGCAGGAACTGGCCCATCGAGGCGGCGAGACCCATGGCGATGGTCACCACGTCGTTCTTGATGTACTGCATGGTGTCGTAGATCGCCATGCCGGCCGTGATGGAGCCGCCGGGGCTGTTGATGTACAGGTAGATGTCCTTGTCCGGGTCGGCGGCAAGGAGCAGCAGCTGTGCGGTGATCTTGTTGGCGATGTCGTCGTCGACCGGCTGGCCGAGGAAGATGATCCGCTCGCCCAGCAGCCGGTTGTAGACCTGGTCGCCGAGGCCGCCACCGATGGAGGGCTCGCCGGCGGCGGAGGGCATCAGATTCGTCACGTATCCACCTGCTCGTCTTACGACGGCGCCGGGCCGTCTCACGTGTACTGCCGGGGCGTGGGGCCGTCCGGCGGTGCTCGGGGACTCCCCTGCCCTCGTATTCATGGACCCTAACGCGCGGGTCCCTTCGGGGAATCCCGCTGAGGGGGGTGTTCGCCGGGGGCGTAGCGCGCGGGCCCCGGTCCGCGGGGGCCGGGTACGGCGACGGGCCCTGGGGAGCAGCTCCCCAGGGCCCATCGTACGTACGTCAAGAGCGACGCGCGGCCGGATCAGGCCTCGGTCTTCTCCTCGCCCTCGCCCTCGGCGGCGTCGGCGGTCGCGGCCTCGGCGGCCTCGGCCGTCTCGTCGTCCTCGTCCTCCAGGTCGACGACCTCGCCGTTGGTGTCCTTCACGGTCGCGGCCTCGACCACGACGGCCAGGGCCTTGCCGCGGGCGACCTCGCCGACGAGCAGCGGAACCTGGTTCTGCTGGACGACGGCCTGCGCGAACTCGTCGGGCGACATGCCGGAGGAGGCGGCGCGGCGCATGAGGTGCTCGGTGAGCTCCTCCTGGTTGACGCCCAGCTTCTCCTTGTTGACCAGCTCGTCCAGGACGAACTGGGTCTTGATGCCCTTGACCGCGGCCTCGCGGGTCTCGGTGTCGAACTCCTCGGCGGTCTTGCCCTGGATCTCCAGGTACTTGTCGAGGGTGAGACCCATCTGGCCGAGCTGGTGGTGCTCGAGGTTGTGCTTGCGGGTGTTGATCTCGTCCTCGAGCAGCTTCTCGGGGACGGGCACCTCGACCAGCTCGAGCAGCTTGTCCAGGACGCGCTCCTGGGCCTGCGTGGCCTGGTCGTACTGCTTCATGTTCTCCAGGCGCTTGCGGCTGTCGGCCCGAAGCTCGTCGAGGGTGTCGAACTCGGAGGCGAGCTGCGCGAAGTCGTCGTCCAGCTCCGGCAGTTCGCGGGCGGCGACCTGGCTGACCTTGACGGTGACCTCGGCCTCCTTGCCGGCCGCCGAGCCGCCCTTCAGCTCGGAGGTGAAGGTGGCCTCGCCACCGGCCTCCAGGCCCTTCACGGCGTCGTCGATGCCGTCCAGCAGCTCACCGGAGCCGATGGTGTAGGACACGCCGTTGGCGATGCCGTCCTCCAGCACCTCGCCGTCGACCTTGGCCTCCAGGTCGATGGTGACGACGTCGCCTTCCTCGGCGGCGCGCTCGACCGGGGAGGTGGAGGCGAAGCGCTCGCGCAGCTGCTCGACCGCCTTCTCCACGTCCTCGTCGCTCACCTCGACGGCGTCGACCTCGACCTCGATGCCGGAGTAGTCCGGGATCTCGACGGTCGGGCGGACGTCCACCTCGGCGGTGAAGTTCAGCGTCTCGCCGTCCTTCAGCTCGGTGATGTCGACCTCGGGCTGGCCCAGCGGGTTCAGCTCCGCGTCGTTGACGGCCTCGGTGTAGAACTTCGGGAGGGCGTCGTTGACGGCCTCCTCCAGCACCGCACCGCGGCCGAAGCGCTGGTCGATGACCCGGGCCGGGATCTTGCCCTTGCGGAAGCCCTTCACCGTGACCTGCTGGTTGATCTTCTTGTACGCCGCGTCGAGGCTGTCCTTGAGCTCCTCGAAGGGCACCTCGACAGTGAGCCGAACCCGAGTCGGGTTCAGGGTCTCCACGGCGCTCTTCACGGTTCGGTCTCCTTGTGGCTGACTTCTTGGTTTCTGCCGGGGCCTGACAGGTCCGGCAAATTCGCCGCCCGGAGGAGTTCGTAGGTCCTGGGACCTAGGAGCGGACACACGGGCGCGCAGCTTGCATAGTAACCGGAGCCGCTCGGCGCCCCAAAAGGCGATCAGGCGAGATGCGCCGACCGGAGGCCGGCGGGTGGTCGGGGTGGCGGGATTTGAACCCACGGCCTTCCGCTCCCAAAGCGGACGCGCTACCAAGCTGCGCCACACCCCGTCTGGTGCGAGACGTAGGGTACATGCCCGCAGCCAGTGCGACCGCCCCATTTCACCGAGCGTCCTGGTGCGCGGACCGGCACGGCGGGCGCGCGCCGAGTTCCCCCGCACGCCCGCGCGACGCGGATAGGGGCGGGAGACGAGGGGCGCCCGAGTGGCGCGAACCCACCGCCCGGCACGCCGGGCGCGCGCGCCTGCCGCGAGCCGCCCGGGAACGCCGGGGGTGCGCAGGGGGCGCCGGGTGGTGCGCGCCGGGCGCGACGGGCGGCGGGGGCGCGGTGTCGCTGCGGGGGCGCGTGTCGGGGGGTGTCGCGGCGGGGCTGCGTGTCGGGGGGTGTCGCGGTTCGGTGGCCGACGGGTCCGTGGCAGGTGCGGCGGCGTGCGCGGGAGGAGGCCGTGGTGTGCGCCGGACGAGGCCGTCGTGTGCGCCGGACGGGTGAGCGGGGTCGCTTCGGCGGGCGCCGCGGGGTGCGCGGCCGGGGCGGATCGACGCCTGGGCCCGGCGGTGCGGAGGAAGGGGTGTGCGGTGAGCGCGTACGACCCGCTACGATGCCTTGTGTGCCGCGGTCACCCGACCAGCGGCGCGCTCTGTGTGCGGGCGTAGCTCAATGGTAGAGCCCCAGTCTTCCAAACTGGCTACGCGGGTTCGATTCCCGTCGCCCGCTCTGTACGGCTCAGGGCCGGGTCCGAGGTTCGCTCCTCGGACCCGGCCCTGAGTGTTTCCCGGCGGTCGTCCCGTGCGGGCCGGGCTACGGGCACGCCGGGTCCGGGCGGCGGTGCCGCCCGTGCCGCCGGCCCGGCCGGCGCTGTCAGAACCTGATCTGGTTGATCGTGTCCGCTATCGAGTTCATGAAGCGGTTGATCGACGGGGCCATGCCGGTGGAGGCCAGGAAGAAGCCGAAGAGCACGGCGACGATGGCCGGGCCGGCCTTGATGGACCCTCCTCGGAGCAACACCACCAGGATGATCGCCAACAGCAGCACCACAGACAGTGAAATGGCCACACTGATCACACCCTCGGTCGGTACGCTCTCCCGCCCGGAGGCCGTCCCCGCGCCCCCGCTGGAACCATCGTGCCACCAAGTGGGCCCACTTATGCGGCCGCTGACGCATCATCGGTACGGACCTGCGTCCCGGACACCACCCGCCCCAGGGCGCCAACGCCGCTCGGGGCTCATCGCGCGACTGAATTCAGCGCGTGTTCACGCCACGCCCGGCCGACGGTTCCGGGCATTTCCGTTTCGATATCCGCACAACGCGTCCGCAGATATTCCGAATCGGCGGCGCGAACGGGCCGGGATGGCGCAACTCGTCGTGATGAATCCGGACATCAAGGACGTTGATGCTGTGCGGGAACGGCGGTGACGGTGTGTCGATCCTCACCCGGCGGTCACATTTCCCGCGTCGAATGCGGGGTACGCGCCGGGAGCGGGCGGAGATCGCCGCCCGGGGTTTCCGGCGCCGGCGGTGGACAGCGCTAGGGTGCCTCAGATGTTCCACGCTGCCTCGTCCCCCGGCCAGAACAGAACACCCCTCCCCCCGGCGCGGTCATCGGCGCCGGGATTGCCCGCCCCGCGCAGACCCGTCGAAAGCGGCGGCGCCGCGCATCAGCGCGACCCGTTCTTCGACAATGCCAAGTACCTGGCGATCGTGCTGGTGGCCGTCGGCCATTCCTGGGCCACGATCGAGAACGGCAGCCGGACGCTGTCGGCGGCTTACGACGTCGTCTATGTCTTCCACATGCCGGCGTTCATCATCATCTCCGGTTACTTCTCCCGGAATTTCGACTCCCGTCCGGACCGGATGAAGCGGCTGATCACCGGCGTCGCCGTGCCGTACGTCATCTTCGAGACGGCGTATTCACTCTTCCGTATTCACGTCGGTCACTCCGGCGGTGACGACATCAGCCTGCTCTCGCCCTGGTACCTCACCTGGTTCCTGTGCGCCCTGTTCGTCTGGCGGCTGACCGCGCCCGTGTGGCGGCTGGTGCGCCATCCGCTGCCGGTCGCCCTCGGCATCGCCGCGCTCGCGTCGTTCACCCCCGCGATGGGCTCCGACCTGGAGTTGCAGCGCGTCCTGCAGTTCCTGCCGTGCTTCGTGCTCGGTCTGTGCCTGCGGCCGGAGCACTTCCGGCTGGTGCGCCGCCGCTCGGTGCGGATCGCGGCGGCGCCGGTGTTCGCGGCGGCCCTCGCGCTCGCGTGGTGGAGCGAGCCGCGGACGACCTCGGCGTGGGTCTACCGCAACAGCGCCGCGCAGGACCTGGGCGCGCCCTGGTGGGCCGGGCCGGTCATGGTGCTGGCGCTGTTCGCCGCCTCGGTCGTGCTGACCGCCTGCTTCTTCGCCTGGGTGCCGGGCCGGCGCACCTGGTTCACCGTGCTCGGCACGGGCACGCTGTGCGGCTATCTGCTGCACGGCTTCCTGATCAAGGGGGCCCTGTACGCGGGCTGGCTCGACGCGGCCTGGCTGCACCGGCCGCTGGGCGCGCTGCTCGTCACCGTCGTCGCGGCGGCCGGGATGACCCTGCTGTGCACCGGGCCCGTCCGGCGGGCGTTCCGGGGCGTCATGGAGCCGAGGATGGAGTGGGCCTTCCGCCGCGAGGCCGTCCCGGCGACCGGGGAGCGCGGACAGGGCGCGGGCCACGGTACCGGTACCGGTATCAGTGCCGGTGCCGGTCCGGGGCACGGCTCCGGTTCCGGTTCCGGTTCCGAAGCGGCGATACCGGCGGTGGCCGTGGGAGCTTCGGCTCGCTGAGCCGTCGGGGGCCGCTGGGACGTCGGCGGCCCCGCTGGCGGCAGGGGCCCGCTTCGGGTGGGTCGGGTGGGGGGCGGCCTGCCCGGGGCGGGCGGCCGCCTCGGAGCGGGGCCCGGTCAGTGGGCCGCGGTGGCCGTCGGGCCCTCGCGGCAGATCAGGAGCAGGGCCCGGTCGTCGTTGACGTCCTTGGCCACGGCCTCGATCAGGTGCCAGGCCGCCCCGTGGAATCCGCCCGCGACATAGCGGTCGGCCTCGCCGGTGAGGCGGTCGATGCCCTCGGCGATGTCCCGGTCGGACGTCTCCACCAGGCCGTCGGTGAACAGCATCAGGACGTCGCCGGGTCGCAGCGAGCCCTTGACCGGGTCGAACTGGGCGCCGTCGTACACCCCGAGGAGCGGGCCCTCGGCGGCCTTCTCCTCCCAGCGGCCGGTGCCCGCGCTGAGCTGGAGGCCCGGCGGGTGTCCCGCGGAGTACAGCTCGTAGTCGCCGGAGTCCAGGTCCAGCACCAGGTGGATGGAGGTCGCGAAGCCCTCCTCCCAGTCCTGGCGCAGCAGATAGCCGTTGGCGGCGGGCAGGAACGCGTGCGGGGGCAGGCTGCCCACCAGGCCGCCGAACGCGCCGGACAGCAGCAACGCCCGCGAACCGGCGTCCATGCCCTTGCCGGACACGTCGGTGAGGACGACCTCCAGGGTGCGGCCGCCGCCGGTGCGCGCCGCGACCACGAAGTCGCCGGAGAAGGACTGGCCGCCGGCCGGGCGCAGCGCCATCTCGTGGTGCCAGCCGCCTGGCAGCTGGGGCAGCTTGCTCTGCACCCGGATGCGTTCGCGCAGGTCGAACAGCATGGTGCCGCCGCGCCGCCAGGGCACGCCGACCCGGCTGCGGAACTGGGCGATCAACAGCCCGAAGAAGCCGCAGGCGGCGACCACCAGCACCACGCCGGGGGTCACCCGGGAGGGGCCCTCGGTGTACGGGCCGAGCCGCACCGACTCCACGATCAGCGCCGTGGCCGCCGCCGCGTACAGGCCGAGCAGGCTGGCCGGGCGCAGCAGCAGACCGCCGGCGACGATGGGCAGCACCAGCGCGACCGGGGAGAACCACACGGAGTCGAGCAGGGTCAGGGCCGCGATCACCGGGACCGTCACCAGCAGTCCGCCGAGCGCGATCCAGTCCGAGCCGTCGCCGCGGAAGTAGTCGACGGCGGCTCGGCGCACGCCGACGCGGGCCCGGTGCCACTGCATCTTCCACCGGGCCGTGAACGTCTCGGCTTCCGCGCGCCGCTGTCGTCCTGCTGCCATTAGTTCGGGACCCTATCCATCGGACCCGCCGCTTGGCACGGGAGGTCCGACTTATCCCCCGTCCGGGGCCGGACTTCACAGTGAACTCCATGAGCGGCCGACGCGCCGCACCCCGGACCAAATTCGTTCGCCCGCCCTCTGCCGCCCTGGTAGGCATGGGCGCATGGCTACGGAATCCGTATTCGGGACGAGGGTGCTGCGGCGGGACGAGTGGGACACCTGGTACGACCACCTGGTCCGTGCCTTCGGTGGGACCTCGGCGCCGGAGGAACGGGAACTGGACCGCTCCCTGACCGAGTACGACCGCTCCCTGGGCGTCTGGGACGGTGACGTGTGCGTGGGGTCGGCGGGGGCGTTCACCTTCCGGGTGACCGTGCCCGGCGGGAGCCCGGTGCCGGCGGCCGGCGTCACGATGGTCGGCGTGGCCGCCACGCACCGGCGGCGCGGGGTGCTGACGTCCCTGATGCGGCGGCAGTTGGACGACGTACGGTCCTGGGGCGAGCCGCTGGCGCTGCTGACCGCCTCCGAGCCGGCGATCTACGGCCGGTTCGGGTACGGCGCGGCGACCTTCCAGCTGGACGCCGACATCGACACCGCCCGCGCGGGGCTGTCCGTCCCGGCCGGCACGGACGAGGTCCGGGTGCGGTACGCGGCGCCCGCCGAGGTGCTCGACGCGTGCGAGGCGGTGTACGCGCGCCTGGTGCCGCAGCGGCCGGGGATGCTGGCCCGGCAGCCGGGCTGGGAACGGGGGCGGCTGCTCGACCCCGAGAGCTGGCGGGACGGCGCGTCGTCGCTGCTGTGCGTGGTGGCCGAGCGGGACGGCGAGATCACCGGATACGCCCGCTACCGGACCAAGCTCGGCTGGGGCGACGACGGGCACGACGGGACGCTGACCCTGGACGACCTGGCCGCGCTCGACCCGGCGACCGACGCGGCGCTGTGGCGGTTCCTGTTCGGCGTCGACCTGATGACGACGCTGGCGGTGCGCAACCGGCCGGTCGACGACGCCTGGCAGTACCTGGTGACCGACATCCGGCGGTGCCGGACCCGGCTGCGGGACTCGCTGTACGTACGGCTGGTCGACGTCGGGGCGGCGCTGGCCGCGCGGACGTATCAGGCGCCGGTGGACGTGGTGTTCGAGGTCGAGGACGCGTTCTGCCCCTGGAACGGGGGGCGGTGGCGGCTGAGCGGGGACGCGAAGGGGGCGTCGTGCGAGCGGACGTCCGATCCCGCGGATCTGGCGCTGTCGGTACGGGAGTTGGGGGCGGCGTACCTCGGCGGGGTGCCGCTCGCGGGGCTGGCGGCGGCCGGGCGGGTGCGGGAGGTGCGGCGCGGGGCGCTCGCGGAGGCGTCGGTGGGGTTCGGGTCGGCGGTGGCGCCCTGGCTGCCGCACGGGTTCTAGGGCGGCGGTGCGGGGGTCCGCGGGGCGGTTCGGGGGCTTGCGGGGGTCAGCGCTGTTGGCAGGTGGGGCACCAGAAGAGGTTGCGGGCCGCCAGGTCGGCGGTGCGGATGCCGTCGCCGCAGAGGTGGCAGGGCATGGCGGTACGGCGGTAGACGTACACCTCGCCGCCGTGGTCGTCCACGCGGGGCGGGCGGCCCATCGCCTCGGGGGTGTGCTCGGGGCGGACGGTGTCGATGCGGTTGGCGCGGACTCCGTCGCGCATGAGGGCGACGAGGTCGCTCCAGAGGGCCTGCCACTCGGCGGGGGTGATGTCCCGGCCGGGGCGGTACGGGTCGATGCCGTGCCGGAAGAGGACTTCGGCGCGGTAGACGTTGCCGACGCCGGCGATGACCTTCTGGTCCATCAGCAGCGCGGCGATCGTGGTGCGGCTGCGGCGGACGCGGGCGTAGGCGGCCGCCGGGTCGGCGTCGGGGCGCAGGGGGTCGGGGCCGAGGCGGTCGTGTATCGCCTGCTTCTCGGCCTCGGTGATCAGGGCGCAGGTGGTGGGGCCGCGGAGGTCCACGTACGAGAGGCTGTCGGCGAGGCGGAGGCGGACGGTGTCCGTGGGCGGGGGCGCGGGGGCGTCGCCGAAGGTGACCTTGCCGAAGAGGCCGAGGTGGATGTGGACCCAGTCGGCTTCCCTGAAGCGGAGGAAGAGGTGCTTGCCGTGGGCCTCGGTGCGGGTGAGGGCGCCTCCGGTGATGAGGTCGGCGGCGTCGGAGAACTTGCCCTGGGGGCTGGTCGCCGTGGGGGCGCCGCCCTGGAAGCGGGCGGCGTAGTCCTGGGCCAGGCGGTGGATCGTGTGCCCTTCTGGCACGGTGCGGTGTCCTTTTCTGCCGTGGTTGCTTCGCCCTCGGTGGGGGCGGGGCACCGTTCCCGGGCTGCGCCCGGACCTCCTTCGCCCACCCGCCCGCCCGACTCGGCAGCGGCAGGAGGCGCCGTCCCCGGGGCTCCGCCCCGGCCCCCGCTCTCCCACCCACCCACCCGACTCGGGAGTGAGAACGCGAGCCGTCCCGGCTCGGCAGGGGGGCGGGGCTGCGCCCCGGCCCCCTGCGGGGGCTCCGCCCCCTGCTTCCCCGAGAGGGTAGGGCGGGGTGGGGAGCGTTACTGCTGGGGGTGGTGGGGCGGGATCGGGGGGAGGTCGCCTGTTGTCTCGTAGGACGTGAGCATGTCGATGCGGCGGATGTGGCGCTCGTCGCCGGAGAAGGGGGTGGCCAGGAAGGTCTCGACGAACTTCGTGGCCTCCTCCTGCGTGTGCATGCGCGCGCCGACGGCGACGACGTTGGCGTTGTTGTGCTGGCGGCCGAGGGAGGCGGTCTCCTCGCTCCAGGCGAGGGCCGCGCGGACCCCCTTGACCTTGTTCGCGGCGATCTGCTCGCCGTTGCCGGAGCCGCCGATCACGATGCCGAGGGAGTCCGGGTCGCCGGCCGTGCGCTCAGCCGCGCGCAGGCAGAAGGGCGGGTAGTCGTCCTGGGCGTCGTAGAGGTGCGGCCCGCAGTCGACGGGCTCGTGTCCCGCCGTCTTGAGCCACTCGACGAGGTGGTTCTTGAGTTCGAAGCCGGCATGGTCGGAGCCGAGATACACGCGCATGCTCCGAGTGTGTCACGCCGGGTCGCGGGCAGACGCCCCGGGTGGTGACTTAGCACACTCCTCTCAAGAATGTGAGCGAAACTACAGACCTCAAGGAAACCTCAAGTAACAATTACATTTCGAAGGTTCACGAATTCCTTGGCCTCCGATTCACTGGACCGACTCGTGCACCGCTCGTACGAGAACTCGCTCACCCGGCGTAAGGAATAACCGTCCATGACCTCGCAGTCGACCCTGCCGAAGGCTGGAAGCGGCCAGACAAGCCCCGACGGACACGGTTCGGGACTTCAGGCCGGACTCAAGAACCGCCATCTTTCGATGATCGCCATCGGAGGCGTCATCGGCGCCGGCCTTTTCGTCGGCTCCAGTACCGGTATCGCCACCGCCGGACCCGGCATCCTCCTGTCGTACGCCCTCGTCGGCACGCTCGTCGTCCTCGTGATGCGCATGCTCGGCGAGATGTCCGCCGCCAACCCCACCTCCGGCTCCTTCTCCGCGCACGCCGACCGCGCGCTCGGCAGCTGGGCCGGTTTCTCCATCGGCTGGCTGTACTGGTTCTTCTGGGTCGTGGTGCTCGCGGTGGAGGCCACCGCCGGCGCCAAGATCCTCTCCGGCTGGGTGCCCGCCGTACCGCAGTGGGGCTGGGCCCTCATCGTGATGCTGGTGCTGACCGCCACCAACCTGATCTCCGTCGGCTCCTACGGCGAGTTCGAATTCTGGTTCGCCGGGATCAAGGTCGTCGCGATCGGCGCGTTCATCGTCGTCGGCCTGCTCGCCATCTTCGGCGTGCTGCCCGGCGTCCACACCGACCAGGCGTCCTTCGGCAATCTCACCGATCACGGCGGATTCCTGCCGCACGGGCCCGGTTCCATCCTCACCGGTGTGCTGCTGGTCGTCTTCTCCTTCATGGGCAGCGAGATCGCCACCCTCGCCGCCGGCGAGTCCGAGGACCCGCAGCGCGCGGTCACCAAGTCGACCAACAGCATCATCTGGCGCATCGGCGTCTTCTACCTCGGTTCGATCCTCGTCGTCGTCTCCCTGATCCCCTGGGACGACAAGGCGGTCACCGACAAGGGCTCCTACGTCGCCGCCCTGGACTCCCTCGGCATCGCGCACGCCGGTCAGATCATGAACTTCATCGTGCTGACCTCGGTGCTGTCCTGTCTCAACTCCGGCCTGTACACCGCCTCCCGGATGGCGTTCTCGCTCGGCGGACGCGGTGACGCGCCGAAGGCGTTCGCCCGCACCACCTCGCGCGGTGTGCCGCGGACCGCGATCCTCGTGTCGGTGGCCTTCGGCTTCGTCGCGGTGTTCTTCAACTACAAGTTCCCGGACACCGTCTTCCTCTTCCTGGTCAACTCCTCCGGCGCGGTCGCCCTGTTCGTGTGGCTGGCGATCTGCTTCTCGCAGCTGCGGATGCGGCGGATCATCCAGCGCGAGGCGCCCGAGAAGCTGGTCGTGAAGATGTGGCTGTACCCGTACCTGACCTGGGCGGCGGCCGCGCTGATCGTCTTCGTCCTCGGCTACATGCTCACCGACACCGAGCACGACGGGCGCGAGACCGTGCTGCTGTCGCTGCTGGTGGCGGCGGTGGTGCTGGTGATCGCCTTCGTCAAGCAGAAGCTCGACCGCGACCGCCGGGCCGCGGCCGCCGAGCCGGCCGGTGCGGCCGAGGAGGTCTCGGCCGGCTGATCCCGTCCGGTCCACAAAGCGGTGGAGGGAGCCCCCGGGGGCTCCCTCCACCGCGTTTTTCCGCCGCGTACGGCTCAGCGCTTGCCGGCCAGCTTCCAGGCCGCGGGCAGCGCGCCCATCGCCAGGGCGGCCTTCAGGGCGTCGCCGATCAGGAACGGGGTGAGGCCCGCGGCGATCGCGGCGGACGCGGACATGCCGGTCGACAGGGCCAGGTACGGCACGCCGACGGCGTAGATGATCGCCTCACCCAGGACCATCGTGGCGGCCGTGCGCCACACGCCGCGGTCGGCGCCGCGGCGGGCCAGCGCGCCGACGACGGTGGCGGCCAGCAGCATGCCGAGGACGTAGCCGAAGGACGGCGCGCCCGCGCCCGAGCCGCCCTCCGCGAACCACGGCACGCCCGCGACGCCCGCGACCGCGTACAGCGCGAGGGCGATCAGGCCGCGGCCGGCGCCCAGCGAGGTGCCCACGAGCAGCGCGGCGAAGGTCTGGCCGGTCACCGGGACCGGGGAGCCCGGCACCGGGACGGCGATCTGCGCGGCGATTCCGGTGAGCGCGGCGCCGCCGAGCACGAGGGCGACGTCCCGGACGCGGGAGGCGGGCAGCAGGTCGGCGAGGACCTGGCCGGTGCGGACTGGGGCGGCGGCGGTGCTCATGGGGTCTCCGCGAGGGTGAGGGCAGTGGGGAACATCGTGACGCTATCGCGGCGCACCGTGACGGATCACCGTCAACGCTCGACAAAGGCCCGCGCGGGACGTTGGTGAACTCCGTACAAAGAGAGGCGGTTACACCCGGTGCGGAGTGACCCCGGTCACTGAGGTCGTGTGGCCGGGGCGACGGGAGGCGCCCTCGGCCGCTCTGTAGGGAACCGCCAAAGGCGGCTGGAGCAGCCGACCCGCGGCCGGCCCGCCGTCCTCGCCCCGCCGCCCGCCGTCCTCGCCCCGCCGCCCGCCGGGGGCGGCCCCGCACGCCGTCCTCGCCCCGCCCGCCGGGGGCGCGCCCGCGCGGCCCTCGCCCCGCCCGCCGGACACGGCCCCGCGTTCGGCGGGCGTCTCGCCCGTCGGTCGCCGTCTGGGCACGGGTGGGACCGTTTGCTAGCTTCGAACGCATGGTTGCCCAGGCCCGGTACTTCTCGTCGCGTCGCTATGTCGACCTGCGACGCCAGGGCACGGCCACCTGTCGCCGCTCCCGGTAGGGGCGGGCTCCGCGCGCCCCTGCTCACGAGCAGGCGCAGCGTCGGCCCCGTCCTCCCCGGAGACACCCCATGCCCCGTACCGCGACACCCCTCCTGACCTCCCCCGTTTCCCGGCTCGCCGATCCCGACCGGCGCCGCACCAGTGCCAGCGCCGTGCTGCGCTCGGTGCTGGCGCACGGGCCGGTGGCGCGCAGCACCATCGCCCGGCTGACCGGGCTGTCCCCGGCCGCCGTGAGCGACCACTGCGCCCGGCTGGCCCGGCTCGGGCTGATCCGGGAGGCCGCCGCGCCCCGGCAGTCGGGCGGGGTGGGCCGGCCGCACGTGCCCGTGGACGTGGACGACGCGCGGTTCCTGGTCGGCGCCGTGCACGTGGCGGTGCCGTACACCACGGTCGCGCTGCTGGACCTGCGCGGCCGGGTGGTGGCCGAGCGGCGGATCGAGCACACCGGGACGGAGCCGGCGCGGGTCCTCGCGCGGGCCGCCGACGGGATCGCCGCGCTGCTGGCCGGGGCGCCGGGCGCCGCCGCGCTCGGCGTGGGCTTCGCGGCCGGCGGCTGGGTGGACCGGGACTCCGGGACCGTGGTGCGGCATCCGCTGCTGGGCTGGCGGGACGTGCCGGTGCGGGAGGCGATCGGCGCGCGCACCGGGCTGCCGGTGCACGTCGACGGACACGCCCGGTCGCTGGTCAACGCCGAGCGGCTGTTCGGCGGGGCGCGGAGCAGCCGCAGCGTGCTGCACCTGTTCGTGGGCAACGTGGTCGACGCGGCCTTCGCCACCCATGACGAGGTGCACCACGGGCCGCGCTCGCAGGCGGGCGCGATCGCGCATCTGCCGGTGCCGGGCGGCACGGAGCCCTGTGCGTGCGGGCGGGTGGGCTGCCTCCAGGCGGAGTTGAGCGAGCGGACGCTGTGCCGGCGGGCCCGTGCGGCCGGGGTGATCGACGGGACGAACCCGATGCGCGTGCTGGACGCGGCGGCGGCCGGCGACCCGGCGGCCGTACGGCTGCTGGTGGCCCGCTCGCGGATGACCGGGCGGGCGGTGGGAATGCTGCTGGCCGTGCTCAATCCGGAGACGGTGGTGGTCACCGAGGTCGGCGCCATGCGCCGGGAGGACTGCCTGGCGGCGCTGCGGCAGGCGGCCGGCGCGGACCGGGCGGCCGATGTGCGGCCGAGCGCGTTCGCCGACTCCGTGCTGGCGGTGGCGGGCGGCGCGGTGGCGCTGGACGTGCTTTACCGGGACCCGCTGACCGTGTCATCCGACGTTGATTAATTCGGAAACTCCGAATGTTGACAGCACTCGTGCGGGACCGGGAGCATTCCTTCCATGAACCCGCTCACGAGCTGTCGCACTCTTTGTTGCTGACCCGTTGAAGCGTCCCGGAGCGCCTTTTCCTCCGGTTCTCCACCGCGTCTCCACCGCGCGCCCGGGCATCCGGTCCTCTTCCGGATGCCCGACGCCCGGACTTTCCCCGCGTGAACCCGCGTGAACCCATGTGAACCCGCGTGAACCCATGTGAACCCGCGTGAACCCGCGTGAATTCACCTGCGCTGTGCCGGACTTCGCCGTCGTCCGGAATTCCGTACGCGTTCCGCCGCCCTGTGCACCCTGTGATCCCCCGGAGTCCCGCCATGCCTTCCGCACCCGTGTCCGGCCTGGACCGGCGCCTGTTCCTCTCCTCCCTGCTGGGTGTCGCCGCGGCGACGGCCGGGCTGAGCGGCTGCGCCGGCTCCGGCCGCGCCGCCGCCGCGTCCGGCGCCGACCTGTCCGCCCCGCTCGCGGCCAAGGTGCCGCCGGGCACCCGTCTGAAGATCGCCTCCTACCAGGACGTCCAGCAGCTCCAGTTCAAGCTGGCGAAATTCCCCGAGCTGCCGTTCACGGTCTCCGACTGGCTGAACATCGGCGCGGGCCCCGACGTCATCAACGCGTTCCGCGCCCATTCCCTGGACCTCGCCAACAACGCGGGCATTCCGCCGATCCAGGCGCACTTCCAGGGCTACGACGCGCGGATCGTCGCCATCAACGTCACCCGCAGGCCGAACTACCTCTTCGCCACCAAGCCGGGCAGCGACATCCGCACCGTCCGCGGCTTCGCGGGGAAGAAGCTCGCCTTCTCGCAGGGGCAGGCGCAGGGCGTCGTCCTGCTGCGGGCGCTGAAGGAGGCGGGGCTGACGTACGACGACGTGAAGCTGGTGCCGCTGACCAGCAACCAGTTCCTCACCGCGCTGCAATCGGGGCAGGTGGACGTCGCCCCGCTCGCCAACAGCCAGGCCCCGGCCTATCTGAGGCAGTACGGCGCGAAGGGCGCGCACACCATCCCCACCGACGTCGTCGACCTGCTGAACCTGCTGTGGGCGCCGGCCTCGGTGCTGGCCGACGAGGCGAAGGCCGCCGCCGTCGCCGCGTACGTCCCGCAGTGGGCGCGCGGCCTGGTGTGGCAGTGGGAGCACCCGGACGAGTGGAACCGGGAGTTCTACGTCAAGACGCAGAACCTCACCCTGGCGCAGGCCGAGTCCATCACGAAGCTCGCCAACAAGCCGCTGTTCCCGCCGAGCTGGGACGAGGCGGTCAAGTGGGAGCAGGAGACCGCCGATCTGCTCGCCGAGGGCGGCTTCGTGAAGAGGTTCAAGGTCGACTCGCTCTTCGACCGGCGGTTCGAGTCCATCGCGGCCCGGGCCGTGGCGGCCGAGTACCGGAGGTGAGCGCCATGACGACCTCGGCGACCGAGAAGACCGCGGCCACGACGACCGTCACCTCGGCGGCTCCCGCAAACGCCGGTGCGCCGGTCCGCACCCGCCGTGCCCGCCGTGGGCTGTCCCCCGGCAGGCGGCTGCCCGCCGCCCGGCTGGCCGGGCCCCTGGTGCTGCTGGCGCTGTGGGCCGCCGCCTCCGCCGCCGGGCGGCTCGACCCGGGCGCGATCCCGGCGCCCTGGACGGTGCTGCGGACCGCCGGGCGGCTGTGGAGCGACGGCACGCTGCCCACCGACGTGGCGACCTCGCTGCGCCGGGCCGCCTACGGCTTCGCCATCGGTCTGGGCGCCGGAGTGCTGCTGGCGCTGGCCGCCGGGCTCAGCCGGACCGGCGAGGCGCTGATCGACGGGACCGTGAACCTCAACCGGGCGATCCCCACCCTCGGCCTGATCCCGCTGTTCATCCTCTGGCTGGGCATCGGCGAGACCTTCAAGGTCGCGATCATCGCGATCGTCGTCTACATCCCGATCTACCTGAACACGCACGCCGCGCTGGCCGGCATCGACACCCGGTTCGTCGAACTGGCCGAGGTGCAGGGCCTGTCCCGCTACCGCTTCCTCCGCGAGATCGTGATCCCCGGCGCGCTGCCCGGCTTCTTCGTCGGCCTGCGGCTCGGCGTGACCGGCTCCTGGCTCGGTCTGGTGGTGCTGGAGCAGATCAACGCCACCAGCGGCCTCGGCTACATGATGTTCCAGGCCCAGAACTACGGCCAGAGCGACGTCATCCTCGTCGGCCTGCTCGTCTACGGCGTCTTCGGCCTGGTCTCCGACAGCGTGGTCCGTCTCGTCGAACGGAGGGTGCTGTCATGGCGCCGCACACTGAGCAGCTGACCCGGCCGGCCGTCCGGCTCACCGGTCTGACCAGGTCGTTCGAGGGCCGTACCGTCCTCGACGGCATCGACCTCGACCTGCCGGCCGGCTCCTTCACCGCACTGCTCGGGCACAGCGGCTCCGGCAAGAGCACCCTGCTGCGGGCCATCGCCGGACTCGACCACCGGGTGGCGGGCGGCGGCGAACTGGCCGCGCCCGAGCGGGTGTCCGTGGTCTTCCAGGACTCCCGGCTGCTGCCCTGGCGCCGGGTGCTGGACAACGTGCTGCTGGGCGCCGACGGCAAGGCCGCCGCCGCGCGCGGCCGGGCCGCCCTCGCCGAAGTGGGCCTGGGCGGCCGGGAGAGGGCCTGGCCCAGCGAGCTGTCCGGCGGCGAGGCGCAGCGCGCCGCCCTCGCCCGCTCCCTGGTCCGCGAACCCGAACTGCTGCTGGCCGACGAGCCGTTCGGCGCGCTCGACGCCCTCACCCGGATCCGGATGCACGGCCTGCTGCGTGCACTGTGGCAGCGGCACCGGCCGTCGGTGCTGCTGGTCACCCACGACGTGGACGAGGCGATCGTGCTCGCCGACCGTGTCCTCGTCCTCGACCACGGCCGTATCGGCCTCGACCTGACCATCGACCGCCCGCACCCGCGCTCCTACCGGGACCCGCTGCTCGGCGAGTACCGGGAACGGCTGCTGGCCGCGCTGGGCGTCACGGAGGACCGCGCATGACCCGCCAGTTGCACCTGAACGCGTTCCTGATGAACACCGGCCACCACGAGGCGTCGTGGCGGCTGCCGGAGAGCGACCCGTACGCGCACACCGACCTCGCCCACTATGTGAACCTGGCGCGGATCGCCGAACGCGGCACGTTCGACTCGCTGTTCCTGGCCGACGGGCCGCAGCTGTGGAACACGGTGGCGCAGCGCCCGGCCGGCGCGCTGGAGCCGCTGACGCTGCTGACCGCGCTGGCGACGGCCACCGAGCACATCGGCCTGATCGCCACCGCCTCCACCTCCTACAACTCCCCCTACAACCTGGCCCGCAGGTTCGCCTCGCTGGACATCGTCAGCGGCGGCCGGGCGGGCTGGAACATCGTGACCACCGCGGGTGAGGAGGCGGCCCGCAACTTCGGCCTGGCCGCCGAGCCGGCGCACGCCGAGCGGTACGCGCGGGCGGCGGAGTTCACCGAGGTGGCGCTCAAGCTGTGGGACAGCTGGGAGGACGACACGATCGTCGCCGACAAGGCGGCCGGGGTGTGGGGCGACGACGCCAAGATCCATCCGCCCCGGCACGAGGGCACGTACTTCAGCGTGGCGGGCGCGCTCAACGTGCCGCGCAGCCCGCAGGGCTATCCGCTGCTCGTGCAGGCCGGCTCCTCCGAGGACGGCAGGGCGTTCGCGGCGCGCTACGCGGAGGCGGTGTTCACCGCGCAGCAGACGCTCGCCGACGCGCAGGGCTTCTACGCCGACCTGAAGGCGCGCACCGGGAGGGCCGGGCGCGATCCGGAGCACCTCAAGGTGCTGCCCGGGATCGTGCCGGTGCTGGGCTCCACCGAGGCCGAGGCGCGCGCCAACGAGCGGGTACTGGACGAGCACATCGTGCCCGAGCACGGCCGCACCCGGCTGGAGAACCTGCTGCACCTGCCGCCCGGCACCCTCGACCTGGACCGTCAGCTGCCCGGCGACCTGCCGCCGGAGTCGGCGATCGAGGGCGCCAAGAGCCGCTACACGCTGGTGGTGGAGCTGGCCCGGCGCGAGCGGCTCACCGTGCGGCAGCTGATCGGCCGGCTCGGCGGCGGGCGCGGGCACCTCACCTTCGCGGGCACCCCCGAACAGGTCGCCGACGCCATCGGGACCTGGTTCACGCGGGGCGCGGCCGACGGCTTCAACATCATGCCCGCGGTGCTGCCCTCGGGCCTGGAGGCCTTCGTGGAGCACGTCGTCCCGATCCTGCGCGCCCGCGGCCTGCTGCGCGCCGGGTACGGGCCGCGCCGGACCCTGCGGGAGCGCTACGGCCTGCCCCGCCCCGCCAACCAGCACGTCACCCGGCACCCCGCCCCGGCGCTCTCCAGAACCTGAAGGGCCCGCTCCGCGCCGTATGAGGTGCCCGATCTCCGCCGCTTGGAGAGCCCGCTCCGCGCCGTCCGAAAGGTCTCCTCACCCCCTTCCCAGCCCCGGAGGTCCGTGAGGTCACCGCTCGCCGCGTAGTCACCGCCTCACCCTGCGCGCAGGGCGCGTCCGGATAATGGGCAGCCCGTCCCCGTGAGCGGACGGGCTGCCCACACTGTGGGCACTTCCGCCCCCACCCCCCACACCCCCGGACGAGCGCGCCCATGCCAAGCAGCCCCACCCGCACCAGCACCGGCGAAGCCGCCGACGCGCCCGAGGCCGACGCCGCCTCCCTCGGGCACGGCCTCAAACAGCGCCATCTGTCGATGATCGCCCTCGGCGGGGTGATCGGCGCCGGTCTGTTCGTCGGCTCCGGCGCGGGCATCGCCGCCGCCGGTCCCTCCATCGTGGTCGCCTACGCCCTGTCCGGCGCCCTCGTGATGCTGGTGATGCGGATGCTGGGCGAGATGTCGGCCGCCCATCCGTCGTCGGGCTCCTTCTCCGCGCACGCTGAACGGGCGTTCGGGCCGTGGGCCGGCTTCACGGCGGGCTGGTCGTTCTGGGTGCTGCTGTGCACGGCGGTCGGCCTGGAGGGCATGGGCGCCGCGAAGATCGTCACGACCTGGCTGCCGGGCACGCCCGACTGGCTGTGGGTGGCGCTGTTCATGGTGGTGTTCTGCGGCGCGAACCTGGCCGCGGTGAAGAACTTCGGCGAGTTCGAGTTCTGGTTCGCCGCGCTGAAGGTCGGCGCGATCAGCCTGTTCCTGGTGCTGGGCGTCCTCGCGGTCGCCGGGGTGCTGCCCGGCACCGACTCGCCGGGCGCCTCGCACCTCACCGACTTCCTCCCGCACGGCGGCCAGGGCCTGATCGTCGGCCTGCTCGCCTCGGTGTTCGCCTACGGCGGCCTGGAGACGGTCACCATCGCGGCGGCCGAGTCCGAGAACCCGGTCAAGGGCGTGGCGAGCGCGGTGCGCACCGCCATGTGGCGGATCGCGCTGTTCTACATCGGCTCCATGGCGGTCATCGTCACCCTGGTGCCGTGGAACTCCCCGGACGTGGTCGCCAAGGGCCCCTACGTCGCCGCCCTGGACCAGCTGGGCATTCCGGGCGCCGGGCAGCTGATGAACGTGGTGGTGCTGGTCGCGCTGCTGAGCGCCATGAACGCCAACATCTACGGCTCGTCGCGGATCGCGTACTCGCTGGTGCGGCGCGGTCAGGGGCCGCGGGCGCTGGCGAAGGTCTCCGGCGGGGTGCCGCGGGCCGCGGTGCTGGTGTCGAGCCTGTTCGGGTTCGGGTGCGTGCTGCTCAGCTACTGGCGGCCCGACGACGTCTTCCCCTGGCTGCTGAACATGATCGGCGCGGTGATCCTGGTCGTCTGGATCTTCATCGCCGTCTCGCAGCTGAGGCTGCGGCGCCGGCTGGAGCGGGAGGCGCCCCAGAAGCTGGTGGTGCGGATGTGGGCGTTCCCGTGGCTGACGTGGGTGGCGCTGGCCGGGATGGCGGCGGTGTTCGTGCTGATGGCCCGGGAGGCCGACACGCGGGTGCAGCTGTACTCGACGGGCGCGATGACGGTGGTCCTGGCGGCGATCGGCTACGCCCGGCAGCGCAAGGGCGTCCGCGGCTGACGTGACTGACGTACCTGACGTACGGCCCCTCGGACGCCGGACTCTCCGGAAGGCCCCCGCGTGACGCACGCGGGGGCCTTCCGGCGTGCGGCGCAACGCCTCCGTCTCGGCGGCCCCCTCCTCTTGCCCGGACACGGCCTCTTGTTGCTGACTTGTAGTTGCAAGCCATTCGCAATAACGTGCTGCCATGGCCGCGCCGGCCGGTCCCGCCGCCGCGCGCACCGAAGCGTCCCGCCTCGTGATCGTCTTCTCACCCTTCACGCGGGCGGGCGGAAAGAAGGAGACCCCCGCGAGGACATGACTCGCGGGGGTCTTCCCGTAAGGGCCGTGAGGGCCGTAAGGGCGCTACGGGCCCGTCGGACCCTTAGGGGGGCGCGCCGGGAACGCTCCGGGGTTACAGGTTGCTGAAGTCCGGGCCGGCCGTGCGGGTGCGCTTGATCTCGTAGAAGCCGGGGACCGAGGCGACCGCGACCGTGCCGTCCCACAGGCGGGCCGCCTCGTCGCCCTTGGGCGTCGGGGTGACGACCGGGCCGAAGAAGGCGATCTGCTCGCCGTCGGCGCCGGGCAGCGCGATGACCGGGGTGCCGACCTCCTGGCCGACCTTGTCGATGCCCTCCTTGTGGGAGGCGCGCAGCTCGGCGTCGAACTCGAAGTCCTCCTGGTCGGCGTAGTCGATGAGGTCGGCGGGCAGGCCCGCGTCCGCCAGCGCGCCGGCGATCGCCTCGCGGGTGGCGCCCTCGCCCTGGTTGTGGAAGCGGGTGCCGAGCGCGGTGTAGAGCGGGCCGAGGACGTCCTCGCCGTGCTTCTGCCAGGCCGCGGTCACCACGCGCACCGGCGCCCACGCCTTGGTGGACAGCAGCTCCCGGTACTCCTCGGGCAGGGTGTCGATCTTGGGCTCGTTGAGCACGGCCAGGCTCATGATGTGCCAGCGGACCTCGATGTCGCGCACCTTCTCGACCTCCAGCACCCACCGGGAGGTCATCCAGGCCCACGGGCACAGCGGGTCGAACCAGAAGTCGACGGGCGTCCTGGCGGCGGAGGCGTTCTCGGACATGGCTCTCCTCGGTATCGGGGCTTTGAACGGGCCAACCCGATCGTTCGCTAGGGCATTCCCTGATGTCCGGCGTCAGGTCCGCATGGCAGGATCGGTGCTGTCCACATCTTGATCACGACACGAGGGAGTGCCGTCCGTGCCCGGTGAGAATCTGTCCCGCGACGAGGCCCGGGAGCGGGCCGCTCTGCTGTCCGTCGACGGGTACGAGGTGTCCCTCGACATCCGCTCGGCGGTCGGCGGGCCCGAGGGCGACGGGCCGCGCACCTTCCGGTCCGTCACCACGATCCGCTTCCGCTGCAACGAGCCGGGCGCCAGCAGCTTCGCCGACCTGATCGCGCCGGGCGTCACCGCCGTCTCGCTCAACGGCCGCGATCTGGACCCGGGCGAGGTCTTCGACGGCTCCCGGATCCTGCTGGAGGACCTGGCCTCCGACAACGAGCTGGTCGTGGACGCCCGGTGCGCCTACTCGCGCACCGGCGAGGGCATGCACCGCTTCGTCGACCCGGAGGACGGCGAGGTCTACCTCTACACGCAGTACGAGCCGGCCGACTCCCGCCGGGTCTTCGCCAACTTCGAGCAGCCCGACCTCAAGGCCCCCTTCCGCTTCGAGGTGCGGGCGCCGCAGGGCTGGACGGTGTGGAGCAACGGCGCGGGCGAGCAGCACGACGGGGTGTGGCGGTTCGCGGAGACGAAGCCGATCTCGACGTACATCACGTGCGTGGTGGCGGGGCCGTACCACTACGTCACCGACACCTACGAGCGGGAGCTGGCGGACGGGACGCGGCTGGAGATCCCGCTCGGCGCGCTGTGCCGCAAGGGCCTCGCCCGGCACTTCGACGCCGACGACGTCTTCCTGATCACCAAGCAGGGCCTGGACTTCTTCCACGAGCACTTCGACTACCCGTACCCGTTCGGCAAGTACGACCAGGCGTTCGTGCCGGAGTACAACCTCGGCGCGATGGAGAACCCGGGCCTGGTGACCTTCCGCGAGGAGTACATCTTCCGCGGCAAGGTGACGCAGGCGTCCTACGAGGCGCGGGCCAACGTCATCCTGCACGAGATGGCGCACATGTGGTTCGGCGACCTGGTCACCATGGTGTGGTGGGACGACCTGTGGCTGAAGGAGTCCTTCGCGGACTTCATGGGCACCTTCGGCAACGTCGGCGCGACCCGCTTCGAGGACTCCTGGATCACCTTCGCCAACCGCCGCAAGGCGTGGGCGTACCGGGCCGACCAGCTGCCCTCCACGCACCCGATCACCGCGGACATCCGCGACCTCCAGGACGCCAAGCTGAACTTCGACGGCATCACCTACGCCAAGGGCGCCAGCGTCCTCAAGCAGCTGGTGGCGTACGTCGGCCAGGACGCGTTCCTGGAGGGCGCGCGCCGCTACTTCAAGCGGCACGCCTACGGCAACACGCGCCTGGGCGACCTGCTGGCGGTGCTGGCCGAGACCAGCGGCCGGGACATGGGCGTCTGGGCGCGGTCCTGGCTCCAGACGGCCGGCGTCAACTCGCTGACCCCGCAGGTGCTGCTGGACGCCGAGGGCCGTATCGACGAGCTGGCGGTGGTGCAGGAGGCCGCCGAGTCGCACCCCGAGCTGCGCCCGCACCGCGTCGCGGTGGGCCTGTACCGGCGCTCGCAGGTCGGCGCCCTGGAGCGGTACGCGCGCGCCGAGGTGGACGTGGCCGGCGCCCGTACGGTGGTCGCCGGGCTGGCCGGCCAGGACGCGCCGGAACTGGTGCTGGTCAACGACGACGACCTCACCTTCTGCAAGATCCGCTTCGACGCGACCTCGCTGGCCACGCTGCGCGAGCAGCTGGGCGCGCTGACCGATCCGCTGGCCCGCGCCCTGTGCTGGTCGGCGCTGTGGAACCTGACCCGTGACGCGCTTTTGCCGGCGCGGGAGTTCATCGACCTGGTGCTGCGGTTCGCCGGCCGGGAGACCGACATCGGCGTGCTCCAGATGCTGCACGCGTGGGCGCGTTCGGCGCTCGTGCACTACGTCGCGCCCGAGTGGCGCGCGGCGGCCGGCACGGCGCTCGCCCAGGGTGCGCTGGCCGAGCTGCGGCAGGCCGAGCCGGGCAGCGAGCACCAGCTGGCGTGGGCGCGGTTCTTCGCCGCCGCGGCCTCGGCGCCGGCCGATCTGGAGCTGCTGCGCGCCCTGCTGGACGGCGCCGAGGAGATCACCGGTCTGGACGTCGACCAGGAGCTGCGCTGGGCGTTCCTGGAGCCGCTGGCGACCTATGGGGCGGCCGACGAGAAGGCGCTCGCCGCCGAACTCGCCCGCGACGACACGGCCTCCGGCAAGCGGCATCAGGTGCGCTGCCTGGCCGCGCGGCCCTCGGCGGCGGTGAAGGCGCAGGCGTGGGCGCAGGTGGTGGAGTCGGACGCGCTGTCGAACGCGCTGGTGGAGGCCACCATCGCGGGCTTCGAGCGGTCCTCGCAGCGGGAGCTGCTCGCGCCGTACGCGGAGCGGTACTTCGCGGTGATCGAGCGGGTGTGGCGGGAGCGGTCGATCCAGATCGCCATGCACGTGGTGCAGGGGATGTACCCGGCGCTCCAGGACTCGCCCGGGACGCTGGCGGCGACGGACGCGTGGCTCGCCGCGCACGAGGACGCGGCGCCCGCGCTGCGCCGCCTGGTCCTGGAGGCCCGCGACGACCTGGCGCGGGCGCTGCGCGGGCAGGAGTGCGACGCGGCGGTGGGCGCGGCGTGAGCCGACGCCCACGGGCTGCCGCCTGAGCTTGAGTCGGGCTTGAATCTCGGCTGCGTCGCGGCTTGGGTCGGGGCTTGCGTCGCGGCTTGGGCTGCGGCTTGAGCTATGGCCAAAGCTCTGGCGTGGAGTAACTGTTACAAGATGCCCCGTAACCCCTGGTCCGGCCCGTGCGGACCAGGGGTTTTCGGCATCCGAACACCCGTCCTTTAGTGCTGCCTTGTCCGGCTTTGTCGACGGACGTGTAACAGCGGTTAGCGGGCGGTGCGGGTGCGGGAAGTTCCCCGGCATGAACCACAACACCCCGCTCTCCCCCCGCCCCCTGAGCCACCTCGCCGAGACGCACCGCCGGGTCCTGACCACCGCTCAACTGCGCGCCCACGGCGTGTCGGCGGCGGAGACGACTGAGCGGTGCCGGGCCGGCGGCCCCTGGCAGCAGTACCTGCCGGGCGTGTTCCTGCTCCACCCGGGCCCGCCGACCAGCGAGGAGCGGCTGCACGCGGTCCTCATGTACGCGACGCGCGGCTCGACGCCGCAGCCGGCGCCCGGCGTGCCGGCGCAGCCCACCGCCCGGCAGCCGCGCCGTCCGGCGCCCGCCGACGTGATGATCACCGGCCTCGCCGCGCTCACCCTGCACGGCTTCGCCGCCGCGCCCGCCCTGCCGGCGCTGGCGAAGATCGACGTCCTGGTGCCGCGGCCGCGCCGGCTGCGCTCGGCCGGCTGCGCCCGCGTCCTGCGGGCGGCCGAACCGCCGGCGCCCGAGGTGGTCACGGGCCTGCCGGTGGCCCCGGTGCCGCGCGCCCTGGCCGACGCGGTGGCCGGGCTGCGGGACGCGGCGGTGGTGCAGCGGCTGCTGACGGAGGCGGTGCGCGGCGGGCACTGCGAACCGGCCGCGGTGGTGCGCGAACTGTCCGAGCAGCGGCTGCTGAACCGGCCGCACGTGGTGGACGCGGTGGACTCGCTGCTGGCCGAGGGCCGCTCCATCGCCGAGGAGCGGCTGTACCGGATGGTCGCCGAGCACGGCCTGCCCGACCCGGTGTGGAACGTGGACCTGCGGCTGCCGGGCGGCCCGCACCTGGGCGGTCTGGACGCGTACTGGCCCGACGAGGCGGTCGCGCTGGAACTGGACACCCGGGCGCCCCGCCAGAACGACGACGCGCTGTGGACGGAGTACGCCCGCAAGCGCGAACTCCTGGAGCGCCTCGGCATCACGGTCGTCCACGTCACCCCGAAGAAGCTCCGCGACGCACCGGCCCAGCAGGCCACGGTGGTCCGCACCGCCCTGATGGCCGCGACCGACCGCGACCCGGCGGTGTACGTGGTGGTACTGCCCCACTAGCAGCGGGGCACCCACCGGGGGACGGCGCACCGCGGGGGGCGGAGCCGTCAGGAGGGGAGCGCAGGGGCCGCCGGGCACACCAGCCCGCCGGCCCCTGCGCGCGTGCGCCGCCCCGCGGCCGCTACGCCTGCTCCCCCGGCACCCGGCCCACCCCCGGCCGCTCGCGCCACAGGCGCAGGCCGACGTCGACCAGTTCGACGCGCTGGAGGTCGGGGACCGACTCCAGGGGGTGCCAGGCGGCCAGGTCGGTGGAGCCGTTCGTCTCGTTGCGCAGTTCGCCGCCGGTGACCCGGCCTTCGTAGACAATGCGCAGGCCGTGGAAGTCGGCCTGGGCGCCCAGCGGGCGCGGATAGGTGCGGCGGATCGAGTCCAGGCCGAGCAGGGTCACCGGCTCGACGGTGTAGCCGGTCTCCTCCTCGGCCTCGCGGACGACGGTGTCGTAGGGGTCCTCGCCGTGCTCCATGCCGCCGCCGGGCAGGGTCCAGCGGCGCGCGCCGTCCCGTGCGACCCACCGGGCCAGCAGCATCCGTCCGTCCTGTACACACACGGCGTAGGCCGCCACCCGCAACTCCTCACGCATGAGGAGACGTTACGGCAGCGGCGGCCCGGACGGCGGGTGTTCGGGCGGGTCGAGGGGGCGGCCGGGCGCGGCGACGGTGCGCAGGCGGGCCGCCACGGCGCGCGGTCGCGGGTACGGAACGCCGGCCGGTATCGGCGCTTTCGTGCGGGAACGTCCTCGGTGGCGCATGGCGGAAGTACGCCATGGGTCCATCCCGCCACGGTCAACTCTCCACAAACATCTCCCCCTTGGGTAAAGCTGAGCGATCGTCCGGCTCCGAAATCCGGACGTCCGCGATCGAACCCGATCGCACCTCGCCTGGTTCCTTTATCTGCAAGGGATGCCGATGACCCCCGACTCCCCGCGCGCCACCGGCGCGAGACGCCTGGCCCGCATAGCCGTGGCCGCCGGCGTGGTGGCCGCGCTCGCCGCGGCCGGACCGATACCCCTGGCCGTCGCCGCGCAGGGCGACGGCCCCGCGCCCGCCGACCCGGCCGTCAAGTCGGCCGGCGCCAAGCTCGGTTCGGACGACGCCGACCTGCTCGCCGCCGCCAAGGCCGACGGCGCCAAGAACGTCACGATGATGATCGCGACCGCGCCGGGCCAGACCGAGCAGGTCGCCCAGCAGCTGGACGCGGTCAAGGGCGGCTCCGTGGGCCGCGCCTACGACGAGGTCGGCTACGTCCGCGCCACCGTGCCGACCGCCAAGGCGGACTCGGCGATCGCCGCCGCCGAGAAGCTGTCCTCCGTGCACGCCATCGACCTGCGGCAGGAGATCCAGCTCGACGACCCGACGCCGGCCGGGGACACCGCCAAGGGTGCGAGCGCCAAGAAGAGCGCCGCCTACCCGGCGCCGGACAAGAAGACCCCGGCGGAGAACCCGTACAACCCGTCCTTCGAGACGGGCGCCGTCGACTTCGTGAAGCAGAACCCGAAGGCGGACGGCCGCGGTGTCACCATCGGCATCCTCGACTCCGGCGTGGACCTCGGCCACCCGGCGCTGCAGAAGACCTCCACCGGCGAGCGCAAGATCGTCGACTGGGTGACCGCGACGGACCCGATCCTCGACAGCGACGCCACCTGGCGCCCGATGGTCACCGCCGTCTCCGGACCGCAGTTCAGCTACGGCGGCCAGACCTGGAAGGCCCCGGCGGGCTCGTACCAGATCGGCACGTTCAAGGAGTCCGCGACCACCGGCGGCGACGCCAAGGGCGACGCCAACCGCGACGGCGACACCACCGACTCCTGGGGCCTCCTCTACGACGCGGCGGCCGGCACGGTCCGCGTCGACCTGAACAACAACAACGACTTCACCGACGACACGCCGATGAAGCCGTACAAGGAGGACCACCAGGTCGGCTGGTTCGGCACCGACGACCCGAAGACCGACGTCGCCGAGCGGCAGCCGTTCGTCGTGCAGATCCGCAAGGACGTGCCGATGGACCCCTACGGCGGCTCCTGGGTCGGCCAGAAGGCCGACTTCGTCAACATCGGCGTCATCGAGTCCGAGCACGGCACCCACGTCGCCGGCATCACCGCCGCCAACGGCCTGTTCGGCGGGAAGATGAACGGCGCGGCCCCGGGCGCGAAGATCGTCTCCTCGCGCGCCTGCACCTGGACCGGCGGCTGCACCAACGTCGCGCTCACCGAGGGCATGATCGACCTCGTCGCCAACCGCGGCGTGGACATCGTCAACATGTCCATCGGCGGTCTGCCGGCGCTCAACGACGGCAACAACGCGCGCGCCGAGCTGTACACCCGCCTGATCGACACCTACGGCGTCCAGCTGGTGATCTCCGCGGGCAACTCCGGCCCCGGCGCCAACACCATCGGCGACCCCGGCCTGGCCGACAAGGTCGTCTCGGTCGGCGCGGCGATCTCCAAGGACACCTGGGCGGCCAACTACGGCTCCGAGGTGACGACGAAGTACCAGATGATGCCGTTCTCCTCGCGCGGCCCGCGTGAGGACGGCGGCTTCACGCCGACGCTGACCGCGCCCGGCGCGGCCATCAACACCACCCAGACCTGGCTGCCCGGCTCCCCGGTCGCCGAGGCGGGCTACTCCCTGCCGGCCGGCTACTCGATGCTCCAGGGCACCTCGATGGCCTCCCCGCAGGCGGCCGGCGCCTCCGCGCTGCTGCTGAGCGCGGCCAAGGAGAAGGGCGTCGACCTCACCCCGGCCGTCCTGCGCACGGCGCTCACCTCGACCGCCGACCACATCAAGGGCGCGCAGCCCTATGAGGAGGGCGCGGGCCTGATCAACGTCGTGGACGCCTGGAAGTCGATCCGCAAGGGCGCCTCCGCGCACGACTACACCGTCAAGGCCCCGGTCGACACCGCGATCGACAACGCGCTGAAGACCCCCGGCTTCGGCACCGGCCTCTACGACCGCGAGGGCGGTCTGAAGGCCGGCCAGAGCAGGACGTACGACATCACGCTGACCCGTACCTCCGGCCCGGACAAGGCGCTGCGGCACGAGCTGCACTTCGAGAACAACACGGAGGGCACCTTCCGGATCGTCGGCTCCGACGAGGTGAAGCTGCCGCTGAACCAGCCGGTGACCGTCAAGGTGCGCGCCACCCCGAAGGCGGCCGGCCTCAAGAGCGCCATCCTCGAACTCGACGACCCGCGGACCGAGGGCGTCGACCGGCAGATCCTCACCACGGTCGTCGCCGCCGAGCCGGTGCACTACACGTACGCCGCCGCCGGCAGCGTGCAGCGCAACAGCACCAAGTCGTACTTCGTGACCGTGCCCGAGGGCGCCAAGTCGCTGGAGGTGGCCATCGGCGGGCTCAAGGACAAGAGCCAGACCCGGTTCATCGCCATCCACCCCTACGGCGTCCCGGTGGACAACACCTCGACCCCGTACTGCTACGTCAACTACCTCGACGGCAACGGCTGCAAGCCCGACGTCCGCTCCTACGCCGACCCGCAGCCGGGCGTGTGGGAGATCGAGGTCGAGGCGCGCCGCACCTCGCCGCTGCTCGACAACCCCTACCAGCTGGACGTCACCGTGCTCGGCGCGGCGTTCGACCCGGCGACCGTGACCGTCCCCGAGGCGAAGGTCGGCGTCCCGGCCACCGCCTCCTGGAAGGTGACGAACGCCTACGCGGCGCTGGACGGCAAGCTCGTCGGCGGTCCGCTGGGCTCGGCGAAGTCCGCCCGGCCCACCGTCAAGGCCGGTGAGAAGCAGACCACGACGGTGACCGTGCCCGAGGGCGCCAAGTCGCTGGACGTCGCGATCGGCAACGTCTCCGACAAGTCGGCCGACCTGGACCTGACGGTCTACGACGCCAAGGGCGCGCAGGTCGCGCAGTCCGCCGACGGCGACTCGGAGGAGGCGGTCTCGGTCGCCAAGCCGGCCGCCGGCGTCTACACGATCGAGGTCGCCGCCTACTCGGTGCCGTCCGGTTCGACCGAGTACGACTACCGGGACGTGTTCTTCTCCGCCGCGCTCGGCGCCGTCACGGTCGACGACGCCACGCCGGTGAAGCTGGGCACGGGCGCCACGGCCACGGTGTCCGGAACGGTCACGGCGGCCGCCGCCGCGCCCGAGGGCCGCGAGTTCTTCGGCCAGGTGCAGCTGGTGAACGCGCGCGGCACGGTCGCGGGCCTCGGCAGCGTGCGGATCGAGAAGGTCGTGCAGTAGCGCGCGGCGCGTCGACACGGCTGGTGTGAAGGGAGGCGGGCGTCCCATGGGCGCCCGCCTCCCGGCGTCGGCGGGCCGGCGTCACTCCTCGCGGTGTCGGTTAAGCGGTCTCAGTCGCAGGTCATGGCGCGGGACTCCGGCAGCGCGCGGGCGATGCGGTCCCGTTGCGGGGCGATGACCCGCTCGCCGGTCAGCCAGACGTCTGCCTCGGCCGCCGTGCGGGGGACGCCCACGAGCACGTGGTCGCCCGTGCCGAAGCCCAGGGGGCCGGTCAGGGTGACGACGGCCTCCTTCACCGGCCGGTCCGCCTTGTACAGGCGGGTCACCCGCAGGGTGACCCGGGCCCGGGCGGTGCCGTCCTGCGGGGCCACCCGCGTCACGTCGCCCTCGGCGACGAGCCGGGCGCAGGCGAGGTAGCCGGGGTCCGCGAACGCCTCCGCCGCGCCCGCCCCCTCGCCCGCACCTGTCTCGCGGGACCGCGCCTTGCCGGAGTCCGCCTCGCCCCCGCTCGCCTTGTCGGAGCTGCTCGCCGCGCCGTCGCCCGCGCCGCCCTGCACGGCGAGCCACCCGAACCCCAGCAGCGTGGCGGCCACCCCGGCCGCGACCAGCCCGCCCAGCACCGCGGTCCGCGCGCGCCGCGCCCTCCCGGGCGACCGCCGAGGCCGCCGAGCGGGGCCGCCGGGGGCGGAACGCGGCGCAGGGTCCGCGCCCGGCTCCGTGCCCAGCTCCGCGCCCGGCTCCGTGCCCGGCTCCGTCAAAGCGTCCGCCAGCAGGTGCAGCTGGGTGCGGAGGGTCGCGAGGTCGGCGCGGGCCGCCCGGTACTCGGGGAGGTAGGCGGGGTCGTCGGGCGCGGGCCGCGGCGGTTCGTCCAGGATCGCGGCCAGCAGCGGGTCGACGCCGTCACGGGGTTCGCGTTCGGCCGTCACGTCACACCACCTCGTTCTCGTGCAGCCGGGCCCGCAGGGCGCGGACGGCGGTGTGCAGCCGGCTCTTGACCGTGCCCTCCGGCACGCCGAGCTGCTCGGCGATCTCCCGCACCGGCAGGTCGGCGTAGAAGCGCAGGACCAGGACCTGGCGCTGCGGGCCCGGCAGCTCGTCCAGGCCCTGGGCGACGGCGAGGGAGAGCAGCCGGGTGTCCTCGCCGCCGGCGGCGTGCTCGGGCGGCCGCTGGGCGGCCAGGCGCTCCCCCAGCCGGTCCCGGCGGTGCCGGGCTCGGTGCCAGTCCATGGCCAGGTGGGAGGCGACGACCGCCGCCCACGCGGAGACGTCCCGCGGCGCCTCCTGGCCGCTCGCGGCGCGTTCCAGCAGCCGCAGGCGGACCTGCTGCACCCCGTCCGGCAGGTCCGCCTGCGGTACGCCGCCGAGCGCGAGCACCGCCCGCACCCGGCGTTCCTGGGCCGCGTCCAGCGGATCGCCGCCGCCGTGGTCCCGCTCCCGGCCGCGTCGCGTCCTTCCGCGCAGCACAAGCCCTCCCCTCCCCCGCTTCAGTCCTACGACGCCGACGGCGCGCGAAACGTTCACCGCGGGGCCGAGGAGACCCGGCGCCGGGCAGAGGCGTGCGTCACATCGCCGTATGAGGTGGCCGCGGGCGGGCAGGCACGCGGCAGCACAGCTTGCGGTACCAGGGCCCCGGCGGGTGAATTCCTCCAGCTCGACGGGGGTGCGCGCCGCAGTTCCGCAGGCGGTGTGCGCGCCGGTCCCGTCCCATTCCTCGGGCTCGGTGCGCGAGGAACGGGGAAGAACGTAAAGAATTGGACACGTGGGTCGGGGTCGGCCGCATGATGGAAAGCGCCTCGACCGAGCGCACAGCACCTACAGCACACGCAGAGGGAGACACCGTGAGGGTCGGAATCGTCGGAGCCACCGGTCAGGTCGGCACGGTCATGCGCAGGATCCTCACGGAGCGCGACTTCCCGGTCACCGAGCTGCGCCTGTTCGCCTCGGCCCGCTCGGCCGGCACGGTGCTGGACGGCGTGACGGTGGAGGACGCCTCGACGGCCGACTACAGCGGCCTGGACATCGTGCTGTTCTCGGCGGGCGGCGCGACCTCGAAGGCACTGGCCGAAAAGGTCGCCTCGCAGGGCGCCGTGGTGATCGACAACTCCTCGGCCTGGCGGCGCGACCCGCAGGTGCCGCTGGTGGTGTCCGAGGTGAACCCGCACGCGATCGCCGACCGCCCCAAGGGCATCATCGCCAACCCGAACTGCACCACGATGGCCGCGATGCCGGTGCTCAAGCCGCTGCACGCGGAGGCCGGCCTCGAAGCGCTCGTCGTCGCGACCTACCAGGCCGTGTCGGGCTCGGGCCTGGCCGGCGTCGCCGAGCTGCACGGCCAGGCGCAGAAGGTCGTCGCGGACGCCGACCGGCTGACCCACGACGGCGCGGCGGTGGACTTCCCCGAGCCGGCCGTCTACCAGCGCCCCATCGCCTTCAACGTGCTGCCGCTGGCCGGCAGCATCGTCGACGACGGCCTGAACGAGACAGACGAGGAGCAGAAGCTCCGCAACGAGTCCCGCAAGATCCTGGAGATCCCGGAGCTGAAGGTCTCCGGCACCTGTGTGCGCGTGCCGGTCTTCTCCGGCCACTCCCTCCAGGTCAACGCCCGCTTCGCCGGTCCGATCAGCGTGGAGCGCGCCACCGAGCTGCTGGCCGGCGCGCCCGGCGTCGCCCTGTCCGAGATCCCGACCCCGCTCCAGGCGGCCGGCCAGGACCCGTCCTACGTGGGCCGCATCCGCCGCGACGAGACGGTCGAGCACGGCCTCGCGCTGTTCATCTCCAACGACAACCTCCGCAAGGGCGCGGCGCTGAACGCGGTGCAGATCGCGGAGCTGGTGGCGGCCGAGCTGAGCGCGTGACGCGGAGCCGGGCCGCGTAGGGCCGCGCGGGCACGCGTACGGGGGACGGGCGGTCGCCGCGAGGCGGTGACCGCCCGTTCGCACGCGGCGCGACGTGGAAGGATGACCGCACCCACACATCACGAGGAGATGACCGCGTGCCTGGCACAAACCTGACTCGCGAAGAGGCGCGGCAGCGGGCGAAGCTGCTCACCGTTGACTCGTACGAGATCGATCTCGACCTCTCCGGCGCGCAGGAGGGCGGCACCTACCGGTCCGTGACCACGGTGCGCTTCGACGTCGCCGATGACGGTGCCGACTCCTTCATCGACCTGATCGCCCCGGCCGTCCACGAGGTCACCCTCAACGGCGACGCGCTCGATGCGGCCGAGGTCTTCCAGGACTCCCGGATCGCCCTGCCCGGGCTGCTCTCGGGCCGCAACATCCTGCGGGTCGTCGCGGACTGCGCGTACACCAACACCGGTGAGGGCCTGCACCGCTTCGTCGACCCGGTCGACGACCAGGCCTACCTCTACACGCAGTTCGAGGTGCCGGACGCCCGCCGGGTGTTCGCCTCCTTCGAGCAGCCGGACCTGAAGGCCACCTTCCAGTTCACCGTGAAGGCGCCCGCCGGCTGGACCGTCGTGTCCAACTCGCCGACGCCCGAACCCGAGGGCGACGTCTGGACGTTCGAGCCGACGCCGCGCATCTCGTCGTACATCACGGCGCTGATCGTGGGCCCGTACCACTCGGTGCACAGCGTGTACGAGAAGGACGGCCAGTCGGTGCCGCTCGGCATCTACTGCCGGCCCTCGCTCGCCGAACACCTCGACGCGGACGCCGTCTTCGACGTCACCCGGCAGGGCTTCGACTGGTTCCAGGAGAAGTTCGACTACGCCTACCCGTTCGCCAAGTACGACCAGCTGTTCGTGCCGGAGTTCAACGCCGGCGCGATGGAGAACGCGGGCGCGGTCACCATCCGCGACCAGTACGTCTTCCGGTCCAAGGTGACCGACGCGGCGTACGAGATGCGGGCCGAGACGATCCTGCACGAGCTGGCCCACATGTGGTTCGGCGACCTGGTCACCATGGAGTGGTGGAACGACCTGTGGCTGAACGAGTCGTTCGCCACCTACACCTCCATCGCCTGCCAGGCGCACGCCCCCGGCTCGCGCTGGCCGCACTCGTGGACCACGTTCGCCAACTCCATGAAGACGTGGGCCTACCGGCAGGACCAGCTGCCGTCCACCCACCCGATCATGGCCGAGATCAACGACCTGGACGACGTCCTGGTCAACTTCGACGGCATCACCTACGCCAAGGGCGCCAGCGTCCTCAAGCAGCTGGTGGCGTACGTCGGCATGGACGAGTTCTTCCGGGGCGTGCAGGCGTACTTCAAGCGGCACGCGTTCGGCAACACGCGCCTGTCCGACCTGCTGGGCGCGCTGGAGGAGACCTCCGGGCGCGATCTGAAGACGTGGTCGAAGAAGTGGCTGGAGACGGCCGGCATCAACGTCCTGCGCCCGGAGATCGAGACGGACGCCGAGGGCGTCATCACCTCGTTCGCCGTCCGCCAGGAGGCGCCCGCGCTCCCGGCCGGCGCCAAGGGCGAGCCGACGCTGCGTCCGCACCGCATCGCGATCGGCCTGTACGACCTGGACGGGAACGGCAAGCTGGTGCGCGCCGAGGACGGCCGGATCGAGCTGGACGTGGACGGCGAGCTGACCGCCGTGCCGCAGCTGGCCGGCCGGCGCCGCCCGGCGGTCGTCCTGCTCAACGACGACGACCTGTCGTACGCCAAGGTCCGGCTGGACGAGGAGTCGCTGGCGTTCGTCACCGAGCACCTGGGCGACTTCGCGTCCTCGCTGCCGCGCGCCCTGTGCTGGGCGTCGGCGTGGGACATGACCCGCGACGGCGAGCTGGCCACCCGCGACTACCTGTCGCTGGTGCTGTCCGGCATCGGCAAGGAGTCCGACATCGGCGTGGTGCAGTCGCTGCACCGCCAGGTGAAGCTGGCCGTCGACCTGTACGCCGACCCGGCCGCCCGCGACACGCTGCTGACCCGCTGGACCGACGCGACGCTGGCGCACCTGCGCGCCGCCGAGCCGGGCAGCGACCACCAGCTGGCCTGGGCGCGCGCCTTCGCGGCCACCGCCCGCACGCCCGAGCAGCTCGACCTGCTGAACGCGCTGCTGGAGGGCTCGCAGACGATCGAGGGCCTGGCCGTCGACACGGAGCTGCGCTGGGCGTTCGTGCAGCGGCTGGCGGCGGTCGGCCGGTACGACGAGACGGAGATCGCCGGCGAGTACGAGCGGGACAGGACCGCGGCCGGTGAGCGGCACGCGGCCACCGCCCGCGCCGCCCGCCCGACCGAGGAGGCCAAGGCGGAGGCCTGGGCGTCGGTCGTCGAGTCGGACAAGCTGCCGAACGCCGTGCAGGAGGCGGTCATCGCCGGCTTCGTCCAGACCGACCAGCGCGAACTGCTGGCGCAGTACACCGACCGGTACTTCGAGGTGCTCAAGAGCGTCTGGGAGTCCCGTTCGCACGAGATCGCCCAGCAGATCGCGGTCGGCCTGTACCCGGCGGTCCAGGTCGAGGAGGACACCCTGCGCCGGACGGACGCGTGGCTGGCCGCCGCGGAGCCCAACGCGGCCCTGCGCCGCCTGGTCTCCGAGTCCCGCGCGGGCATCGAACGCTCCCTGAAGGCCCAGACGGCGGACGCGGCGGCCAAGTAGCCGCTGCGCGGTACGACACGAGGGGCGCCCGGCTTTCCGCCGGGCGCCCCTGCCTATGCCCGCGCCGTGCCTAGACCCGTACTTCGCAGGTCGTTGATTCGGATGATCTGGTCGTCGGAGCGGTGTCCGAAGCCGGTGCGGTCGCGTTGGGTTGGGTGTGTCGATGACTTCCCGGTCCCCGCGGCCACGGTCTGAGCGTCAGCGCCTGGAGTGCGTGGTGACGTCCGTGGTGGAGAAGCGCCTGGGCGCTCTGCCTGTCGCTGCCGAGTTTCTGCACCGGCTGGACGTGGCCGGGATCGTCGACGGGCTGTGCCCTTCCGCGGCGAGTGCGCACCTGACGCACGGGCAGGTGATCGAGGCGTTGGTCGCGAACCGGCCCACCTCGCCGATGCCGCTGCTGCGGGTCGGGGACTGGGCCCGGGTGTGGGCGGTGGAGGAGGTGTTCGGGGTGGAACCGGCCCTGCTCAACGACGACCGGCTGGCGCGGGCCCTGGACGCGATCGCCCCGCATCTGGAACAGCTCGCCGGCACGGTCGGCGCGCGGGCGATCGCGGAGTTCGGGATCGATGTGAGCAGGTGCCACTGGGACATGACCAGCATGTCTGTGCACGGCGCCTATGTGGAAGAGGGCCAGGACGACCGGTTCCCGGTCATCAAGTATGGGCATCCCAAGGACCGCCGTACCGACCTGAAGCAGATCCAGGCCGGGATCGCGGCCACCGGTGACGGCGGGATCCCCGTGCACGCGCGGGTCTTCGACGGCGGGGCGGCCGAGGTCAGCCAGGTGGTCGGCGCGATGAAGGATCTGCGGAAACTCGCCGGCGAGCAGGAGTTCCTGATGGTCGCGGACGCCAGGCTGGTGTCGTATGCGAACATCGCCGCCCTGCTCGAAGCCGGGGTCCCGTTCATCGCCCCGGTGCCGGCCGCCCAGGTCAAGGACGGGGTCTATGCCGCCCTCGACCTGGAACAGGCGGTGGTCGTGGACTGGGTTCCGCAGCGGGATGCCGGCAAGGACCCGGCCGAGCGGGAGGTCTACCGGGTGCCGGAAGACGTCCACACCCTGGCGGGCCCGCGCAAGCGCGATCCGGTCCTCACCCTGCGGCGGATCCTGGTCCACTCCACCGCGAACGCCGCCGGCCAGCAGGCCGCCCGCGCCAAACGCCTGGCCAGGGCGGCCGAGGAGTTGGACAAGCTCGCATGCGCCGCGGGCGGGCGGCACTACAAGACCGCCGAGAAGGTCGCCGCCCGCGCCGGGGTGATCGCCGCCAAGCGCCGCGTGACCGCCTGCCTGCGCTGGCACGTGCACCAGGACGACGCCGGCCTCCCGTCCCTGGAATGGGGCTTCGACCAGGACGTCCTCGACGCCGAAGCCAAGGCCGACGGCTGGTACGCGCTGATCACCCCGCTCCCGGCCGAGCAGGCCGACCCCGCACAGGTCCTGATCCAGTACAAGGGCCAGGGCACGGTCGAACGCCGCTACGCTGACTTCAAAGGCCCGCTCGCGGTCACCCCGGTCTTCGTTCAGCACAACCGCCGCGCCGCCGCCCTGGTCCAGGTCATCTGCCTGGCACTGCCGGTCTTCTGCCTGATCGAACGCCAGGTCAGACGGGCCCTGGGACTGGAACAGACCATGGCCGGGCTCTACCCGGACAACCGCCGGGTCCGGCCCACCGGCCGGATGATCCTCCACCACCTCGGCGAGCTCAACCTGCGGATCGGGAACATAACCGACCCGCCGACGGTGCAGATCACCCGCGGCGTCCAACTCCACCTCCTCGAACTCCTCGGCATCGAAGTCACACAAACCCGCTGGCCACAGACCTGAATCGGCGACCAAGTACGGGACTAGGACGCCGTCGCCCTGACCTGCAACGTCACGAACCCGAGCGTCCCCCGGTACCCGCGCAGCCACTCGTCCCGATGAGTGCGGGCGATACCCAACACCTCGGCCGCGTCCGGGTGTTCGCGGTGGTCGAGCGCCCAGCGCGACAGCGATCCGGTCCACGACCACTCGTACGCGTCCCACTCCTCCAACGTGCTGACATGCCCGTACACCGGCGTCCAACCCGCCGCTGAGACCCGCTCGACGGTCGTGGCGAGGTCGGTGTACTCGTCCGCCTCGAACCCGGCGGCCAGCGTCTCCGGCCCCGGCTCGCGCTCCCAGAAACCATCGCCGACGAGCACACTGCCGCCGGGCGAGAGATGGCCGCGCGCCGCTTCCAGAGCCGGCAGCAGCCCGCCGAACGCGTGCGTGGCCCCGACGCACAGCACCAAGTCGTACGACTGCGGCACCTCGAACGCCGTCGCATCCCCGGTGTGCAGCGTCAGCCGGTCGCCGAGGCCCGCCGCGTCGGCCGCCGCGCGCCCCTTGGCCAGGGCGGACTCGCTGAGGTCGACCCCGTCCGCCCGCAGGCCGGGGCGCCCGGCCAGCGCACGCACCAGCCAGGCCGCCTCGGCACACCCGAGATCGAGTACCCGCTCGTCCCCCCGGGGCAACGCCCGGTCGAGCAACGTACGGACGGAGCCGTCGGACAGCGGCGCCGCGATGGGATGGTCGACGTGGGCGAGGGTGCTGACGAGGGAGCGTTCCATGCCGAAGCATCCTGCCCGCACGGAGCCGTTCGGGGCGCGCGATTTTCTGGCCGGTCCCAGCAACCCCCGGCCGAGGGATCCGATTCAACGACCTTCGAAGTACGGGCCTAGAGCACTCGGTCGGCGGCCCGGGTGCGTTCGGAACCAACCGCGGCGACTCCCGGGATGACCGTGCTCGCGGTGTGGGCTTGGAACACGGCCCAGACCGTCTTGCCGGGGCTGTGCCGGATCACGCCGAAGTCATCGGCCAAGGCCGTCACGAGATGCAGCCCCCTGCCCCCGCAGTCCAAAGCCCTTGCCCGTGTCACCTGCGGGCGGCCATCGCCGCTGTCCCGCACCTCGATGCGCACCAGGCCGCTGTCGCCCGTGAGCGTCACGCAGAACTCACGGCCACGCGGCACGCCGTGCAGGAGGGCGTTCGTAGCCAACTCCGAGACACAGAGACGGATGTCGTCGTGTCGGTCGCGATAGCCCCACTCTTCCAGGATCGCCAAGGCGAACGCTCGCGCGGCCGCGACAGATCTGGACGACCGGGGGAATCGTTGTTGGCGTGACAAGGGCATGGTGAACCACCGCCAATACGAGTTCACGGCCGAGTGATCGACTCCGCCGCCGTGCTGCGCAGGGCTGCCAGGAAGTTCGCCAGGGCGGGCGCCTGTTCGGAGCCCTTGCGGAGGGCGGCGACGACGTGGCGTACGGGGCGGTCGGAGGTGAGTTCGCGCATGGCGACGCCGTCGCGGCGGGCGGCGGCCATGCGGGGGACGAGGGCGACGCCCATGCCGGCCTCCACCAGAGCGAGGATGGCGGTCCAGTCCGAGGCGGAGTGGGCCTGATGGGGGCTGAAGCCGGCCGCCTCACAGGCGCGGCGGGTGATGTCGGACCAGGGGCCGCTGCCGCCGAAGATCCAGGGTTCGGCGGCCAGATCGGTGAGGCCGAGGGCCGAGGCGCCGGCCAAGGGGTGGTCCGGGGGCAGGGCGACGTCCAGCGGGTCGGACAGGAGCGGAAACCGGGTGAAGCGGGGGTCGGCCGCGGTCGGGGCCTCGGCCGCGAGGGAGAGGGCGATCTCCACCTCCCCGTCGGCCAGCGATTCGAAGGCTTCGGCAGCCTCCAGCTCCCGGACGCGCACGGACACGCGTGGGCAGGACTCCCGTAGCGCTCGTACGGCCGGTACGACCAGGGCGGGTACCGCTGTGGAGAACGCGCCGACGCGTACCTCACCCGCCTCCCCCCGCGCGTACGCCGCGAGCGTCGCGTCCGCCCGCTCCAGTTCCTCGAAGACCGCGTCCGCGTGGCGCAGGACCAGGCGGGCCGCGTCGGTGAGGCGTACGCGGCGGCCCTGGGGCTGGAGGAGGGGGACGCCCAGTTGGCGGGCGAGGTTGGTGAGTTGCTGGGAGACCGCGGAGGGGGTCATGTGCAGGGCCTCGGCGGTCGCGGTGACGGTGCCCCGCTCGTCCAGCGCGCGCAGGATCCGCAGCTTCCTCAGGTCCCACTCGGCCATGCGGGCACGCTACCGGACGTCACCGCGCCCTGCGGTCGGAGCCGGAGCCGGAGCCGGAGCCGGTGCTCGCGCCCCCGCCCGTGCTCGCACCGGCACCGGCACCGGCACCGGCACCCGCACCCGCACCCGCACCCGCACCCGCACCCGCACCCGCACCCGCACCCGCACCCGCACCCGCACCCAGGATGACGCCGCCCAGGATCAGGGTCATGGCCAGGGCCTGGGGCAGGCCGAGGGACTCGCCGAGCAGGGCCCGGGACAGCAGGGCCACCAGGACCGGCTGGAGGTAGTAGACGAGGCCCGCGCGGGCGGCGCCGATCAGGGCGATGGCCCGGTTCCAGGCGAAGAAGGCGACCGCGGAGGAGGCCACGCCGACGTACAGCAGTGGCAGGACGGTAGCGGGAGCCGGGCGGAAGCCGCCCTGGACGGCGAGGCTCGCGGCCTGGAGCGGCAGCAGCAGGACGGCGCCGACGAGGAACGTCGTGAACAGGAAGGCGACGCCGTCCAGTTCGGCGGGGCGGCGGCGCAGCAGGGCGCTGTAACCGGCGAAGCTGGCGGCGGCGGCGATCATCCACAGGCCGCCGGTTCCTGGGCCCGCCCCGCCGCCCGTGCCCAGGGTCAGCAGCAGCACGCCGGCGCAGGCGGTCAGCAGTCCGGCGGTGCGGCGCGCGCCGAGCCGCGTCCCGCCCAGCCGTTCGAACACCGCCATCAGGACCGGGGACGCCGCCATGATCAGGCCCATGGTGGCGGCCGGGGTGGTCAGTCCGGCCTGGTTGACCAGGGTGTTGTAGACGGCCACGCCGAGCAGCGAGGCGAGCAGCACGTAACGGCCGTGGCGGCGGATCAGGCGCCGCTGCCGCCAGGCCCGGCGGGCGCCGAACGGGGCGACTGCGGCGAGCGCGATCACCCAGCGCCAGAAGGCGTGCTGGATCGGCGGCACGCTGTCGTGCAGCGCGCGGGAGGTGACGAAGCTGCCGGACCAGACGGCCGTGGCGAGGGCGGCGAGGGCCAGTCCGAGCACCGCGGCCCCGCGGGGGCGACGGGGTCGTGCGGGGGAGGCGGGGGATGTCGTGGGTGTGGTGGTCCTGTTCAGGACGGCGGCCACAGGGGTCCTTTCGCCGGGGCGGTGCGGGTGGTTTCCCCTCACCGTCGCAGCGGGCGACCCGTCAGGTCCATCGCTTCTTTTCGACGCCTTCTTTCAGCGGAACTGAAAGGTCGCTCAGCCCACGTGCGTGGCGAGCGCCGCTTCGATCTCCGTGGAGTCCGCCGTGTCGGCCGCCCAGGCGGCGTAGCCGTCGGGGCGGACCAGGAGGGCGGTGCGGCGCTCGCTCGCCCAGCGTTCGGCGGTCAGGCGGCCGGTGCGGTCGCCGACGTCGTGGGCGTAGGGGGCGACGAGGACGAAACGGCCGCCGCGCAGCGCCTCGTACAGGCGTCCGCCGCCCGCGAGGGCCAGATCGGGCACCCGGGCGCCGACCAAGGGGTGGGCGCCCCGGGGAGCGGCGTACCGGTAGCCGATGCCGGTGATCTGGCCGGCCACCCGGCGGCGGACCGGGCGGATGCGGCCGAGCGCGGTGATGAGCGCGCCGCGCGCCGCCCGGGCCCCGGGGCGGTGGGCCATCGCCAGGCGCAGGATGCCGCCGCTGCTGCGCAGCACGGAGCGGCCCACCGGGTGGCGTTCGGCCTGGTAGGTGTCGAGCAGCGCGTCGGGCGCGTGGCCGGTGAGCACCTGGGCGAGCTTCCAGCCGAGGTTGGCCGCGTCCTGGAGCCCGGTGTTCATGCCCTGCCCGCCGGCCGGGCTGTGCACGTGGGCGGCGTCGCCGGCGAGCAGGACGCGGCCGACGCGGTAGGCGGGCGCCTGGCGTTCGTCGCTGTGGAAGCGGGACAGCCAGCGGGCGTCGTGCATGCCGAAGTCGCGGCCGAGGGCGCGGCGGGTGATCTCCCGGACCTCCGCCAGCGTGGCGGGCTCGTGGTCGGGCAGGTCCCGGTCCCGGCGCCAGCCGATGACCCGGTGGTAGCCGTCGCCGAAGGGCGCGAGGAAGGCGAAGGCGTCGCCGACGGCGTTCGCGGTGAGCACCGTCTCGGGCGGCTCGGCGAGCCGTACGTCCGCGAGCACCACGGACCGGATCACCGACCGCCCCGGGAACGGCAGTCCGACCGCCTCGCGGACGGCGCTGTGCATCCCGTCCGTGCCGACGGCGTAGGCGGCCCGGAAGGTGGTGGGGCGGCCGTCGGGGCCGCGCGCCTGGACGGTCACCCCGGTCTCGTCCTGGGTCAGGCCGGTCACCTCCGTCTCGTGGCGGAAGTCCACGCCGGCCTTGACCGCGCGCCGCTCCAGCGCCTCTTCCACCTCGTACTGCGGCAGGATCAGGACGTGGGCGAACCGGGAGGGCAGGGCGGCGAGGTCGATGCCGAGCCGGCCGAAGAGGTCGAGGCGTTCGAGGGGGCGGCCGACCGCCTCCAGTTCGTCGGCAAGGCCGCGCGCGTCGAGCTGTTCGAGGGAGCGGGCGTGCAGGGCGAAGGCGCGGGAGAGGTTGCTGATCCGGTGCGGCCGCTTCTCGACCAGGGTGACCGGGACGCCGGCGGCGGCGAGGTCGCCGGCCAGCAGCAGCCCGGTGGGGCCGGCGCCGACGACGAGCACGGAAGCGGTGGGTCCGGGACGAGCGGTGGTGCCGGTCATGGGGTGCCTCCTGGGAGCCGACTGCCGAGGGCGCCGGTCCACCCTCGTGGTGCGGCGCCCGCCGGGTCAATATGCCCCGTCCGGCCCGTCGCCGCTCCTCCGGAACGCACCGAGGGCGCCGGTCCCGCGTCCCGTACGGCGTGCGTACGGGTGCGGGAGCGGCGCCCTCGGGGTGAGGCGTGCGCGGGCCGCGGCGAACGCGCGGACCCACGGCGCGACGGGCACGGCGGCCGGCTCGCGCCGCCGCCGGACCCCGGCGCGTCAGACCTTGACGTCGGCCTTGGGCCGGACGTTGATGTTCTTGCTGGTGTCCTGCTTCTGGGACCGGTCCAGGACCATGACCAGGCCGGCGATGACCAGGAACAGGACGATCGGGATGCCGACGAAGTAGCCCAGCGTCTCGATGACGCTCAGGCCCGGACCGGGGTCGTCACCGTCGTCACGGGCCACCGCGAGCGCGGGGGACGACATGAGCAGCATCATCAGCGTCGTACCGGCCGCCAGGGTGCCGGCGCGCAGGGCGTTCTTCTTGTCCACAGTGCCAACGTAGCGAACACCGGAACGGACCGCGCGTCCGGGGTGCCCCTCGCGCCCCACCGGACGCGCCGGGCGCGCCCCGGCCCGCACGGCGTGCTGCGTCCCTCCCGTCACCCCGCCTCCCCCGCATCGCCCGTCCCGCCGGGCACTCCCGCGTCTTCCGCCGTCCCCGCGCGCAGTACGTCGGTGAGCGCGTGCAGCCGCGGGGAGGCGGCGAGGTCCTCCAGGGTGACCGGGCGGCCCTCGGCGTCGGCGATCGGCAGGCGCCAGTTCGGATACTGGTCCCAGGTGCCGGGCAGGTTCTGCGGGCGGCGGTCGCCCACGGCGTCCGGCAGCCAGAGGCCGACCAGCCGGGCCGGGGTGCGCAGCAGGAACCGGTGGACGGCCTGGACCTCGTCCTCCTCACGGGTGACGCCGTCGCCCGGGCCGTCCTCGCGCAGCAGCCCGTCCTCGCGCAGCAGCCCCAGTTCGCCGAGCACCCGCAGCCAGGTGCGCACGTCCTCGGCGGCCTCGGCGCGTTCCTCCGCGAGCGGGCGGGTGAGCAGGCCGAGGCGGTCGCGCAGTGCGACGTGCTCGCCGGTCAGCCGGGCGGCGGTGGACGGCAGGTCGTGGGTGGTGGCGGTGGCCAGGCAGTCGGGGCGCCAGCGGTCGGGGGGCAGCGGGAGGCCGTCGCCCGCCCAGTCGCGCTCGAACCACAGCACCGAGGTGCCGAACACCCCGCGCCGGTCCAGCGCCTCGCGCACCCCCGGCTCCACGGTGCCGAGGTCCTCGCCGATCACGGTCGCCCCGGCCCGCGCGGCCTCCAGCACCAGCGTGGCGAGCATGGCGTCGGCGTCGTAGCGGACGTAGGTGCCCTCGGTGGGCGGGTGGCCCTGGGGCACCCACCAGAGCCGGAACAGGCCCATGACGTGGTCGATGCGCAGGGCGCCCGCGTGGCGGAACAGGGCGCGCAGGAGGTGGCGGAAGGGGGCGTAGCCGGAGGCGGCGAGGCGGTCGGGGCGCCAGGGCGGCAGGCCCCAGTCCTGGCCGCGCGCGTTGAAGGCGTCCGGCGGCGCGCCGACCGACATGCCGGCGGCGAAGTGGTCCTGCTGGGCCCAGGCGTCGGCGCCGCCGGGGTGCACGCCGACGGCGAGGTCGTGCACCAGCCCGACCGGCATGCCCGCCTCGCGGGCGGTGCGCTGGGCGGCGGTGAGCTGTTCGTCGGTGAGCCAGGCCAGGCGGCGGTGGAAGGCGACGCGGTCGGCGAGTTCGGCGCGGGCGCGCTCGGTCTCCGCCGAGCGCGGGTCGCGCAGCGCCTCGGGCCAGCGGCTCCAGTCCGGGCCGTGCCGCTCGGCCAGGGCGTACCAGGTGGCGTGGTCGGTCAGCGCCTGTCCCTCGCGGGCGAGGAAGGCGGCGTGGGCGGCGCTCCGGCCGGGGCCGAGCGGGACCCGGCAGACCGCTTCCAGCGCCTCCCGCTTGAGGTCCCACACCGCGTCCCGGTCGATGAGGGCGCCCTCGTCGAGGACGGCGGCGCGCAGCCGCGCGGCCCGCTCCAGCAGCGCGGCCACCCGGGCGCGGTCCGCCGGGTCCTCGATGTACGGGAACTCGGGGACGTCCTCGACGCGCAGGTGCACGGGGTCGGGGAAGCGGCGGGAGGAGGGCCGGTAGGGCGAGGGGTCGGTGGGCGCTCCGGGCACGGCCGCGTGCAACGGGTTGACCTGCACGAACCCGGCGCCCAGCGTCCGTCCGGCCCAGGCGCTCAGCTCGCCGAGGTCGCCGAGGTCGCCCATGCCCCAGGAGCGGTGAGTGAGCAGCGAGTAGAGCTGGACGAGGAGTCCGTAGGCGCGGTGCGGCGGGGTGGGCAGCCGGGGCGGGGCGACGATCAGGTGCGCCTCGGCGGTGCGGCCGTCGGGGGCGGTCGCGGTGAGCCGGTGGACGCCCGGCGGCAGACCGTCCACGCCGGTACGGCGCTCGCCCTGCCCCACCTCGACCGTGCCGGCGCCCTGCTCGGTCTCGACGGTGCCGGTACGGCGTTCGCCCTGCTCGGTCTCGACGGTGAGGCGGGTGCCGGGCGGCAGCGCGGTGAGCGCCTCGGGGAGCGCGGCGTCGCTCCAGCGGACCAGGGTGGGCGGCAGCAGCCGCCGCGCCCGTTCCTCCTCGCGGGCGGTGCGGGCGGCGCGGACGGCGTCCGGGGTGCTCGCGTCGACGCCCAGGGCGGCCAGGGCCGCGACGACGGCGGTGGCGGAGGCGGCCACCGTCCGGCCCGGCGCGGGGCTGTAGGAGGTGGCGACGCCGTGCAGCGCGGCGAGCCGGGTCAGTTCGTCGCCGAGCGGCTCGGCCGGCCGGGGCGCGCTCACCTACCGCTCCGCGCCGGGGTCCGCGTCGGCGGTGGACTCGTCGGTCAGCGGAGCGGACTCGCTGGTCAGCGGGGCGGCCTCGGCGAGCGGCGGCTCGCTGGTGAGCGGTTCGGCGTCGGGCAGCGGCGGCTCGCTGGTCAGCGGGGCCTCGGCGCCCTGCTTGGCGTAGACGTCCAGGTGGGGGGTGGCGGGCGCAGCGAGGGGGTCCGGCTCCGCCGCGGGTTTGGGCAGGACCGCGGCGGCGGTGAGGCCGGGATCGGTCAGGGCGGAGAGCAGAAGGTGTGCGGGGGCGGCCACGGGGGTCTCCTTGTCGGGTACGGCGTCGGGTACGGCGTCCAGGGATCACCGCAGCCCTACCCAGTGGGCGCGACGGCAGACGCACCAAGGCGAAGTACGTGTCGCTGGTCACACTCCCCACCCCCAGGGCCGGGGCAAACCGGACAGCGGCCGACCTTTCCCCGACCGGAGTCCGACCCCGCCCGCATCGGCCGACGCCAGCTATTCACTCAGTACATATACGCGGTACATACTGAGCCGCATGAGCACCCGTCACATCCTGCTGGGTCTGCTCGCCGGAGGGCCGAGTCACGGCTACGACCTCAAGCGACGCCACGACGACCACTTTCCGCAGGCCCGCCCGCTGGCCTACGGGCAGGTCTACACGACCCTGCAACGCCTGGTCAGGGACGGGCTCGCGGAGGTCGCCGGCACCGACGCCGACGGCGGGCCCGAACGCACCCTGTACCGGCTCACGGCGGCCGGCTCGCGCGAGGTGGGCGACTGGTCCGGGCAGGTCACCGCACCCGCGCCGTTCGTGACGAACGAGATCTTCGCCAAGGTCGTCGTCGCGATCCTCACCGGCGGCGACCCGGCCGCCCACCTGCGCGCGCAGCGGGCCGCCCACCTGGCGCGGATGCGGGAGCTGACCGCGCTCAAGACCGCCCCGGACGCCTCCTTGGCGACCGTGCTCGCGTCGGACTACGCGCTCCACCACCTCGACGCCGACCTGCGCTGGATGACCACCACTCAGGACCGGCTCACCTCTCTGACCGCTCTGACCGCGGAGGTCGACCGAGCATGACCAACCATCCGGCCCCCCTCGTGGCGGCACGGGACCTCGTCAAGGCGCACGGCAGGACGCCGGCGCTGCGCGGGGCGAGCCTGGAGCTGGGCGCGGGCGAGATCGTCGCCGTGACCGGCCCGAGCGGCAGCGGCAAGTCCACGCTGCTGCACTGCCTGGCCGGCATCGTCCGGCCGGACGCGGGCTCGGTGACGTACGGCGGTGAGCGCCTGGACCGGCTGCCGGAGCGCCGGCTGAGCGCGCTGCGGCGCACCGAGTTCGGCGTGGTGTTCCAGTTCGGCCAGTTGATCCCGGAGCTGACCGCCCTGGACAACGTGGCGCTGCCGCTGATGCTGGCCGGGACCGCGCGGGGGGCGGCCCAGGAGTCGGCGGGCGAGTGGCTGGAGCGGTTCGGGGCGCGGGAGCACGCCGGGCTGCGGCCCGGGGAGCTGAGCGGCGGGCAGGCGCAGCGGGTGGCGCTGGCGCGGGCGCTGGTGACCGGACCGCGGGTGGTGTTCGCGGACGAGCCGACCGGGGCGCTGGACTCGCTGGCGGGCGAGCAGGCGATGACCGCCCTGGTGCGCGCCGCCCGCGCGTCGGGCGCCGCGGTGCTGGTGGTCACGCACGACGCCCAGGTGGCGGCGTACGCCGACCGCGAGGTGCGGCTGCGCGACGGCGCTCCGGCCGGGCTGGAGGTGGGGGCGTGAGGACCGGCCCGCGGACGGGAGGCGGCGGCGTGGGGAACGGTCCGGCGGCTGGCGGCGGGGACGCGGGGAACGGTCCGGGGGCCGGAGACGGGGACGCGGGGAACGGTCCGGCGACTGGAGGCGGGGACGTGGGAAACGGTCCGGGGGCCGGAGGCGGCGGCGTGCGGACCGGTCCGCGGACGGGAGGCGGCGGCGTGCGGACCGATCTGCGGCTGGCCTGGCTGCTGGTGCGGGGCTCCGACCGCCAGGAGTGGTGGCGCGTCGCGCTCACCGCGGCGGGCGCGATGTGCGCGACGGGCCTCGGCCTCGCGGCCGTCGTCCTGGCGGCGCTGGGCCGGGACCAGTACGCCGTCCCCCTCGCCCACGGGCTGCTCGACCAGCCCGGCGAACGGAACGGCGTGATCCTCACCCTGCTGCTCCTGCAGATCCCGGTGCTCGGCTTCCTCGGCCAGTGCGCCCGCATCGGCGCCGTCCACCGCGACCGGCGGCTCGCCTCGCTGCGGCTGGCCGGCGCGGAGGCGGGGCGGGTGCGGCGGATCGCCGCGCTGGAGAGCGGGCCGGCGTGTCTGCTGGGCTCGCTGCTCGCGGTGGCGGTCGCGGTGCCCGTGCTGCTGTCGCTCTGGTCCCGTCCGACGGCCCTCGCCTGGGCCGGGACGGCGCTGGTCGCGGCGGGAGTGCCGATACTGGGTTCGGCGGCGGGGATGCTGGCGCTGCGCCGGGTGGTGGCCTCGCCGCTCGGCCGGGTGCGGCGGGTGCGGCCGCCGCGGTCGGGGCGCGGGCCGGGGCTGTGGCTCCTGGGCGGGCTGGTCCTCGTGGCCGTGGCCGCGGTGGCCGCGCGCGCCGGGGGCTGGACGGCGCCGGCCGTGCTCGGCGCGGTGGTACTCGTGGGCGCGGGCGCGGTCTGGCTGGTGGGCGCGCTGTCCGGGCTGACCGGGCGGCTGCTGGCGCGCCGTACCGGCTCGCCGGCCGTGCTCGTGGCGGCCGAGCGGCTGCGCGAGGACCCGTGGGCGGCGGCCCGCACCCACGCGGCGGTGACGCTGGTGACGGTCGTGGGGACGGGCTACCTGGGCGTACGCCACGTGCTGCTCGCCGACCTGTACGCGATGCGCCGCCGCGGCGAACTCGGCGCCGACCTGTCCTTCTACACGACCGGCCTGGACCTGACGGCCGCCGCGATCGTGCTCGCCCTGCTGATCGCCGTCGCCGCGCTGGCCACCGGCACGGCCGAGTCCCTGGCCACCCGCCGCCGGGGCCTGGCCGCGCAGGTCGCCGCCGGGGTGCCGCGCGCGGTCCTGGCCCGGGCCGTGCTCCTGGAGACCGCGCTCCCGCTCGCCCTGCCCCTGCTGCTGGCGGGCGCGGGCGGCACGGCGATCGGCGTCGGCTACGGCCGGCTCGCCGTCCACGGCACGCGGGGCTGGCCGGTGCCGTACGCCGCGCTGCTGGTGCCGGTGGGGGTGTACGCCGCCTGCCTGCTGGCGGCGGCCGCGTCACTGCCGTTCCTGCGGCGCTCGGTACGGCCGGGAGAGCTGCGGTACGCGTGAGCGCGGATCCGGCCGGGCGTCCCTGATCCCCCGGCCGGGCGGCGGCTTCACCGCACCGCGCCGGTGACCCGCCCGCGGCAGCCCGTCACGCACCGTCACGCGGCCGCCGGGCCGGGAGGTCGTCAGGCCGATATGCCGTCGATGCGGGCCAGGGCGTCGTCCGCGCCGTACGGCTGGAGGTAGGGCAGCCAGCGCGGGTCGCGGTGGCCGGTGCCGATGATGCGCCAGGCCAGTCCGGTGGGCGGGGCCGGCTTGTGGCGCAGCCGCCAGCCCAGCTCGACCAGATGGCGGTCGGCCTTGACGTGGTTGCAGCGGCGGCAGGAGGCCACCACGTTGTCCCAGACGTGCTGGCCGCCGCGCGAGCGCGGGATGACGTGGTCGACGCTGGTGGCGATGGCGCCGCAGTAGGCGCAGCGGCCTCCGTCGCGCGCGAACAGCGCCCGCCGGGTGAGAGGAACGGGCCCCCGGTAGGGGACCCGCACGAAGCGCTTGAGCCGGACCACGCTGGGGGCGGGGACGGTGACGGTCGCGCTGTGCAGATGGGCGCCGGACTCCTCGAGGCAGACTGCCTTGTTCTCCAGCACGAGGACGAGCGCGCGGCGGAGCGGTACGACGCCGAGGGGCTCGTACGACGCGTTGAGGACCAGGACGTGCGGCACGGGGGCCTCCTTGTACGCCGGCGGCGCGTGGCTCGCGCCGGGACGACCTGCGGTCAGTCTCCCCTCCGGCCTGGTGAACGCGCCACCATGTCCCGGTAACGGGCTCGGAGTGTTTTCGACCACACCTCATTCATCCCCCGGAACACGATCGGTTCACACCGCCAGTTCAGAGGCGGTGCGCGCCCCCCGTGCACCCGGCCCCCCGGCGATCGCGCGGACTCCTCGCGGCGTGCCCCGTTAGTGTGGTGGTTCTGTCCGTCCGGTGACCCTTTCGTGATCCCGCCGACACCGACCCCGCGCGCCGAGCGCCGCGCCGACCACCGCGTACCGACCGCCGCACCGGACGACGGACGCACCTGGAGGTACCTGCCGTGTCCCTGCCCGCCGTCCTGCTGGCCGCCGGACCCTCGCCGTCGCCGTCCCCGTCGGGGTCACCGGCCGTGACGGTGCCCACCCTCCAGGACGCGCAGGAGAGCGCGAACCAGGCGGCGAGCTGGGTCGAGCAGAACTGGTCCACCTGGCTGGCGATCGGCCTGCGGGTGGTGCTGATCCTGCTGATCGCGGCCGTGCTGCGGGTGGTGGTCCGGCGGGCGATCACCCAGCTCATCGACCGGATGAACCGCACCGCGCAGGCCGGCGGCGGCGGCACCTCGCTCGGCGGGCTGCTGGTCAACGCCGAGCGGCGCCGGCAGCGCTCCTCCGCGATCGGCTCGGTGCTGCGCTCGGTGGCGAGCTTCCTGATCATGGGCACCGCCGCGCTGATGGTGCTCTCCACCTTCCAGATCAACCTGGCCCCGCTGCTGGCGTCGGCCGGTGTGGCGGGCGTGGCGGTCGGTTTCGGCGCGCGCAACCTGGTGACGGACTTCCTCTCCGGCGTCTTCATGATCCTGGAGGACCAGTACGGCGTCGGCGACACGATCGACGCGGGCGTGGCCTCCGGCGAGGTGGTCGAGGTCGGGCTGCGGGTGACCAAGCTGCGCGGCGACAACGGCGAGATCTGGTACGTGCGCAACGGCGAGGTCAAGCGGATCGGCAACCTCTCCCAGGGCTGGGCGACGGCCGGCGTGGACGTGACCGTGCGGGCCGGCGAGGACCTGGACAAGCTGCGGGGGACGCTGACCGAGGTCGCCGAGAAGATGAGCAAGGAAGAGCCCTGGAACGAGTTCCTGTGGAGCCCGATCGAGGTGCTGGGCCTGGACAGCGTGCTGATCGACTCCATGGTGGTCCGGGTGTCGGCCAGGACCATGCCGGGCAAGTCGACGGCGGTCGAGCGCGAGCTGCGCTGGCGGATCAAGCGCGCCTTCGACGCGGCCGACATCCGCATCGTGGGCGGGGCGACGGCTCCGGTGACGGAGGAGGAGGCGCCCGACCCGATGGCGGCGGTCGCGGCCCCGTCCGTCTTCTCCAACGCCGCCTCCCCGCAGGCGGAGGCGGCCACCCCGATAATCCCCCAGCGCCCCGCCCCCAAGTAGCCCCGACCGCTCACCCCCTCCCTGACGCCCCTGCGCGGCGACGACTCCGTCGCCCGTGGGGGCGTTCGTCTTGACGCCCCCTCCGCGCCGGGATTAGGTTCCTGCCACTCGAACAGGAAACTTTCCTAACAGTGGCCGTCAGCGGCCGGGGAACAGGTGCGCGATGGCAGGAACCGCCGGTACGCCGGGCACCCCGAGGGTCCTGCGCGCCATGAACGACCGGGCCGCCCTGGACCTGCTGCTGGAACACGGCCCCCTGTCGCGGACCCGGATCGGCAAGCTCACCGGGCTGTCCAAGCCGACCGCCTCCCAGCTGCTGGCCCGGCTTGAGGCCGCCGGTCTCGTCCTGGCCACCGGCACCAGCGAGGGCCGGCCGGGCCCGAACGCGCAGCTGTACGCCGTCAACCCGGCCGCCGCCCACGCCGCCGGCGTCGACGTCACCCCGCGCCGCATCCGCGCCGCCGTCGCCGACGTCACCGGCCGCACGGTCGGCGCGTACGAGCTGCCCACCCCCGGCCGCCGCCCCGCGCCGCCCGTCGTGGGCCAGGTCACCGACGCACTGGACGGCGCGGTCAAGGCCGCCGGGCTGGCCCGCGCCGACGTGCACCGCCTGGTCGTCGGCACCCCCGGCGCCTTCGACCCCACCACCGGCCGGCTGCGCTACGCCTCCCACCTGCCCGGCTGGCACTCCCCCGCGCTCCTGGACGAGCTGGCCGCCGCGCTGCCGATGCCGGTGGAGTACGAGAACGACGTCAACCTCGCCGCCGTCGCCGAGCAGCGCCTCGGCGCGGCCCGCGGCCACCAGGACTTCGTGCTGCTGTGGAACCAGGAGGGCCTGGGCGCCGCCCTGGTCCTCGGCGGCCGGCTGCACCGCGGCTGGACCGGCGGCGCCGGCGAGGTCGGCTTCCTGCCGGTGCCCGGCGCGCCGCTGGTGCGCCAGGTGACCCGCGCCAACAGCGGCGGCTACCAGGAGCTGGCCGGCTCCCAGGCGATCCCGGAGCTGGCCCGCGAGCTGGGCGTCCCGGACGTGCCGACGGGACCGTACCCGCAGGCCGTGGCCGCGCTCGTCGCGCGCGCCGCCGACCGTCCGAGCGGCCCGCACCGCGCCCTGCTGACCGCGTACGCCACCCGGCTCGCCACCGGTCTGGCCTCCCTGGTCTCCGTCCTCGACCCCGAGCTGGTCGTCCTCGGCGGCGCCTCGCTCACCGCGGGCGGCGAGGTGCTGCGCGCCCTCGTCGAGGCCGAGCTGGAGGAGCTGGCCGCCGCCCGGCCCCGCCTGGTGGTCGGCGGCGTCCGCGACCATCCCGTGCTGCGCGGCGCGCTGGAGAGCGCGCTGGCCGCCACCCGCGACGAGGTCTTCGACACCTCCCGCTGACCCCGCCCCGGCCCCGCACGCCCAGCCCGCCCGAGCCCCCGCCCGTCCAGCCCGCCCGCCCCAGGGAGATCCAGCCATGCCCGAAGTGACCCGGACGCCGCGCAGAGCGGCCCTCGCCGCCGGCTGCGCCGCCATGGCGCTGCTCGCCGCCGCCTGTACCGGCCAGCCGGACGCCGGCGCCAAGGACGACGCCTCCAAGGAGACGACGATCAACTTCTGGCACGCCTGGAGCGCGCCGAACGAGGTCGCGGCCGTCAAGGCGCTGATCGCCGGCTTCGAGAAGGCGCACCCCAACATCCACGTCAACGCCGTCGGCGACATGACCGACGACAAGATGAACCAGGCGCTGCGCGCCGGCGGCGACCGGGCCCCGGACGTGGTCTCCTCCTTCACCACCAACAACGTGGGCAAGTTCTGCTCCTCGGGCGCGCTGGTCGACCTCAACCCCTTCTTCAGGAAGGCGGGCGTCGACCCGGGCCGGACGTTCCCCAAGGCGATGAACGAGTACACCCAGTTCGACGGCAAGCGCTGCGCCGCGCCGCTGCTGGGCGACGCGTACGGGCTGTACTACGACAAGACGGCGTTTCGGAAGGCGGGCATCGAGCAGCCCCCGAAGACCTGGTCCGAGCTGGAGGCCGACGCCAAGAAGCTGACGGTCCCGGACGGGGACGGCTTCAAGCGGCTCGGGTTCATGCCGGACTACCACGGCTGGGAGACCTCCACCGAGCACTACCTCGCACAGTTCTCCCCGGCGTACTTCGCCGCGGACGGGAAGTCGAACGTCGCGAAGGACCCCGCGTTCCAGAAGGCGTTCACCCTCCAGAAGAAGCTGGTCGACGACCTCGGCGGCTTCAAGAAGCTGGAGCGGTTCCGGGCCACGCTCGGTGACGAGTGGGGCGCCAAGCACCCCTTCCACACCGGCCAGGTGGCCATGCAGCTCGACGGCGAGTGGCGGCTCGGGATGGCCGAGGAGGCCAAGCCCGGCTTCGAGATCGGCGTCGCCCCGCTGCCCGTCCCGGACGACCAGGCCGACCAGTACGGCAAGGGCTACCTCACCGGCACCATCACCGGCATCGCCGCCACCAGCCGCAAGCAGAACGCGGCCTGGGAGTTCGTCAAGTACATCACCACGGACACCGACGCGGTGGTCGGCTTCGCCAACGACATCCACAACGTGCCCTCCACGCTGGCCGCGCTGAAGTCGCCGAAGCTGAAGTACGACCCGCGGTTCAAGACGTTCCTCGACATCGCGGCGAACCCGCACTCGACCACCACGCCCGCCTCCGTCAACGGCGGCCAGTACCTGGTGACGCTCCAGCAGTTCGGCTACGACTACGAGAGCGGCAAGGAGAAGGACCTGAAGGCCGGCCTGGAGAAGACGGCCGCGCAGATCGACACGGACATCGCGCAGGCGGAGTAGCGCACGATGACCACCGTCACCCTGGCGTCCAAACGCCGCCGCGCGGCCCTGCGGACCCTCGCCTTCATGTCGCCCTGGCTGATCGGCTTCGCGGTCTTCTTCGCGTACCCGCTGATCTCCACCGTCTACTTCTCGTTCCTGCACTACGACGGCTTCAACCCGCCGACGTGGAGCGGCGCGAAGAACTGGCGGTACGTGTTCGAGCACTACCCGCTGTTCTGGCCGGCGCTGCGCAACACGCTGTGGCTGGTGCTGGTCACGGTCACCCTGAGAGTGGCGTTCGGGCTGGGCGTGGGCCTGCTGATCACGAAGATCAAGACCGGTACGGGCCTCTTCCGCACCCTGTTCTACCTGCCCTACCTCGCCCCGCCGGTCGCGGCCACCATGGCCTTCGCCTTCCTGCTCAACCCGGGCACCGGACCGGTGAACTCGCTGCTGGACAAGGCCGGCCTGCCCGCGCCCGGCTGGTTCACCGACCCCGCCTGGTCCAAGCCGGCCCTGACCCTGCTCCTGCTGTGGGGCGTCGGCGACCTGATGGTCATCTTCATGGCCGCGCTGCTGGACGTGCCCGCCGAGCAGTACGAGGCCGCCGAACTCGACGGCGCCTCGCGATGGCAGCGCTTCCGGTACGTCACGCTGCCGAACATCTCACCGATCGTGATGTTCGCGGTGGTCACCGGCGTCATCCAGGCCATGCAGTGCTACACCCAGCCGCTGGTCGCCGGGAAGGTCGCCTCCGGCGTCATCCAGGGCGCCGGCGCCCAGTTCGAGCCGGGCTACCCCGACAAGTCCACCCTCACCCTCCCCCAGCTCGTCTACAACCTCGGCTTCCAGCGCTTCGACTACGGCTCGGCCTGTGTGGTCGCGCTGGTCCTGTTCGCCCTGTCGATGGCGTTCACCGCGTTCCTGATGCGGCGCCGGGGCGGTCTCATCCAGGCAGGTGACTGACGATGACCCAAGTGCTCCGGCCGCCGGCCTCCCTCGGCTCCCCCGCGACGCCCGCCGCCCGCACCGCCCGCCGCAAGGCCGCCCTGGAGTGGGTCGCGGTGCACGCGCTCGGCGTGGCCGCCGCCCTCTTCTTCGTGCTGCCGTTCGTGTTCGTGCTGCTGACCTCGCTGATGAGCGACAGCCAGGCGCTCAGCCGCGACCTGATCCCGCACACCTGGCAGTGGGACAACTACCGCAAGGTGTTCGACACCCCGGGCTTCCTCACCTGGTGGCGCAACACCCTCCTCTACGCCGGCGTCGGCACCGTGCTCACCGTTCTCTCCTCGGTGCCGGTGGCGTACGCGCTGGCCAAGTTCCGCTTCCGGGGCAGAAACCTGTCGCTGATGCTGGTGATCTCGATGATGATGCTGCCGCCGCAGGTGGTCGTCATCCCGATGTACCTGTTCTGGGCCAAGCAGCTCGACCTGTCCGGCACGCTGTGGCCGCTGATCGTCCCGATGGCGTTCGGCGACGCGTTCTCCATCTTCCTGCTGCGGCAGTTCCTGACCACGATCCCGAACGAGTACCTGGACGCGGCCCGCGTGGACGGCTGCGGCGAACTGCGCACCCTGGTGCGGGTCGTGCTGCCGATGGCCAAGCCGGGCATCGCGGCCATCGCCCTGTTCCAGTTCTTCGCCGCCTGGAACGACTACTTCGGCCCGCAGATCTACGCCTCGGAGAACCCCGGCGCCTGGACCCTCTCCTACGGCCTGGAGTCCTTCAAGGGCGCCCACCACACCGACTGGAACCTCACCATGGCCGCCACCGTGCTGGTCATGGCCCCCGTGATCCTCGTGTTCTTCTTCGCCCAGAAGGCGTTCGTCGAGGGCGTCACGCTCACCGGAGTAAAGGGTTAAGCATGAAACTCACCGTGGTCGGCGGCGGTTCGACCTACACCCCCGAACTCATCGACGGCTTCGCCCGCCTCAGGGACACCCTGCCCGTCGAAGAACTCGTCCTGGTCGACCCGGCCGCCGACCGGCTGGAGCTGGTGGGCGGCCTGGCCCGGCGGATCTTCGCCCGGCAGGGCCACCCCGGCACGATCACCACCACCGCCGACCTGGACGCGGGCGTGGCCGGCGCCGACGCGGTGCTGCTCCAGCTGCGCGTGGGCGGCCAGGCGGCCCGGCAGCAGGACGAGACCTGGCCGCTGGAGTGCGGCTGCGTCGGCCAGGAGACCACCGGCGCCGGCGGCCTCGCCAAGGCGCTGCGCACCGTGCCCGTCGTCCTGGACATCGCCGAACGGGTGCGCCGCGCCAACCCGGACGCCTGGATCATCGACTTCACCAACCCGGTCGGCATCGTCACCCGCGCCCTGCTCCACGCCGGGCACCGCGCGGTGGGCCTGTGCAACGTGGCGATCGGCCTCCAGCGCAAGTTCGCCGCGCTGCTGGACGTGGCCCCGCACGAGGTCCACCTCGACCACGTGGGCCTCAACCACCTCACCTGGGAGACCGGGGTGCGCCTGGGCGGCCCCGGGGGCGAGGACGTGCTGCCGGGGCTGCTCGCCGAGCACGGCGGAGCGATCGCCGAGGACCTGCGCCTGCCCCGCCCGCTGCTGGACCGCCTCGGCGTCGTCCCCTCCTACTACCTGCGCTACTACTACGCCCACGACCAGGTCGTGAGCGAGCTGCGCGAGGGCCCGTCGCGGGCCGCCCAGGTCGCCGCCATGGAACGCGAACTGCTGACGATGTACGGCGACCCGGAGCTGGCCGAGAAGCCGGCCCTGCTCGCCCAGCGCGGCGGCGCCTACTACTCGGAGGCGGCCGTGGACCTCGCGGCGGCGCTGCTGGGCGGCGGCGGCAGCCCGTACCAGGTGGTCAACACGCTCAACCGGGGCACGCTGCCCTTCCTGCCGGACGACGCGGTGATCGAGGTGCAGGCGGCGGTGGACGCGAACGGCGCCGTCCCGCTGCCCGCCGCCCCGCTGGACCCGCTGTACGCGGGACTGGTGGCGAACGTGACGGCGTACGAGGAACTGGCCCTGGACGCGGCGCTGCGCGGCGGCCGGGAGCGGGTCTTCCGGGCGCTGCTCGCGCACCCCCTGATCGGCCAGTACGCCTACGCCGAGACCCTCACCGACCAGCTGATCGCACACAACCGGGAGCACCTCGCGTGGGCCTGACCGCAAGCGTCCTCGCCATCGACGCGGGCAACAGCAAGACCGACGTGGCGGTCCTCGCGGCCGACGGCTCCGTCCTCGCCACGGCCCGCGGCGGCGGCTTCCGGCCGCCGATCGTGGGCGTCGAGACGGCGGTGGACGCGCTGGCGGCCTCGGTCGACCGGGCGTACGCGGCGGCCGGGATCACCTCCGTCGCGCATGTGTCGGCGTGTCTGGCCAACGCCGACCTGCCGGTGGAGGAGGAGCGGCTGGCCGCCGCCCTGCACGCGCGCGCGTGGGGCGCGCACGTGACGGTCCGCAACGACACGTTCGCGATCCTGCGGGCCGGGGTGGCCGAGCCGCGCGGGGTGGCGGTGGTGTGCGGGGCCGGCATCAACTGCGTCGGCATGCGCCCGGACGGCCGCACCGCCCGGTTCCCGGCGATCGGCCGGATCTCCGGCGACTGGGGCGGCGGCTGGGCGCTCGCGGAGGAGGCCCTGTGGTACGCCGCCCGCGCCGAGGACGGCCGCGGCGCGCCGACGGAACTGGCCCGCGCCCTACCCGGCCACTTCGGCCTCGGCTCCATGTACGCGCTGATCGAGGCGCTGCACCTGGACCACGTCGGGCTGCGCCGCCGGCACGAGCTGACGCCCGTGCTGTTCCGCACCGCGGCCGACGGCGACCCGGTCGCCCGCGCGATCGTGGACCGGCTCGCCGAGGAGGTGGTGGCCATGGCGACGGTCGCGCTGACCCGGCTCGAACTGCTGGCCGACAAGACGCCGGTGCTGCTCGGCGGCAGCGTCCTGGCCGCCCGCCACCCCCAGTTGGACGACGGCGTGCGCCGGCTGCTGGCCGAGCGCGCGCCGAACGCGGCGCCCCGGGTGGTGGCCGCACCGCCGGTGCTCGGCGCGGCCCTGCTCGGCCTCGACCACGTGGGCGCCACACCACGGGCCCAGGACCGGGTGCGGGCGCACTACGAGGGGGCGGGCTGAAGGGTGCGGGGTGAGGGATGAGCGCTGCGGGGCGAGCCCCGGTCCGCCCGCCGCACGCACCCCCCTTGACGCCCCTTTCGCGCGGACTTGACGCCCCTTTCGCGCGGACGAACCGGACGCGGTGGAACCGAACCGTTCCCCCCGGCGTATACATGAGCGGGGGATCGTGCGGCACACGACACCACACGCGCCGCACCGGTCGCCGCCCGGCGGCCGCGCGGTGATCGGACCAAGATCGAGTGAAGCCGGTGCGGACGCCGGTGCCGGCAGGGATACTTGCGGCGACCGATGACCACGGGGGAGGTCAGCAGTGACACACTCGCCGAACGGCAGCGCGGCGCCACCGAGCCGCCCCCTGCCCGTGATCCCGGCCGTGCCGGCGCAGCCGGGCCCGCCGGCCGGCCCGCCGCACCCGGCCGCTCCCGCCCCCCTCCCGGCGCCCGCGCGCCGCACCGCCTTCGCCGAGGGCGTGGACCGGCTGCGCGCCGCCGCCGTCACCGAACCGGGCCGGCTGCGCGCCATCGGCGCCGTACTCGCCCTGCTGGTCATCGCGTTCGGCGCGGTCACCGCCTGGCAGACCACGGACCGGGCCGGCGCCGCCGACGACGTCCTGCACCGCAGCCAGCCGCTCAGCTCGGACGCCGCCGACATCTACCGCTCCCTGGCCGACGCCAACACGATGGCCGCCGGCGGCTATCTGGCCGGACTCCAGGAGACCGGCGCCACCCGCGAGCGCTACGAGACGGACGTGCGCACCGCCGCCGCCAAACTCGTCACCGCCGCCGCCAACTCCGCCCCCGACTCCCCCTCCGCGGCCACCATCAGCAAGCTCAACGAGCTGCTGCCGCGCTACAAGGGCCTGGTGGAGACCGCCCGCGCCAACAACCGCCAGGGCTTCCCCGTCGGCGGCGCCTACCTGCGGGCCGCCAACACCACCATGCAGGACCAGATGCTGCCGGCCGCCGAGGACCTGTACCAGAAGGAGAACCAGCGGCTGCGCGCCGACTACGCGGACGCGACCCCCTACCCGTGGGCGGCGATCGCCCTCGGCGTCCTCGCCCTGGCCGCCCTCGCCTGGGCGCAGCGCCGCGACTACCGGCGCACCAACCGGGTGCTCAACCACGGCCTGGCCGCCGCCACCGCCGCCTGCGCGGTCGTCCTGCTGTGGCTGGTGGTCGGCCACAGCGTGGCCCGCGCGGGCCTGGACGGCTCCTACGAGCACGGCGTGCGCTCCCTGAACGTGCTGCACGACGCCCGGATCGCCTCCCTGAAGGCCCGCAGCGACGAGAACCTCACCCTGGTCAGCCGGGGCGCGGAGACCAGGACGCTGCCGGACGGCACCGTCATGGACGCCTACGACTGGGCCTACGACCAGGAGATCGGCGCCCTGGGCAAGACCCTCGACCAGGCCGGCGACCTCGCCGACGACGCGGCGGGGCGTGATCCGGTGCGGGCGGCGAGCGCGTCGATGAAGGTCTGGGTCGCCCGGCACACCGAGGCCCGGCAGGCCAACGACTCCGGCGACTACCAGAAGGCCCGCGACCGGGTCATCGGCACGGCCGACAAGGACCGGGCCACCGGCGAGTGCTTCGACAACGTCGACGCCTCGCTGGCCAAGGCGCTCACCCACGAGACCGGCGAGTTCCGGCAGGCCGCCCGGGACGGGCGCGGCGCCATGACCGGCCTGCCGGCCGGCTCCGCCGCCCTGGCGGTGCTCGGCGCGGCCGGCGCCCTGTTCGGCATCGGACGCCGGCTGTCGGAGTACCGGTGAGCGGGGGCGGAGCGAGGGTGGAAGGAGGCGTGCGGATGCGCGTACGACGACTGCGGGCCGGTCTGCGGGGCTGGGGCGGCGTGGGAGCGATGGCGACCGTCTGCGCCCTGGCGCTGGCGTTCGTCCTGCTGCTGCCGCGCACCCAGTCGCACGGCACGGCGCCCGCCGTGGGCGGCTCCCGGGCGGCACAGGGCCTCCAGGCCAGGGCGGGCGACTGCACGGACGCCGACGCCCAGAACCGCAGCCCGGCCCCGTCCGCCGCCGGCGGTCCCACCGTGGACGCCATCAGGAAGCGCGGCTACCTCTCGGTCGGCGTCGACCAGAACAGCTACCGCTGGGGCTACCGCAACCCGAACAACTCCTCCGGCGCGCTGGAGGGCTTCGACATCGACCTCGCGCACCGCATCGCGAAGGAGATCCTCGGCGACGGCGACAAGGTGCAGTTCCGGGCCATCCCCACCAACGAGCGCGTCCCGGCGATCCGCAGCGGCCGGGTCGACATGGTGGTGCGCACCATGACCATCACCTGCGACCGGCTGAAGCAGGTGGCGTTCTCCGCGCCCTACTTCCTGACCGGCCAGCAGGTCCTCGCCCCGCGCACCTCGGCGATCACCGGCTACGACACGTCGCTGGCGGGCAAGCGGGTCTGCTCGGCGACCGGCTCCACCGCCTACGACCACCTGTCCGCCGACCGCAGGAGCGGCACGCTGCCCGCCACCACCGACATCTCCACCACCGTCCCCAACCAGCTGGACTGCCTGGTGCGGCTGCAACTGGGCGAGGTGGACGCGGTGGTGACCGACGGCGCGCTCGCCGCCAGCCAGGCCGCGCAGGACCCGGCGGTGCGGCTCAAGGGCGGCACTTTCACCAAGGAGTACTACGGCGTGGCGATGAAGCTGGGCGCCGACGACCTGGTGCGTCAGGTCAACCGAATACTGGACCAGTACCGCAAGGACGGGGGCTGGAAGGCGTCGTACGACAAGTGGCTGTCCCCGACGCTGGGCGCGGACTCCGGCTCGGCGACCCCGCCGGTCCCCGTCTACCGGTGACCCGGCCGGCGCCCCACACACGGAACACGAAGAGCAGCGAGAGGTGATCGATGGGCGGCACGGACCCCGCCGGGCCGGTGCTCGACCGCGACGAGGTGGACCGTGCGCTGGCGCGGCTCGGCGCGGAGCACGAGGCGATCGAGACCTCGCTCCTGGCCCTGCAGGACCACGCGGGCCGCAGACTGCTGGAGGGCGCCGGGCTGACCGGCGTCACCCGGGAGCGCTGGGCGGCCACGGAGGCGTCGATAACGCTGCTGTGGACGTACTTCGACGCGTACACCGCGGCACTGCGCACCGCCCGTGAGATCCGTGCCCGCCGCCGCTGGTCGAGCCGCGAGGACCTGGTGGAGCTGACCGGGCTGCTGCGCGGCGAATCGGTGACGGTGGCCGGCTCGGCCGCGCCCGCCGAGCCGGGCGGCGCCCGGCTGAGCCGCACCTTCACGCTGGCCGCCCTGGTGGACCGGATGAACGAGCTGTACGCGTCCGGTCTGGACATGGTGGTCGCCGCCGACGCCGTGTGGTCGGCGCTGCCCGCCCGGATCGACCTGCTCGCCGCGGAGCTCCAGCGCACCCGGCGGCTCGCGCACTCGGTCGGCGTCCGCCCCGGCGAGCACCCGGCCGGCGACGACCTGGAGCGCATCACGCGCACCCTGACCCGGCTGCGCGAGCAGGTGGTCTCCGACCCGCTCGCCTTCTGGGTCCCGGCGCAGGGCAGTTCGGCGCCCGGCGGCGGCCGCCCCGACACCACCGTCTACGACCGTGAGGCGCGGGCCCTCGACGAGGTGCGCCGGGAGATCGACGCGGTGCTCGGGGTGCGCCAGGACGCCGAGCAGCGGCTGATCAAGCTGCGCGACCTGCTCTCCCGCGCCGACCGCACGCTCGCCGAGGCGCGCACCGCGCGCGGCGAGGTGCTGGCGAAGATCGCCGCCACCGAGGTGCCGGTGGTCAGCGGCCCGCCGACCGCGCTCCAGGAGCAGCTGGCGGCGGCCGCCGAGTACCGCAGGCAGGCCCAGTGGCACCGCCTCTCGCCGCTGCTGGAGTCGCTCGAGCAGAAGGCGGAGGACGAACTGCTGCGCGCCCGCGAGTCGTTGACGGCGGTCACCGCACCGCTCGCGGTCCGCGCCGAGCTGCGCGGCCGGCTGGACGCGTACAAGGCGAAGGTGGCCCGGCACGGCCTGGCGGAGGACCCGCTGCTGGTCGAGCGGTACGACGCGGCACGGCGCATGCTGTGGAGCGCGCCCTGCGATCTGCGGGTGGCCGAGCAGACGGTGCTGCGCTACCAGCAGGCGGCGGCCGAACTGCTCGGCGCCGCACGGGTGCCGCGTCAGGGCGGCCCCCAGGACGGCGACGGCGGGGGTGAGTCATGAGTCAGGCGGGGCAGACGTGCCAGCGGCCGGACTGCGAGGGCGCGTACGAGGACGTCGGCGGCGGCGAGCTGTACTGCGACACCTGCGGTCTGGCGCCGGTGGTGTCGGGGTCGGCGGCGGTCCGGTCCGAGCGCGGCCGGGACAGCGGGGACGGCATGGTCTCCTCGCCGCCCACCGGCGTCACCGGCGGCGGCGAGGGGGCCGGCTCGGCGGGCAGCTCCAGCGCGCGCACCGGCAGTTCGCGCACCTCGTCGCAGTCGTCGCGGTCGCGCCGCTCGGTGTCGGGGCGGCTCTCGCGCTCGCTGTCGGGCCGCTCCACCAGCCGTTCGGTGTCGGTGCGCGGCTCCGGCTCCACGGCGGGCTCCACGGCGCGCGGCCGGCTGGGCGCGGGACTGGTGTCGGTGCCGCAGGTGCCGCGCCCCGACCCGCACTCGATGGTGCTGGCCGACCCGGAGGTGCCCGAGCGCAAGCGGTTCTGCTCCCGCTCGGACTGCGGGGCGCCGGTCGGCCGGGCGCGCGGCGAGCGGCCGGGACGCACGGAGGGCTTCTGCACCAAGTGCGGCCACCCGTACTCGTTCGTGCCCAAGCTGCGCGCCGGCGACATCGTGCACGGGCAGTACGAGGTGGTGGGCTGCCTCGCGCACGGCGGCCTCGGCTGGATCTACCTGGCCGTGGACCGGGCGGTCTCCGACCGGTGGGTGGTGCTCAAGGGCCTGCTGGACACCGGCGACCAGGACGCGATGGCCGCGGCCATCTCCGAGCGGCGTTTCCTGGCGGAGATCGAGCACGCCAACATCGTGCGGATCTACAACTTCGTGGAGCACCTGGACCAGCGCACCGGCTCCCTCGACGGCTACATCGTCATGGAGTACGTCGGCGGCAAGTCGCTCAAGGAGATCGCCAACTCCCGCCGCACGGAGGACGGCCGGCGCGATCCGCTGCCGGTGGAGCAGGCGTGCGCGTACGGCATCGAGGCGCTGGAGGCGCTCGGCCATCTGCACAGCCGCAACCTGCTGTACTGCGACTTCAAGGTCGACAACGCGATCCAGACCGAGGACCAGCTCAAGCTGATCGACATGGGCGCGGTGCGCCGCATGGACGACGACGAGTCGGCGATCTACGGCACGGTCGGCTACCAGGCGCCGGAGGTCGCCGAGGTCGGCCCGTCGGTGGCCAGCGACCTGTACACGGTGGGGCGCACGCTCGCCGTCCTCGCCTTCGACTTCCAGGGCTACACCAACGTCTACGTCGACTGTCTGCCGGACCCGGACACCATCGAGGTCTTCCGCCGCTACGAGTCGTTCTACCGCCTGCTGGTGCGGGCCACCGACCCGGACCCGGCCCGGCGGTTCGCCTCCGCGCAGGAGATGGCCGAGCAGCTGACGGGCGTGCTGCGGGAGGTGGTCTCCCTCCAGACCGGCCAGGCCCGTCCGGCCCTGTCCACCCTGTTCGGCCCGGAACTGCGCGTCACCGACACGGAGTTGTTCCCCCCGCTGGAGGGCGACGTGTCCCGGCTGGGGGCGCGGGCGGCGCGAGCGGGCAGGTCCAGGACCCGGTCCGCCGCGACGGTCGCGCCGGGCGCCACGGCGCCGGGAGGCGGGCGCGCGCACGGCAACCCGGGTGCGCCGGGCACGCCAAGCGCGGCGGGCGCCCTGGGTGGTTCGGACGGTTCGGGGGGTCAGGGCGCCCTGAGCGGCGCGGACGGCCCCGCGACCCCAGGCGCTGCGGGCGCTGCGGGCGGTCAAGCGGCTCCGGGGGCGCCGGACGGCCCCGGCGCGTGGAGCCGCCCCGCCGCACCCGGCGGCCCGGGGGCGACCGGCGGCCCGGGGGCGACCGTGCTCGTCAAGGCGGTCGTCGCGCCGGTCGCGGCGCTCGCGCTGCCCGTCCCGCACGTCGACCCCACCGACCCCAACGCCGGTTTCCTGGCCGGCCTGCTGGCGTCCGCGCCCGGTGAGCTGATCAACGCGCTGGCCGCCGCGCCCGCGCAGTCCACCGAGACCCGGCTGCGCCAGATCCGCGCCCGGCTGGAGACCGGCGAGCCGGGCACGGCCTCCGAGGTGCTGCGCGCGCTGGAGGAGCGGCACCCCGACGACTGGCGGGTCGTCTGGTACCGGGGCGTGGTCTCCCTGGTCACCGGCGACCACGAGGAGGCGGCCCTCGCCTTCGACGCGCTCTACGACGCCTTCCCCGGCGAGATCGCGCCCAAGCTGGCGCTCGGCCTGTGCGCGGAGGTCCTCGGGCAGCTCGACAACGCCGCCGAGTACTACCGCCTGGTGTGGAAGACCGACCCGAGCTACGTCAGCGCGGCGTTCGGCCTGGCCCGGGTACGGCTGGCCGGCGGGGACCGGCGCGGCGCGGTACGGACCCTGGAGTCGGTGCCGGAGGCGTCCATCCACTACACGGCGGCCCGCGTGGCGGCCGTACGGGCACGGCTCAGGCACCGTACGGCGCTCGCCTCCGACACGCCGTTCGCGGAGGATCTGACGGCCGCCGCCGGGCAGGTGGAGGCGCTGCGCGCGTACGGTCTGGACCCGGCGCGGCGCGAGCTGTTGTCGGCGGAGGTCCTCGGCTGCGCGCTGGACTGGATACTCTCCGGGGGAGGAGCCGCCGAGGCGGCCTCCCGGCGGGTGCTGCTCGGCAGCGACCTGGACGAGCGCGGCCTCCGCTTCGGCCTGGAGCGCTCGTACCGCACGCTGGCCCGGCTGGCGCCCGGCGGCAAGGAAAGGATCGACCTGGTGGAACGTGCCAATCGTTACCGCCCCCGGACGTGGGTGTAGTTGATGTCGCAGATGCCCCAGCAGGCCGCCCTGTCGAACTGCCCGAGCTGCGCGGAGCCGCTGGAGTCGGACGACCGGTTCTGCGGCGCCTGCGGATACGACCTGTCGACGGCCGCCGCGCCGTCGCCCGACACGCCGACGCTGACGATGGGCCGCGGCGCGGTGCCGCGCCCGGCCGCGCCCGCCGAGGGCGGCGCGCCGGGCGACGACAGGAGGCAGCCCGCCCCGCCGAGCGCGGGGGTGCGCTTCGACCGGCCGGCCGAGCCCGAGGAGTACCCGTTGCAGGCTCCCGACCCGGACCGGACGCCCGACCCCCGGCACGGCACCGAGTCCGCCGCGCCTGACGCCGTACCGGGAACCGGCCACGGTGCCGTCCCCGGAACCGGCCCCGAGGCCGCGCCCGGGACGGCCGCCGCGGTGTGCGTGGCGTGCCGCGCGGGCCGGGTCGACAGCGACGGCTACTGCGAGAACTGCGGGCACGCCCAGCCGCGCGAACGCGACCACATGGAGCAGGAGTCGGGCCCGGTGGCCGCGGTCAGCGACCGGGGTCTGCGCCACCACCGCAACGAGGACGCGTTCGCCCTCGGCCGCACCGCGCTGCCCGACGGCACGGCCGCCTCGGTGGCGATCGTCTGCGACGGCGTGTCCTCCGCGACCCGCCCCGACGAGGCGTCCCTGGCCGCGTCCCGCACCGCGAACGAGTCCCTGCTGACCTCCCTGGCCCGGGGCGCCCACCCGCAGCAGGCCATGCACGAGGCGATCGTCGCCGCCGCGCGGTCCGTCGACGCGCTGGCCGACGAGGGCGCCGGCGCCCGCGAGCACGCCCCGCACCAGAACGCGCCCGCCTGCACCCTGGTCGGCGCGGTGGTCACCGGCGAACTGCTGGTCGTCGGCTGGGTCGGCGACAGCCGCGCCTACTGGGTCCCGGTGGACCGCGCCGCCCCGGCCGCCCGGCTCACCGAGGACGACTCCTGGGCCGCGCAGATGGTCGCCGCCGGCCTGATGAGCGAGGCGGAGGCGTACGCCGACGAGCGCGCCCACGCGATCACCGGCTGGCTCGGCGCGGACGCCTACGAACTGGAGCCGCACACCGCCTCGTTCAAGCCGGACCGGCCCGGTGTGGTGGTGGTCTGCACGGACGGCCTGTGGAACTACGCCGAGTCGGCCGAGGAGATGGCCCAGGTGCTGCCCCTGGACGCGGCGGCGCGTCCGCTGCACAGTGCCAGGGTGCTGGTCGGCCACGCCCTGGACGGCGGGGGCCACGACAACGTAACAGTGGCCCTCGTGCCGTTCCCGCTCCCGCCGCAGGGGGCAGGATCGGCCTGAGGGCAGGCCGCCGGACGGGGACCGGAGTCCGGCGGGCCCGCACCACGGGGAAGCTCCGACGGCCGGTGGGGACCGGTCCGTTCACAGTCGTCAGCCCCGCTCGCCGCGGGGTGTCCGGAGGGGGATCTGGGAAGCCATGGCCAATTTCGCGAAGTCCGGCGCGCCGCGGTTCTCGGTGGACGTATACCAGAACGAGTACCTGCCCGAGGGCGGCCGGGAGGTCAACGCGATCGTCACGGTGACGGCGACCGGCGGCGGCACCCTCGGCACCGCCGTCGGCGCGCCGCACCGGTACGCGCCCGGGCAGGCGCCGTCCGCCGCGGTGGCGATCATGGTCGACTGCTCGGGCTCGATGGACTACCCGCCGGCCAAGCTGCGCAACGCCCGGGAGGCGACGGCCGCTGCGATCGACACCCTGCGCGACGGAACGCGCTTCGCGGTGATCGGCGGCACGCACGTGGCCACGGAGGTCTATCCGGGCGGCGGCCGGCTCGCGGTCGCCGACGCCGCCACCCGCGACCAGGCCAAGCAGGCGCTGCGCCGGCTGAGCGCGGGCGGCGGCACGGCCATCGGCACCTGGCTGCGGCTGGCCGACCGGCTGCTGTCGTCGGCGGACGTCGCCATCCGGCACGGCATCCTGCTCACCGACGGCCGCAACGAGCACGAGGCGCCCGAGGACCTGAAGCGGACGCTGGAGGAGTGCGCCGGCCGTTTCACCTGTGACGCGCGGGGCGTGGGCACCGACTGGGAAGTGAAAGAAGTCACAGGCATCGCCTCGGCCCTGCTCGGCACCGCGGACATCGTCGCCGATCCGGCCGCGCTGGCCGCCGACTTCACGCACATGATGGAGACGGCGATGGGCAAGGAGGTCGCCGACGTCGCCCTGCGGGTGTGGACGCCGGTCGGCACCGCCATCAAGTTCGTCAAGCAAGTCGCCCCGACGGTCGTGGAGTTGACCGACCGCCGCACCGAGGCGGGCCCGCGCGCCGGCGACTACCCCACCGGTTCCTGGGGCGACGAGTCCCGCGACTACCACCTGTGCGTCGAGGTCCCGGCCGCGCACGTGGGCCGCGAGATGCTGGCCGCCCGGGTGTCGCTGGTGGTCCCGCAACCGGACGAACCCGCGCAGAACCTCGGCGCGCAGGGCCTCGTACGGGCCGTGTGGACCGACGACGTGGTCGCCTCCACCGCGATCAGCCCGCAGGTCGCCCACTACACCGGTCAGGCCGAACTGGCACAGGTCATCCAACAGGGTATCGAACTGCGCAAAGCGGGAGATCTCGACGGAGCGACGGCCAAACTGGGTCGTGCGGTGCAGCTCGCCGGCGCCTCGGGGAACGCCGATACTGCGAAACTGCTTGCGAAGGTGGTGGACGTGGTCGACGCGGCGGCAGGTACTGTGCGACTGAAGGCGAAGGTCGCGGAGGCCGACGAGATGACTCTCGAAACCCGGTCCACAAAGACTGTTCGTGTAAAGAAGTGAGCTAGCGAGTGACGCGGGAGAACCGCGTCGGACAGCGAGCCCGGCCCCTCGGGGTGGGAGAAATCCGGCCGATGCGGCCGGAACAGGAGAGGGGGAAGCGCCGACATGCCGACCTGCCCGAACGGACACCAGTCGGGTTCCGACGACTGGTGCGAGGTCTGCGGTCACCGCATGGCCGGTGCCGTACCGCCCCCGCCCCCGCCGCCGCCCGTGGGCGGCTACGGCTTCCCGCCCGCACCCGGCCCGGGCGGCCCCGGCCAGCCCGGTGGCCCCGGCGGGTTCGGCGGTCCCGGTCAGCCCGGTGGCCGTCAGCACCCCGGCGCGGGGCCCGGCGGCGCCCAGCCCGAGCTGTGCCCGCAGTGCCGTACGCCCCGCGAGGGCGGTGCGCCGTTCTGCGAGGAGTGCCGCTGGAACTTCCTGACCAACACGGCCACCTCCTACACCCCGGCCGCGCCGCGCCCCCAGGGTCCCGGCGGCCCGGGTGGCCCGGGCGCGGGTCCCGGCGGTCCCGGCGGACAGGGCGGCACCGGCCCGCGCTTCCCGCAGGCGCCCGGCCCGTCCTTCGGCGGCGGTGACTCCTTCGACTACCAGGGCTCCCGGCCGTCCCAGGTCAACCGGCCCGCCGAGCCGATCCCGCCGTTCGGCGCCGACCCGCAGGGCCGCCCCGGCGGCCCCGGCCCGTTCGGTGCTCCGCCGCCCGGCCCCTCGGGCTTCGGCGGCGACCCGTCCCGTCCGGCCCCGCCGCCGCACGGCGGCCCGAACGGCCCCGGCGGCTTCGGCGGCCCGAACGGACCCGGTGGTCCCGGCGGACCCGGCGGACCCGGTGGGCAGGGCGGCCCTGGTGGCCCGAACGGTCCCGGCGGCTTCGGCGGCCCCGGTGGGCAGGGGGGACCCGGCGGACAGAGCGGCCCCAACGGCCCGGGCGGCTTCGGCGGCCCGAACGGACCCGGCGGTCCCGGCGGTCCCGGCGGTCAGGGTGGCCAGAACGGTCCTGGCGGCCCCGGTGGGCCGGGCGCGCCCCAGGCGTTCCACCAGCCCGGTCCGCAGGCCGCGCCGCCGTTCCCGCAGGAGACGAACCGGCCGCAGCACGGCGGTCCGTCCTTCGGCGGCGGTGACGACGACTGGGTGATCTCCCCGCCGTCGTCCACGGGCCACGGCGGTCCCGGTGGTCCCGGCGGTCCCGGCAACCAGGGCGGCGGCTACGGCTACCCGCAGCCCGGCGGCACCCAGGCCCCGCCTGGCCAGGCGTTCCCGCAGCAGCCCCAGCAGCCGGCGACGTGGACGGCGACGATCGGTCCCGACCGCGAGTACTTCATGGCGATGATGCACCGCTCGGGGCCCGAGGCCGCGGGGCTGAACCTGCCCGCGTACTCGCCCGAGCAGCAGCGCACGCTCAGTGGCAACCAGATCACCATCGGCCGCCGCCGGCACTCCACCGGCGACACCCCCGACATCGACCTGTCGGTGCCGCCGGAGGACCCGGGCGTCTCGCACCAGCACGCGGTGCTGGTCCAGCAGCCGGACGGCACCTGGGCGGTGGTCGACCAGAACTCGACCAACGGCACGACGGTCAACGGTTCCGAGGAGCCCATCCAGCCCTTCGTGCCGGTGCCGCTCCAGGACGGCGACCGGGTGCACGTCGGCGCGTGGACGACGATCACCGTCCGGCGCGGCTGACCACCACCACCGGCGGCCGGCCCCCGGCCGGTCCGCCGGTCGCTCCGGCCGACGGCCGATCGGCGCGTGCGCCGGTCAGCCCGGCAGGGGCCAGGTGTGCGGCCCCGCCGGGTCGTCCAGCCACGCCCACGCGTGCTCGCCGCGCACGGTGATGCCGTAGCGCTCGCGCTCCGGGCGCCCCTCGCGCCGCCACAGGTCGTACGCCGCGCGCGGGTCCGTCCGGCCGCGGGTCAGGGCCAGCAGGAAGTGGAACAGCTCGTCCTCGCGGGCCCGCGCGGGCAGCCCGTCCAGCCGCGGGAGCGGCGCCTCGGGACCGCCGCCGCGCAGCGGCACGAAGTAGGCGGGGGTGTCCAGGAACCGGCCCTCGGCGTGGGCGGCGTCCCGTACGGTCAGGGCGACCAGGCCGGTGGCGAGCGGCGCGAGGACGCGCCCGCCCGGGACACTCTGGGCGAGCCAGGCGCGCGGGACGGTGGGCAGCCCGCAGGTGGCGATGATCCGGTCGTAGGGGGCGCGTGCGGCGACTCCCCGCGCGCCGTCGCCGGTGACGACGACGGGGCGGTACCCGGCCGCCGCCAGGTGGCGGCGCGCCGCCTCGGTGATCTCCGGCTCCAGGTCGACGCTGGTGACGAGGGCGTCGTCGCCGAGCCGGCGGGCGAGCAGGGCGGCGTTGTAGCCAGTGCCCGCGCCGATCTCCAGGACCCGGTCGCCGTCCGCGACCCGCAGCTCGGCCAGCATCCGGGCCATCAGCGAGGGCTGGCTGCTGGAGGAGACCAGTTCCCCGTCGCGCATCCGGGTGGCCAGCGGAACGTCCTCGTAGGCGCCGCGCAGCCAGCGCTCGCGCGCCGCGGGATCCGGGCTCTCGCCCCAGCGCCGTTCGTAGCCCCCGGCGCCGGCGACGTAGTAGTACGGCACGAACAGGTGCCGCGGCACCGCAGCGAACACCGCCCGCCACCCGGGGTCGGCCGCCCACGCCCCGCTCGCGTCGATCTCCCGCACCAGCGCGGCCCGCGCCCGCCCGACGAGGTACGCCGACTCCCCGTCGCCCTTGTCGCCCCGGTCGGCCCGGTCGGCCCCGTCTTCACTGATCTCGGCATGCGCGCCCATGACTCCACTGTGCGGCGCGGGCGGCCGCGAGGCGAGCACCGGCGGCTCCGGGCCGCGTGCCGGAGGCGGTCGTAGGACCGAAGTCCTCCGCCCGCCGTCTGAGACCATGGACGGGTACGGCACAGTCCCCGGCACGACATTGTGAGGCAACCAGACGTGACCGAGATGCGGCGCGGCACGCTTCCGGAGCAGACGTTCTACGAGCAGGTCGGCGGGGAGGAGACGTTCCGCCGGCTCGTGCACCGTTTCTACGCGGGCGTCGCCGGTGATCCGGAGCTGCGTGCCATGTACCCGGAGGAGGACCTCGGTCCGGCCGAGGAGCGGCTGCGGCTGTTCCTGATCCAGTACTGGGGCGGCCCGACGACGTACGGCGAGCGGCGCGGCCACCCGCGGCTGCGGATGCGGCACATGCCGTTCACGGTGGACCGGGCCGCGCACGACGCATGGCTGCGGCACATGCGCGCGGCCGTCGACGAGCTGGGCCTGCCGCCGGAGCAGGAGCAGACGCTGTGGAACTACCTGACGTACGCGGCGGCCTCCATGGTCAACACCCCCGACTGAGCCGTACGACGCTCACGACGGAGCCGTACGACGCTCCCGGCCGCGAAGCTGAGCCCCGCATTCCGGTCGCCCGGCGCCGGATTTCGGTCACGATCCGGTCAAGTTCGGTAAAGAAGCGCTTTCTAGCCGCCCCTCCCCTCTGACAACATCACTCGGAGATCCGGACGACACGGGGGGAGCCGGGTGGCGGGGTTCACGGGGTTCGTCCTGTCGCGGGCGCGCGCGCACCGGCTGCTCCTGGCCGCCGCGCTGCTGACGGTCCTGCTGACCACGGCGGTGCTGGCGACGTTCGCCTCGTACGCGGGCGCGATCGGCGACGCCGCCCTGCGGCACTCGCTGCGCGAGCCCCGCACCGCCGCCGACGCCACCCTGGTCGTGCGGAGCGAGGTGTCCCCGGCCGGCCGCCCCGCCCTCGACGCCGCCGTACGCGCGCAGGCGCACCAGGCGTTCGACGGCCTGCCGGTCACCGTCCGCTCGCTGGCCCGGTCCGGCCCCTACGCCCTGCCCCGCTCGCTCCGGCCCGCCGCCGAACGCTCGGGCGACCCGGACCTCACCTACTTCGCCGCCCTGGACCCCGGTCAGGTGCGCCTGGTCGCCGGACGGCCGCCCGCCGCCACGGCCTCCGGCGACCTGGAGGCCGCCCTCCCCGAGACCGCCGCGCGCCGCCTCGGCCTCGGAGCCGGCGCCCGGCTCACCCTCGCCGACCGCCTCGGCGGCCCGAAGGTCACCGTACGGATCACCGGCCTGTACCGGCCCGCCCACGCCGACGCGCCGTACTGGCTGCTGGACGACCTGGGCGGGCGCGGCGTCCGCAAGCTCGGCTTCACCCTGTACGGCCCGCTGCTCGCCGGGCCCGGCGTCCTGGCCGGGGACCGGGTGAGCGCCGGGCCCACCGGCTGGCAGGTCTCGGCGGACTTCTCCCGGCTGAGCGCCGGCCGGATCGGCGCGCTGCGCGACGCGGCCGGCGCGGGCGCTGCGGCGCTGCGCACGTCCGCGGCGGCGGACGGCGCCCCCGAGGTGACGACCGCGCTGCCCGCCACCCTCGACCGGATCGAGCGCTCGCTGCTGGTCGCCCGCTCCACCCTGCTGGTCGCCGCGCTCCAGCTGACCCTGCTCGCCGGGTACGCGCTGCTGCTGGTGGCGCGGCTGCTGAGCAGTGAACGCGCCGCCGAGACCCGGCTGCTGCGGGCGCGCGGCGGCTCGCGCGCCCGGATCGCGGGCCTGGCCGCCGCCGAGGCGCTGCTGCTCGCCCTGCCCGCCGTGCTGTGCGCGCCGCCGCTGGCCGGACCGCTGACCCGGCTGCTGGCCGGGCAGGGCGCCCTGGCCCGGATCGGACTGCGTCCGGACGTGCCCGCGGCCGGGCGGCCCGGGGTGTGGCTGGTGGCGGCCGCCGTGGCGCTGGGCTGCGCGCTCGCGGTCACCCTGCCCGCGCTGACCTCGTCGTTCACGGTGGTGCGCCGGGCCCGCGCACTGCCCGCGCCGCTGCGGGCGGGCGCCGACGTGGGCCTGCTGGCGGTGGCCGCCGTGGCGTACTGGCAGCTGGACCGGCAGCCGTCCGGCGCGGTCGGCGGCGACCGCGCCGGCACGCTCGGCATCGATCCGCTGCTGGTCACCGCGCCCGCGCTCACCCTTTTGGCCGGCACCGTGCTCACCCTGCGCCTGCTGCCGCCCGCGGCCCGGCTGGCCGAGCGCCGCGCTGGCGGCGGCCGGGGCCTGGGCGCGGCGCTGGCGGGCTGGCAGTTCAGCCGCCGCCCGAACCGCGGCGCGGGCGCGGTGCTGCTGCTGGTGCTCGCCGTCGCGCTCGGCATGCTGGCGATCGGCCAGGGCGCCTCCCAGCACCGTTCGCAGGACGACCGGGCCGACTTCCTGGCCGGCGCGCCGGTACGGGTGCTGGCCGCCGGGGACGGCGAACTGGGCCGCACCGGCCGGTACGCGGCCCTCGGCCACGTACGCTCCGCCGCCCCCGCCGCCCGCACCACGCTCGCCCTGTCCGGCGACCGCACCGCGACCGTGCTCGCCCTGGACACCGCGCACGCCGCGGGCACGGTGCTGATGCGCGCCGACCTGGCGTCCGAGCCGGTGCGGCCGCTGCTGGCGAAGCTCACGCCCCAGGGCGCGGCGGCCGGGGCGAAGGTGCCCGCCGGCGCCACCGGACTGCGGCTGACCGCGGCCCTGCGCTCCTCGGGCGCGGCGAGCGGCCCGGTCGGCGTGGCCGTCACCGTCGAGGACGCGGACGGCATCCCGTACCGCATGCCCGCCGGACCGCTGACCGCCGACGGCCGGGCGCACACCCTGGCCCTGGACCTGCCCGCCGGCGCGGGAGCGCTGACCCTGACCGGCCTCGAACTGGACGTCACCCAGCCCGTCGGCCGGGCCGCACGGCACCGCCTCACCGTGTCCGCCGTCGAGGCCGCCACCGGAGGAGGGCCGGCCCGGCGGCTGGCGCTGCCGACCGCGTGGACGGCCGCTTCGGCCGGCGGCGGCACGGCCGGGTCCGGCGCCGGCGACGCCCGCGCCGTCCCGACCCGCCCGAAGGTGACGTCCACCGCCCCGCTGACCGTGACCTACGGCACCGGCTACACACCGCGCGCGCTGACCGACCTGTCGGGCTCGGGCGCCTCGGTGAGCGTGCAGGTGCGGGCCGCCCAGCCCGCCCGGCCGGAGATCGCGGCCGTCGCCACCGACGCCTTCCTGACCGCGTCCGGCGCCCGCCCCGGCCAGCGCGTGGACGTGGTGTTCGCCGGGCAGAACGTGCCGGTGCGCGTCCTGGCCGCCGTACGGGCCCTGCCCACCACCGCCCAGGGCGCGGCGCCGGGCGACTCGGTGGACGCCGCGCACGACGGCGGCGGACTGCTGCTGGACCTGCGCGCGGTCAACCGGCTGCTGGAGGACCGCTACGGCGTCGGCGTGGCGCCCACCGAATGGTGGCTGGCCGCCGACGCGCGCCACGCGGACGACGTGGCCGCCGCGCTGCGGGCGCTGCCCGACGTCGACCCGGCGCAGGTCGTCGTCCGCGACGAACTGGCCGACCAGTTGCGCGACGACCCGTTCGGCGCCGGACCGAACGCCGCGTTCACCGCCGCGGCCGTGGTCGCCGCCCTGCTGGCCGCCCTCGGGTTCGCGGTGAACGCGGCCGGGACGCTGCGCGAGCGGGACGCCGAGTTCGCCGTCCTGCGCGCGCTGGGCGCACCGCGCCGGCAACTGGCCCGGATGGTCGCCGCCGAACAGGGCGTGCTGGTGGCCGTGGCGCTGGCGGCGGGCGCCGCCCTGGGCGCCGTGCTGGCCCGGGCGGTGATCCCGCTGATCGTGCTGACCGGGCAGGCCGTGAAACCCGTGCCGGGCGTCCTGGTGGACCTGCCGCTGCCGCGGGTGGCGCTGCTGCTGGCCGGTGTCGCCGCCGGACCGCTGCTCGTCACGGCGGTGCTGACCGTACGCCGGACCGACCCGGCGGTGTCCCTACGAGACCGCGGAGGTGAGTGAGGTGCACGCCGTCGTCGCCTCCTGGTTCCGCGTCCGGCTGCGCACCGCGCCGGGCGCCGCGGCCGCCCTCGCCGTGCTGGTCGCGCTGACCGCGTGCCTGGCCGCCGCGCTGCCGCGCACCCTGGACCGCTACGAGGACGCGGGACTGCGCCGGGCCGTCGCCCAGGCGGGCCAGGGCCGCGGCACCGTCTCCGTGCAGGCCCCCACGCCCGACATCCAGCTCCCGGCCCGGCAGCAGGAGCGGGCGCTGCTGCCGGACGCCCTGAGCCGCCAGTACACCGGCCTCCTCGGCACCGTCCCCGGCCCGCTGACCGTCGACCGCGGCCAGTCCGCGTACGGCGTGACGACCGGCAGCGGCCTCGCCGTCTTCGACCCCTGGATCCCCCGGCCCAGCGGGCTGCCCGCGAAGGTGTCCCTGTTCGCGCAGAGCGGCCTGGCCGAGCACTCCGTGCTGCGCGCCGGCCGGCTGCCCAGGGCCGAGGGCTCCGTCACCGGCCGCACCGGCGCGGTGGAGGCCGCCGTCTCCGAGGCCACGGCCAGGAGCCTGCACATCCAGGTCGGCTCGGTCGTCCACGTGCCCAACACGTCCGCCGACACCGTGCTCGCCGTCCGCGTCACCGGCCTGCTCGCCCCGCGCGCACCCGACGGCGCCTACTGGTCGGCCCGGCCGCTGCTGCGCACCCCGGCCCTGATCCAGGTGCCCTCGCAGGACCCCGAACCGCCGAAGTACTGGCTCGGCGCGCTGCTCCTGGCCCCCGAGGCCGCCCCGGCCCTGCTGGGCACCGACGTCTGGCCGGTGCGGTACTGGCAGCTCGCCCCCGACACCCGCGCGCTGCACGCCCGCGACCTGGGAGCGCTGCGGTCCGCGGTCGCCTCCCTGGAGTCGGGCCCCGGACTCGGCCGGGCCCGCGCCCTGACCGACCCGGCCACGCAGACCGGCACCGCGCTCGACGACGTCCTCGGCTCCTACGACCGGCTGCGCTCGGGCGTCGGCCCGCTGGTGTCGGTCGCCGCCGTCGGCGGGGCGACGGTCGCCCTCGTCGTCCTGCTGATGGCCGGCGGCCTCGCCGCCGACCGCCGCCGCGCCGAACTCGCCCTGCTGCGCGCCCGCGGCGCCTCGCTGCGCGTGCTGGCCGGGCGGCTCACGGCGGAGACGGCGGTCGTCGCCGTGCCCGCCGGGGCGCTCGGCCTGGGCGCCGCCCTGCTCGCCGTCGCCGCCGCCCGCGCCGCCTGGTCGGTCGCGGCGGCGACGGCGGTCACGGCCGTCGCCTGCGCCGCGCTGCCGCTGCGCGCCGCCCTCGCCCACCGCACCGTACGGCTGCACGCCCCGCGCCAGGACGCCGCGGCGGTACGGCCCTCCCGGCGCCGTACGGTCGCCGAACTGACGCTGCTGGTGATCGCCGCCGGCGCGGTGGAGGCACTGCGGCGGCGGGGCGTCTCCGGCGGCTCGGGCGCGGCGGGCGCGGCGGACGCCTCGGGCGCGGCGGGTGCTTCGGGCTCGGGCTCGGGCTCGGGCGATCAGCTGATGTCGCTGGCTCCGGTGCTGGTCGGGGTGATCGCGGCGCTGCTGCTGGTCCGGCTGTACCCGCTGCCCCTGCGCTGGCTGACGCGCCCCGCCGCCCGGCTGCGCGGCGCGGTGGGCCATCTGTCGCTGGCCCGCGCGGGCCGCACCTCCGCCTCGGCGGTGCTGCCCCTGCTCGCGCTGCTGACCGCGCTCACCACCGCTGCCTTCGGCGGGTCCGTGCTGACCGGGGTGGCCCAGGCCCGCGACCGCACGGCCCTGCTCGCCGTGGGCGCCGACGCGCGGATCGAGGCCGCGGTCGAGCTGCCCGCCGGCCTGTCCGGCACCGTCCGCGGGATGCCGGGGGTGCGGGCGGCGACGGAGGCGAGCGTCGACTACCGGGCCAAGACCGGCCCGAACCTCACGCCGCTGAAGCTGGCGGGCGTCGCCCCCGCCGAGTACGCGGCGCTGGCTGGCCGCACCGGCCTCGGCGCCTTCCCGGCGCAGCGGCTGCGCCGACCCGCCGACCGCACGGCCCCGCTGCCCGCGCTGGCCTCCCCATCGTCCGCCGCCGCCCACGGCACCGGGCCCTTCACGGTGCAGCTGTCCGACGGCGCCACGGTCACCGTGCGGATCGCCCTGGTCCGCGACCGGACGCCCGCCGTGCCCGGCACCGACTTCCTGGTCGTGGACCGGGCCGGGCTGAGCGGCGAGAGCGCCCGCCCGAGCACGCTGCTGGTGACCGGCGACCACCTGGACGCCGCGGCCCTGCGCACGGCGGCCGGCACGTCGGCGGCCGTACAGGTGCGCGCCGCCGAGCGGGCCCGGTACGCCGACTCGCCCCTCCAGTCCGGAGCCGAGCGCGTCTACGCCGCCGCGGTCGCCGCCGGCGCCGGCTACGCCGTCCTCGCCCTGCTCCTCGCCCTGCTGCGGGCCGCCCCCGAGCGGGCCGCGCTGCTGGCCCGGCTGCGCACCATGGGCCTCACCCGCGCCCAGGGCCGGCGCCTGCTGGTGCTGGAGTCCCTGCCGCAGGCGCTGCTGGCCGCGGCGGGCGGCGCGCTGACCGGCTGGGCGACCATCCGGCTGCTCTCCCCCGGCATCGACCTGACGGCCGTCGCCGTGCCCCCGGCGGCGGCCGCCGCGGGCGCGGGCGCGCTGCGCGCCGACCCGCTCTCCCTGGCCCTGCCCGCGACGGCGGTCCTGCTGCTGGCGGTGGGCGTGGCCGTGGCTCAGGCCTGGTGGACGGGCCGCCGGGGTTCGGTACGGGAACTGCGGGCGGGGGACGCCCGATGAGGCGGCGCGGGCCGAGGGGCGCGGGCGTGGCCGGGCCGCGCGAGCCGCGCCGTGCGGGAGCCGTGGGAAGAGCAGTAACCGCCGGAGCCACCGGCCCCGTACGAGTCGTAAGAGCCGTATCCGCAGGAGCCGCCCGATGACGACGAACCCCACCCTCGCCGACCTGGCCCGGCGCGCCACCGAGGACCGCACCCGGCCCGCCTACGGCCACGACGCGCTGATCAGCTGCGACCGCCTGGTGCGCGTCTTCACCGCCGACGGAGTGGAGGTGCAGGCGCTCCAGGGCCTCGATCTGCTGGTGCGCCGGGGCGAGCTGATGGCGCTGGTCGGCGCCTCGGGCAGCGGCAAGTCCACGCTGATGAACATCCTCGCCGGCCTGGACACGCCCACCGCCGGCGCGGCCCGGGTCGCCGACCACGACCTGCTCGCCATGACCGCCAAGGACCGCCTGCGCTACCGCCGCGAGGTCGTCGGCTTCGTCTGGCAGCAGACCTCCCGCAACCTCCTGCCGTACCTGACCTCCGCGCAGAACGTCGCGCTGCCCATGCAACTGGCCGGCGGCCCCGCCCGCGGCCGCCGGGCCAAGGCCGAACGCGCCCTGGAGCTGCTGGAGATGCTGGAGGTGGCCGACTGCCGCGACCGGCGTCCGCACGAGATGTCCGGCGGCCAGCAGCAGCGGGCGGCGATCGCGGTGGCCCTCGCCAACAACCCCGCCGTCCTGCTCGCCGACGAGCCGACCGGCGAGCTGGACTCGCACACCGGCGAGCAGATCTTCGCCGCCTTCCGCACCGCCAACGAGCGTCTGGGCACCACCATCGTGATCGTCACCCACGACCAGGCGGTGGCCGCCGAGGTGCGCCGCACGGTCGCGATCCGCGACGGCCGCACCTCCACGGAGGTGCTGCGCCGCAGCGAGGTGGACGCGGCGACCGGCGACGAACGGGTGGTGAGCCGGGAGTACGCCATGCTGGACCGGGCCGGCCGCCTCCAGCTGCCCGCCGAGTACACCCGGGCCCTGGGCATGCGCGACCGGGTGGCGCTGGAACTGGAACCGGACCACATCGCGGTCCGCCCGGACGACAGCGAACGGGACTGAGCGGGGCGGACACGGCAGCCGCGCCGGAGTCGGCGCGGGTCCGGCGCGGGGCCGGGGGCTCAGCGGACGCTGACGTCCAGCGTGCCGAGCCCGGAGCGCCGCACCGCGATGGACCCGTACGGGGTCCGCAGCCGCAGCCAGGCCCCGGACGAGAACAGCGCGATCCCGTCCTCCTCGCCCGCTCCGGGCGCTCCGGCCGCCGCCGGGGGCCGGGAGCGCAGGAAGCCGAGGGACTGGGCCGCGTGCACGGCCCGTACCGGCAGCCGGGTGCGGCCGACGGTGCGGGACCAGATCTCCCGCCCGAGCCCGTCCAGCTCCGCGCGGGTGTGCCGCTCGGGCGGCAGCTCCTGGGTGCGGGAGCGGAACTCGGCGACGGCGGCGGACAGCACGGAGCGCAGCGCGTCCACCGGGGGCAGCCCCGGCTCGGTGCGCCAGCCGCCGCGCGGCGGCAGCACGCCGCTCCAGGGCGGCCCGGTCACCGCGGCCGGGACGGCGACGGTGGCGGCCGTCTCGTCCACCGCCTCCAGCAGGTCACCGGCCGAGACGGTCACGTCGAGGGTGACGTCGAGACCGTCCTCGTACGGCTTGGCGAGACGCACCGCGCGCACCGCGAGCACCTCGAACGACGCCGGCCGCCCGAAGACGGCGAGCGCGGTGCCCGCCGCCTGGAGGCGGACGGCGGCGGCCCGGTCGTAGTGGAGCAGCCGGGAGAGGAAGGCGGCGAGGTCGGCCGCCTCCGTGTCGTCGGCGAGATGGAGGACCGTCATGCGGCGACGGCCTCCTCCTCGTCCTGGTACTCGCCGAGGAACTCGCGCTCCTCCGCGGTGATCCGGCGCGGGCGCTGCGCCTCGAAGTCGAAGGGGACGATGACCGTGGAGGCCCGTACGTAGACCGTGTCGCCGTCCTTGACCTCGTATCGGAGGGTGAAGGAGGCCGCCTTGACCTCCGTCACCCACAGCTCGATGTCCACCGGCGCGTGCCGGTGCACCAGCTGGCGCTTGTAGTCGATCTCGTGACGCGCCACCACGGACCCCTGCTTGAACTGCTTGTCCGGGCGGAACAGGAAGTCGATACGGGCCTCCTCCAGGTAGCGGAGGAAGACCACGTTGTTGACGTGGCCGTACGCGTCCATGTCCGCCCAGCGCAGCGGGCAGCGGTAGATGTGGCGCATCTGCTGGATCAGCCCCGGGTCAGCTTCTTGTAGGTGGCGCGGTGCGGACGGGCCGCGTCCGGGCCGAGCCGCTCGATCTTGTTCTTCTCGTACGACTCGAAGTTGCCCTCGAACCAGAACCACTTCGAGTCGCCCTCGTAGGCGAGGATGTGCGTCGCCACCCGGTCGAGGAACCACCGGTCGTGGGAGACGACGACGGCGCAGCCGGGGAACTCCAGCAGCGCGTTCTCCAGGCTGCTGAGGGTCTCGACGTCGAGGTCGTTGGTCGGCTCGTCCAGGAGCAGCAGGTTGCCGCCCTGCTTGAGGGTGAGCGCCAGGTTGAGGCGGTTGCGCTCGCCGCCGGAGAGGATGCCGGCCGGCTTCTGCTGGTCGGGGCCCTTGAAGCCGAAGGCGGAGACGTAGGCGCGGCTCGGCATCTCGACCTGGCCGACGTTGATGTAGTCGAGGCCGTCGGAGACGACCTCCCACAGCGTCTTCTTGGGGTCGATGTTGGAGCGGCCCTGGTCGACGTAGGAGATCTTGACGGTCTCGCCGACCTTGATGTCGCCGCTGTCCGGCGTCTCCAGGCCCTGGATCATCTTGAACAGGGTGGTCTTGCCGGCGCCGTTGGGGCCGATGACGCCGACGATGCCGTTGCGCGGCAGGGTGAAGGACAGGCCGTCGACGAGGATCTTCTCGCCGAAGCCCTTGTGCAGGTCGTTCACCTCGACGACGACGTTGCCCAGGCGCGGGCCCGGCGGGATCTGGATCTCCTCGAAGTCCAGCTTCCGCATCTTGTCGGCCTCGGCGGCCATCTCCTCGTAGCGGGCGAGGCGGGCCTTGGACTTGGCCTGGCGGCCCTTGGCGTTGGAGCGCACCCAGTCCAGCTCTTCCTTGAGCCGCTTCTGGCGCTTGGCGTCCTTCTGGCCCTCGACCTTGAGGCGGGCGGCCTTGGTCTCCAGGTACTTGGAGTAGTTGCCCTCGTAGCCGTGCAGGCGGCCGCGGTCGACCTCGCAGATCCAGCCGGCGACGTTGTCCAGGAAGTACCGGTCGTGGGTCACGGCCACGACGGTGCCGTCGTACTTGGCCAGGTGCTGCTCCAGCCAGTTCACCGACTCGGCGTCGAGGTGGTTGGTGGGCTCGTCCAGGAGCAGCAGGTCGGGCTGCTCCAGCAGCAGCTTGCACAGCGCGACGCGGCGGCGCTCACCGCCGGAGAGGGTGGTGACGGGCCAGTCGCCGGGCGGGCAGCCCAGGGCGTCCATGGCCTGCTCCAGCTGGGCGTCGAGGTCCCAGGCGTTGGCGTGGTCCAGCTCCTCCTGGAGCTTGCCCATCTCGTCGAGCAGCGCGTCGGAGTAGTCGGTCGCCATCAGCTCGGCGATCTCGTTGAACCGGTCGAGCTTGCCCTTGACCTCGGCGACGCCCTCCTGGACGTTCTCCAGGACCGTCTTCTCCTCGGTGAGCGGGGGCTCCTGGAGGAGGATGCCGACGGTGTAGCCGGGCGACAGGTACGCGTCGCCGTTGGAGGGCTGCTCGAGGCCCGCCATGATCTTCAGCACGGTCGACTTGCCGGCACCGTTCGGACCGACGACGCCGATCTTGGCACCCGGCAGGAAGTTCAGGGTGACGTCGTCGAGGATCACCTTGTCGCCGTGCGCTTTGCGCGCCTTGCGCATGGTGTAAATGAACTCAGCCAAGAGAAACCGTCCGGCAGCTTGAAATCTGGCAGTGGGCAGATACACCCCATCTTGCCGCATCGCCACCCCTGCGCGGAAACCCGTTGGGTGGGGGCGCTGTGACCTGGACTTTCGCCGGCGGCGGCTGCGACGCGTCCGTCACTGCCAGTCGCCATCGGGCGCCCTTGGGCGCGCACGGCCCAAGGGCAGCCCAGAAGACGATCACTCGTCCCCCCAGCACACCCTGGGAGATCAGCCGCTCCTGAGCCCGGCGGACGACCCGACTCGCCGACGACCTCCGGCACCAGATCACGACCGGCCGTGTCAAGCCTGGTGAACGCCTCCTGTCATAGGCGGCCCTCGCCGGTCGACCTGAGCCGGCCGCGCCGACGGAAGCACAGCGGCTCGTCGTCAGTACCTGGGTCTACGCTCTCGAAGCGCGCGGCCGGCTTCCGGGGGTTCCAGCTCTGAAGAGAATGGTTGCATCCCCGATCTGTCCGGGGGCGGCCCGGAGATCTGTCCGGGACCTATCCGACGGTCGGGCTTCGTCGATGGCCAGGAGACGACCTGCCAGCGCCGGCCGCGCACAGCCTCTCTCGTATGGGCGTGGGCTCACCAGGCTGGACTCGGCTGCCGGTCTCGGCTGAACGCCGGTACCGGGCTGAATGAGACGGAAGCTGAGACGGTCCGTCCGGCGGTCGTTGTCAGTGGCCTCGCCTAATCTCCGGCCATGAGCATGATCGGTGAGTACCTGCGTGTCACGGCTGCTGAGCTCGGCCGAGCGATCCAAGACTCCGACTGGGCTCTGGACTTCGTAGAAGAGATCCAGGACGCCGAGGAGGAGACGGAACCCGCGCCGACCGAGGCGCGCCACTTCAGCACGTACAAGGCCTGGGGCATGCTCCGCTTCCTCCTGGCACGCGCCGAGTTCCCCGTGAACGTGATCCACGGTGAGGAGCCTTTCGCCGAGGAAGAGGATTGGGGCTACGGGCCCCCGAGATACCTGCGGCCCGAGCGGGTCCGGCTCGCCGCGGAAGCTCTGCGAGCTACCAGCTATGCCCAGCTCATCAGTGGTGTGGAGCCTGCTGAACTGACCGGCGCCGAGGTGTATCCCCTCGGATGGGATGAACCCGGCTCCCTGGAATGGGGGCGCCCCTGGTACGACGGCCTCGTCCAGTTCTTCGAGGCTGCTGCCAGCGGGGACGACGCGATGCTCGTCTGGCTGGGCTGACGGACCAAGGCAGCGGTGCACCCTCGGCTTGGGAAGCTGAGGGCATCTGGGGCCGGCCTGCGACGGAGCGGTGTCTTCGTCTGGTGAGTGGTCGACCCGAGTTGGCGCCCTTCCGGCCGACTCTTCCCGGCTTCGACGGCACGCCTGTGCCGCTGGCCAAGGCCTCCTCGGCCCCCGACCGCAACCCCTGGACGAAAACCCGTCCACCCAAGAAGCTGTGACCAGGTGCTTTTCCGTCGGCGACGGCGGCCGTACGGCGTTGCCGGCGCGAAAGGGCGACTCCGACCGGCGCGCGGATCCCGGCCTCAGCGGCTCCACGGCCGAGCGCCCACGACCGGTTCCCGAATAGGCCCCTGATGAACCCGGACACCCCCTAGCGTTGTGGTGGGCACGACGCCCGCTCGGCCGGCGGAGGAGGGTTCGGATGTTCGGGCTGTTGGTGCGGTTCACCTGCAAGGACGCCGATGCCGCGACCGCGTTCGACGAGCTGGTGGCGCGGACCGGGGAGTGCGTCCGTGCGCACGAGCCCGGGACGGTGGTCTACGCCGTGCACCGGGTCGACGGGCGTCCCCTGGAGCGTGTGTTCTACGAGCTGTACCGGGACGAGGCCGCCTTCGAGGAGCACGAGGCGAAGGACTACGTGCGCTTTTTCCTCGCCGAGCGGGACCGGTATCTGTCGGCCACGCAGGTCGAGCGGCTCGACCTCGTGTCCGGCAAGGGGGTCAGTTCTGAGGGGTCTTCTTCTTGCGGATGATGCTCAGGGCCGTCGCGCCCAGGACCAGGAGGCTGAGGCCGGTGGCGGCTATCAGGGGGGTGCTGTCCGTGCCGCCGGTTTCGGCGAGGTTGGGGGCGGGGGCCGTGCCGCCGGCGGTGGCCGGGGTGGGGGCGCTGAGGAGCTGGGTCTTCGTGCCGGTCTCGCTGCTCTGGGTGCGGCAGTCCAGGACGCCGGTGAAGCGCTGGGCGTAGCCGCCGGGGCCGGTGATCGTGAAGTCGTAGGCCTGGTCCTCCTGGAGCGGGACCAGGACCGTCCGGGCGGCGCGGGCCGGGATGCTGTGCTCGGTGCCCATCAGTGCGAAGGTGAACGGCTCGTCGCCCTTGTTGGCGGCCTGGATGTCCAGGCCGTCCTTCGCGCAGTTCTTGGCCGCGGACAGCGCCGGTATCGGGCCCTCGTCGGCCCAGGTGGCGTCGGCCGCCGCGGCGACCGTCGACTCGCTGGAACCGGCCAGGATCTGTGTCTGGCTGCGGCTGTCGGAGGTGAAGGCGCGGCCGACCGGCACGGTCGTGGAGGCCTGCACCGTCAGTTCGGTCGAGCCCTCCGCGCTGCCCGAGGCGTGGGACGTGTCGCCGCCGTCGCCCTTCGGCACGTCGAAGTACAGGCGGCTGCCGTCCTTCGCGGACGTCACCGGCTTGCCCTTCTCGTCGACGATCCGCACCCCGGCGGCGACGGCGTCGGCCGGCGGCGTGACCGTCACGCCCGCGGCGTTGGTGTGCACCGTCACCGGGCCGAGCCGCCGGCCGGGCCGGCCGGAGACGGCGGGCGGGTCCAGCGACAGGGACGCCTTGGGCTCGGCCAGGTCGCCCGCGCTGCTCTGGAGGTAGTCCGCGAGCTTCTCGGCCTGCGGGTCGACGGCGTCGACGTGCGCGCCGTCGGAGTAGCGCCAGATGGCCACCTGGGTGCCGGCCGCCGCGTCCTGCTCGGTCAGGTTCCCGACGCCCGCCTTGGCCGCCAGCGCCGCCAGGTCGTTCACCTGCGGGTAGGAGTTCTGGAGGATCCAGCGGATCTTCCCGGCGTGCTTGTTGGCGCCGAGCGAGGTGCCGCTCCAGGGCGTCTCGTAGTACCGGGCGTCCCGCTGCGTGGGGGTGCGCAGGTCGACACAGTACGTCTGGAGTGTGCCGCCGCCGTCCACGGACATCTCGAACAGGCCCGCGGACACCTGGTGGTCGCCGCTCTCGTCATGGACGACCGCCGCGCCGTACGTCTTCAGGCCGTCCATGGCCGCGGTGGCGCCGCTCTGGCTCTGCGGCTGCCCCTCGGCGGCGGCCGGGCCGGCGGCGGACAGCACACCGGCGGCGACGAGTCCGGACGTCAGGGTCACGGCGGCCAGCCGGGCCGCCGCTCTCCCCCGCGCGGACGGCGCAGAGTACGAAGCACACACAGAATTCCCCTTCGAGCAGGACCCGTTGACGTGGGGGTGCGGTCCCACCAGCAGAATCTCCGAGCTCAGAAAGCCACGTCGGCATCCTAAAGATCTCCCGCACCAGGGTTTGCTGTCAGATCGTCAGACCGGTGATCCGAATCGGAATCGTTATCCCGCCCGGACCGTCCGCCGCCCTCTCCGGTCCGGCCCATCCGGCCCGTCCGCCCCGCCGTCACGTCACCGCGACCGGCTCGCGCTCCTGGTGGTGAGCCGGTTCGGCGGCCGGGGTCTCCCACTGCGGTTCGGGCCGTTGCGCTCCGGCGTCCGCCTCCTGGACAGACCGGGTCGGCGCCGTGCCCGGGTCCTGCCTGACGGTGCGGCGGAAGGCCGCCGTACCGCGCGACAGGTCGTGGCCGATGGCCACCGCGTCGATGTCCGCCCAGGCGCGGCTGGCGCCGTCGCGGCTCTCCGAGCGCACCTTGAGCCTGCCCTGCACCACCACGGGGTCCCCCACGTTCAGCGAGGCCACGGTGTTCGCGGCGAGCTGGCGGTTGGCCCACACCGTGAAGAAGTTGGTGTGGCCGTCCGTCCAGGCGTTCTTCTCCCGGTCCCAGTAGCGCGCGGTGACCGCCAGCCGGAACCGCGCCGACGCGCCCGACTCGGGGTCGCGGTACATCGGCTGGGTCGCCACGTTGCCCACCGCGCAGATCATCGTCTCGTTCATCACAGAACCCCTCCCTCGCCCGGCCGTCCGGTCCGGGCGGGCATGCGTACGGGCCCGCCCCGTACGGCTGCGTCCGCCGCGCCGACCGCGTCCGTCGCGATCGCCGCGGCACCAGACTGCCGCCGCCGGGCCGGGCCCGCTGGGGCCTGTGGACCACCGCCCGCCTGTGGAAAACTCCGTCACCCGGACGGGCGACGACCGCTCCCCACCGTCGGAGCCGGACGGTTCACCGCGCCCCCGGCCCCGCCCCCGTCACCCGGGCGTACTGCTCCCGCACCTCCCGGTACCGCAGCAGCTCCGCCGCCACCGGGTCCAGGACCCTGGCCCGGCCGCACCCCGCCGCCGCCTCCCGCAACCGCCGCTCCGCCTCCTGCCCGTACCGCCGCGCCGGTCCACGGGCCGCGATGCGGCAGCTCCACTCCACGATCGGGCCGCCGACGATGCCGGCGATCATCAGCAGCACCGGCACCCACAGGTTCGGCGCCAGCACCCCGGCGATCTGGCCGACCAGCCACAGGCCGCCGACGACCTGGAGGATCGTCATCGAGGCCTGCGCCAGCACCGCGGCCGGCCACCAGCCGGGGCGCGGCGGGCGGCCCGGCGGCAGTCCGGCCCGCGCCGCCAGCTCGTCCAGCGCCTCGGGCAGCCCCTGCGCCCCGCGCACCGCGGCCTCGCGGATCGCCTGCGCCCACGGCGCCGGCAGCCCCGTCGAGGCCCGGTCGGCGACCGTGCGCACCGCCTGTTCGACGCGCTGGCGCGCGGTCGCCTCCTCGTCCGGCTGCGTGCGCACCGGGATGCGGCCGGTGGGAGGTTCGCACCGGTCCTGGCACCACCGCCACAGCCGCAGCCACGGGGTTCCGCAGGCCCGGCCCGCGTTGCGCACCCAGGCGCGTTCGGCCGCCTCGCCCGCCGCCACCGCGCCCACCGCGTCCGCGAGCCGGGCCGCGAACTCCTCGCGCGCCTCCTCGCTCAGGCCGACGCGCCGGCGCGTGGCGTAGACGGGGCGCAGGCGGTCCGCGGCCGCGTCCACGTCGGCCGAGATCCGCCGGCCCGCGGCCCCACGCTCGGCCACGAACTGGCCGAGCACCTCGCGCAGTTCGGGTACGCCGTCGCCGGTGAGCGCGGACAGCGCGAGCACGGTCGCGCCCGGCTCGCCGTGCTCCCCGAGGGCGATGCCGTCCTCGTCGAGCAGGCGCCGCAGGTCGTCCAGAACCTGGTCGGCGGCCTCGCCGGGCAGCCGGTCCACCTGGTTGAGGACGACGAACATCACCTCCGCGTGGCCCGCCAGCGGGCGCAGATAGCGCTCGTGGAGGACGGCGTCGGCGTACTTCTCCGGGTCCACCACCCAGATGACCGCGTCCACCAGTCCCAGGATGCGGTCCACGTGCTCGCGGTGCTGCACGGCGGCCGAGTCGTGGTCGGGCAGGTCCACCAGGACCAGGCCCCGCAGCTGCGGGTCGGCGTCCGGGCTCTGTACGGGGCGCCTGCGCAGCCGGCCCGGGATGCCGAGCCGGTCGATCAGGCTCGCCGCGCCGTCGCTCCAGCTGCACGCGATGGGCGCGGCGGTGGTCGGGCGGCGTACGCCGGTCTCCGAGATGGCCACTCCGGCCAGCGCGTTGAACAGCTGCGACTTGCCGCTGCCGGTCGCGCCCGCGATGGCGATCACGGTGTGCTGCCCGGACAGCCGGCGCCGCGCTGCCGCCTCGTCGAGGACCCGGCCCGCCTCGGCGAGGGTGCGGTTGTCCAGCCGGGTGCGGGAGAGGCCGACCAGCTCGCGCAGCGCGTCCAGCCGCGAGCGCAGCGGCCCGTCGTACGCGAGGGGCGGGGCGGGCATCGACCGGGTGACGCGAGGTTCGGCGGGGACGAGGTCGGTGGCGCCGGACTCGGTGACGCGGCGCGCGATCAGCCCGTCGTCCCAGACCCCGTCCGGCTCCCCGGTACGGCTGTGGCCGTCGTCGTCGTGCGCCCGCGCGTGTCCGTCGCCGTCACCGCCGCCGTCGCGCACGGGCGCGTGGTGCCCGTCGTCGTACGCCCGGGCGTGCTGCTCGCCGTCGCGTACGGGCGCGTGTCCGCCGCCGTCGCGTACCGGCGCACGCCCCTCGTCGTTCCGTACGCGCGCGGGGCGGCCGCCGTCCTGCACGCGCGCGTGCTGCTCGTCGTCCCGTACGCGCGTGGGGCGGCCGCCGTCCTGCACACGCGCGTGCCGCTCGTCGTCGCGTACGCGCGCGTACCGGTCCTCGTAGCGCGCGGGCGTCCTGCCGGACCCGTTCCCGGTCGCGCCGTCGCCCGTCCCGGCGGCGTCCCGCGCGGGTACGGCGGCCCCGCGTGTACGGCCCGTACCGGCGCCGCCCGGACCACCGGGGGTCCCCGACACGCCGCCCGCACTCCCCGACACGCCGGAACCTCGGAAGCCGCGGGCGCCCGTCGACCCGCCGGCACCTCCCGTACCGCCGGCACCCGAGCCACCGGCGGCCGAACTGCCTGACCTGGCCGGTTCTCCGTATCCGCCGCCCCCGGCGGGCCGCGCGGCCCGCTCGGAGGAGGGCCTGAACTCCAGCGGCCGTCCACCGCGCTCCGCGCTCCCCCGCCGCGCGCCGCCCTGGACGCGCTCCGCACCGCCCTGGGCAGCCTCCCCACCGCCCCGGCCACGCCGCGGCCCGCCCTGACCCCGCTCGGAGCCCGCCGAGCCCCGCTCGGAGCCGCCCGCGCTCCGCTCAGGGCTCCCCGCGACACGCTCGGCCACCCTCACCCGGGCGAACCCGGACCCCGTATGGGTGAACTCCGAGGCAGGCTGTGCGCGCCCCGAACCGGACGGCGCCCGCTCGGGCTCCGCGCCGCCCCGCCCCGTCCGCACACCGGACGCCACCGATCCCGCACCGGCCGATCCCGCACCGATCGGCCCCGCACTGTTCGGCCCCGCACCGTTCGGCCCCGCACCGTTCGGCCCCGCACCGTTCGGCCCCGGCTCCGGCCCCGACGACGGCGGGACGCGTTCCGCACCGTCCCCGCCGCCCTCCCTGCCGATCGCCTCCCCGCCGATCGCCTCCCTGCCGATCGCCTCTCCGCCCATCGCCTCTCGGCCCATCGCCTCCCGACCCTGCTCGTCCCGGCCCTGCCCTTCACAGCCCTGGCCGTGGCCCTGGCCCTGGCCCTGCCCCCGCCCTTCCCGGTCCTGACCTCTGCCCTCGCCCTCCCGGCTCTGCCCCTCCGCGACGACCGTGCCCTCCGTCCGGGGGGTGTGTTCCGTTTGGTCCTGATCAGTGACGGCGGTCACCGGTCACCTCTCCTTCAGCAGTACGGACAGCGCGGCGATCAGTTCGGCCTGGGGCTCCGGCTGCACTTCCATGGCGTCGAGCGGGGCCAGCCGGCGTTCCCGCTCCACGTGCATCACCCGGTCCAGATAGTCGGCGAGCAGCCGCCCCGCGCGGTCGCGCAGCCGCAGCGCGCCATGGGCGCCGATCCGCTCGGCGAGCCCCTCGCCGGCGGACCGTCCCCGGCGACCGCCCAGCAGCCCGGTGGCGGCCAGCGCGGCGACGACCTCGGGGTCCGGCGCGACACTGCGGTCCAGCTCGCGCACCTCGTCCTCGGCGTACTCCTCCAGCTCGCGCCGCCAGCGCCGGACGGCGAGCCCGATGCGGTGCTCGGAGCTCTCCACCGAGGGGGCGCGGTCGGCGAGTCCCGGCGAGGCGGCGGCCGGTTCGCGCCGCCAGGCGTCGTCGACGCGCTCGTCGGCGGCGGTGACGGCGCACAGCAGCAGCGCGCCCAGGCTCTCCACCAGCGCGTCGAGCAGTTCGCCGGCGGTGCAGTCCAGGGGGAAGGCCCGCCAGCGTTTCAGGGCGTCCCCGGCGAGCACCGCCCCCGACTGCAACCGGCCCCGCACGCGCGCGTACTCGCCGTCGTAGGCGCTGTCGACGGCCGAGGTGAGGCGCAGGGCGGCCGAGTACTGGGCGGCGGCGGCGCCGGCCAGTTCGGGCATCCGGGCCTTGAGCGAGTCGAGCAGTCCGTAGGCCGTGCGGGCCGTCGTGTGCTGCCGGGCGGCGGGGTCCTGCGCCTGCTGGGCGAGCCAGATCCGCAGCGGGGCCACGGCGGTGGCGGGCAGCAGCCCGCCTCCCCAGGCGGACTCGGGCAGTTCGGGCACCGTGAAGCGCGGTACGTCGCCGAGCCCGGCCTTGGTGAGCAGCGCGCCGTACTGCCGGGAGACCTCGGAGACGACCTGGTGCGGCACCCGGTCCAGCACCGTCACCAGCGTCGCGTCGTAGTCCTTGGCGGTGCGCAGCAGGTGCCAGGGGACGGCGTCGGCGTACCGGGCGGCGGTGGTGACCATCACCCAGATGTCGGCGGCGCAGAGCAACTCGGCGGCCAGGACGCGGTTGTCGGCGACGAGCGAGTCGACGTCGGGGGCGTCCAGCAGGGCGAGGCCGGGGGGCAGCGTGTCGACGGTCTCGATGCGCAGCACGCGCGGCGTGTCGTCGGGCGCGGGCAGGTCGTCGGCGGGTTCCTGCTGGGGGTCCCAGGCGCGCGCGAGGCCGGGCAGCACCCGCATGCCGCTGAACCAGTGGTGGTCCTCCGGGTGGCACACCAGCACCGGGTTGCGGGTGGTGGGGCGCAGCACCCCGGCCTCGCTGACCCGCCGTCCCACCAGGGAGTTGACGAGGGTGGACTTGCCGGCGCCGGTGGAACCGCCGATGACGGCCAGCAGCGGCGCGCCGGGGTCGCGCAGCCGGGGCACCAGGTAGTCGTCGAGCTGGGCGAGCAGTTCGTCGCGGTTGGCACGCGCGCGTGGCGCTCCCGGGACCGGGAGCGGGAAGCGCGCGGCGGCGACACGGTCGCGCAGGGCGGAGAGTGCGTCGAGCAGCTGAGGCCGTACGTCCAAGGTCACCACATGTGAAGAATGCCCAATTTTGAGGGAATTCTGAAGCATATGAGCATGCTCGCGTGCCGACAGAACAGATGGGGCGGAAGGGATCACTGGGACGCGGGCACAGGCCAGGCATAACGAGTGCACAACACCCGGTGCGCGAGGCGTGAAAAGCGATGCACGATTCGTACCTGCCTGCGATTATCGGGAGCGCTTCACCGAACCTCCACACCGAGCCACGGAGGCGGAGCAGCAGGGACACGGACCCGGGAGCCCTATCCTTGTCCCCGGCACCGTCACGGATCGGCCCGCACCGGGCACGACGACCGCGACCGAGGCCACCACACCAGGCCCCCGTAGCTCAGTGGATAGAGCAGGCGCCTTCTAAGCGCTTGGCCGCAGGTTCGAGTCCTGCCGGGGGCGCCACACCCGTACGACGTCCGCAGCCCTCCCCCGGGAGGGTTGTCTTCTTGGTGGCCCGAAGGCCCGGAACGGTTTCCAGGAAGTCCAGGAAGAGGGGGAAAGATCCGGCTTTGGGGTTGAAGTGGCGCTCACGTCCGGATCATCCTTGTCGTCATGCCCCTCGCCGCCGCGCTCGACGTGTCCCATCTGCCCGACTACGCGCACGACTGGGCTCTGGTCGATGTCGAGACGTCCGGTCTGATCGCCCGGTGTGACCGGATCCTCTCCGTCGCGGTGCTGACTTTCGGACCGGACGGGGTCCAGACCGGCGAGTACTCCACCCTGCTGAATCCGGGCTGCGATCCCGGCCCCGTGCACATCCACGGCTTGACCGCGGAGCGGCTCGACGGCGCCCCGGCCTTCGAACAGGTCGCCGGGCGGATCGGCGCGCTCCTCCAGGACCGCGTCATGGTGGCCCACAACGCGCAGTTCGACTACGACTTCCTCGCCCACGAGTTCGCCCGCGCCCGGCTCCACCTCCCCGTGAACCAGCGCCTGTGCACCCTCGCCCTCAACCGGCGGGTGGAGCCGCCCGTCGCCGACCTCAGCCTGGCGTCACTGGCCGCGCATTACGGCGTGCCGCAGACCAGCGCCCATGACGCACTGGACGACACGCGCGTCCTTGCCGGAATCCTCCGGTCCTCCCTCGCCGAGGCGGCACGGCTGGACGTCCCGCTGCCGCTGGTGCCCTGCCCGCCCCGGCAGAATCCGCAGTTCGCGCCCAATCCGCCGAAGACCCCGTGCGCCTACCGGAATCCGGGCCGCCCCGCGCCCGGCGGTCCGCTCGTCCAGGGCATGAAGATCGCCATCACGGGAGAGACCGCGACCTCCCGGGCCGAGCTGGTGGCCCGGGCCGTCGCCGCCGGCCTGAACATCATGTCGTCGGTCAGTCGGCACACCAGCGCTCTCGTCACCAACGACGGGGCCTCGGGCTCGGCGAAGGCACGGCGCGCGATCGCCGAGGGGATCCCGATCGTCGACGAGCACGCGTTCCTCAAGCTGCTGGGAGAGGTGCGCCCCGGCACACCGCACGAGAGTCAGCCGGCGAGGAGAGTCCCGGAAGCCACGACGCCTCCGGTCACGCCGACGCCGTCCCCGGACGTGACAGCGACCGTCGCCGCCGTACCGGCCCCGAGGCGGCCCGAGTCCACACCGTCCGCCAAGCCGTTCGGCCGTCGGCGGGTACTGGTTCTGGGCGGTACGCACGTGGAGGCGTCCGCCGCCCGGACCAGGGTCGTCGAGCTCGGTGGCGCCGCCGCGATCAACCTCTCGGCGAGCGTCACCGACATCGTCCTCTTTCCGGGGGGCGAGCTCGACCGCCGCATGACCCGCGTCTCCTTGTTGGGCCTGCCGGTCCGCGCGCCTTCCTGGCTCGGCGCCCTCTCCTGCGAGCCGGCCGCCTCTCCCGCCCAGGACGGTGCGACGGCCGACGTCCTGCCGCGCGGCGGGGTCATCGATCTCCCCACCGCCGGCCGCTGGTACGTGAGCGCCTCCTGGGGGCAGCAGACGAACTGCGAGATCGACGTCGTCGCCTTCGTCCTCGACGAGGACGAACAGGTCTCCTGCGACGAGGACTTCGTTTTCTACGGCGCGCCGGAGAGCCCCGACGGAGCCATCCGCCTGCTCTGCGACGGCCCGACCGAGCAGACCGTCGCCGTCGACCTGGCGGCGCTCCCACCGGCCGCCCGCAGGATCGCCGTCGCCGCCGCGATCGACGGAGCCGCCGCTTTCGGGGACGTCGGAGCGGTTCAGCTGAGCCTCGCCCCGGGCATCGACGCTCCGGTCGCGGCCCAGGCCACTCTGGACGCCGCCACCAGCGAACGCACCCTGCTCCTCGCCGAGATCTACCGCCGGGGCCCTCGGTGGCGCTTCCGCGCGGTCGGCCAGGGCTACGACCACGACCTGGAGACCCTCGTACGCGGCTACGGCGTAGAAGTGGAGTGACCCTCGTCCCGCCCGGCGGCCACGCCTGGAGCCCGCGCGATCACGTGCGCGCACGCCGACGGCCGGGACCCGTGGGGGTCCCGGCCGTTCTTCGCTGCGCGGACAGGCCTGAGCGACGGATGCCGACGTGAACAAGGGCGCCTCGGCCGCCCCGGCCGGGCGTCAGGAGCTCTTGCGCTTGATGATGATGGTGCTGCTGCAGTCGACGTGGCCGCCACCGGAGCAGTGCTGCGACTGCACGCAGGTGATGGCCCTGTTGCCGTCGTCGACGCACCTGCCGGAGACGCCGCCTCCGGTGGAGTCGCCGTCGTGGGCGGAGGCCTGGGTGGCGCCGAACCCGATCAGAGCAAAGCCGCCCAGGATTCCGGCCGCCGCGGTTGCCGCGAGCTTCTTCGTAATGAGCATCTACCTTGTTTCCTTATACGGTCGACCCGCCGCGCGCGGCGGCGAAGTCGCTCCGAACGACAGGATCGGCCGACGTGCCGACCCGGCTCGGGGCCCGGACCGGGGGTCCGGGCCCCGACGCCTGCTTAGATCACCCGTGGTGGGGGATCGTCAGCCGAAGCTGAGGGTGGAGGGGCAGGTCACCGAGGTGGCCTTGCCGACCGGGTTGCCGACGCCCAGAACGTTGGCGGCAACACCCAGGTCCTGGATGTTGACGAGGCCCTGCTGAGTGTCGACCTGACCCGTGCAGGTCTGGCTCTGCTTGCTGTCGACCTTCAGACCACCCTCGTCGCCGCCGTGGGCCTGGGCCGCACCGGCACCGATGAAGCCGACGCTGCCGAGCATGGCCACAACGACAGCGGCCTTCTGGAACTTGCGCATTACCTCTCCTTTTTCATGTCACTACAGTCCGTGATGGACTGATCACTGACAGTCGTCAGCGTAGAGGGTTTTCGTAGGTTTTGACAGTCGAAACGCCCATAGGCGCAACATTCCTGAAAAGTCAGCTTCGTGACAGTGTCGCAACCGCCGTCCGCCGACACCGGAACCACCGCCGCGAACGTCGTCCGCCGGCGCCGGAACCACCGTCCACCCGACACAAGAACTGTCATCCACCCGGCGAAGCAACCCTTCCCCTTCAAAAGGGGTGATCCAGGGATGTTTGCCGTGACCGGTTCGCGGTTGCGGCGTTGAAGGGGCAGTGCGGTCGCGCGTCCTGCTGCCGCACTCCCCGAATCAGCAAGGAGAAAGTGATGTCTCGCATCGCGAAGGCCGCCACCATCGCCCTCGGCACGGGCGCCGTGGTGCTCGGCGGAGCCGGTCTCGCCGCGGCGAACGCGGGCGCCGAGGGCGCTGCGGCGCACTCGCCCGGCGTCGCGTCCGGCAACGTGGTCCAGGTCCCGGTTCACGTGCCCGTCAACGTGTGCGGCAACACCGTCAACGTGGTCGGCGCCCTCAACCCGGCCATCGGCAACGTCTGCACGAACAACTAGCCACCAGCGGTACGGCTGTGACGACTGACGTGCGGTGACGGACAGTCGGTCCGAGCGCCCGGTCGGGGACTCCCCCGGCCGGGCGTTTTCCGTGCCCGGCCCTGCGTACGGTCCCGCGTCCGCCCTCCCCCGCGTACGGTCCCGTGTCCGCGTCCGCGCGGACGCAAGCAGCCAGAAGCAGACGGAGGCAGACGGAGGCAGACGGAAGGGGCGGCTCCCGGATCGTTCCGGGAGCCGCCCCTTCCGACGACGTACGGCGTGCTGCGCGTCCTACAGCGCCAGGTCGCCGTGCATCGGCTTGGCGTCCTGGAGGGCGGTCGTGGCGTCCTTGGTGGTGTGGTGCAGCGGGCGGGCGTCGTTCAGGGAGTTGGCGGCCTCGCGCGCCGTCTCGACGAGCGAGCCGCTGGTCCCGGTGTGGATCACGTCCGACTGGTGGTCCAGCGGGGCCACCTCGACGGGAAGCTTGGAGTTCAGGTGGCCGCTGAAGCCCGCGGACGCCACGTCGGCGGCGAACGCGGGCCCGCCGACACTGGCGGCGATCAGGGACCCGGCAACGATGGCGGCAGCCTTCAGGGACTTCATCGTGTTCCTTTCTTCGGCGACGCGAGTCGCCGGAGGGTGAGTCTTCCGCCGTGCCTAACGAGCCCGGGCCGGGGCGGAAACCGGAGGCGCCGAAGATTGCGAGTCCTCATATGAGATCTCTGAATGACCGGTCGCCCGGCCGGCTGGACGACCGGTGAGCGACCCATTCACGGCCGGTCGGAGGCGGAACACACCGGTACAGAAACGGTCGTGGCGCCGGCCACGGGGGCCGGCGCCACGACCGGAGGAGTTGCGCCGTACGGCGCTATGCGACCGGCTATGCCGCTCACGAGGCCGGCGACAGGAGCGCGGACGGCAACGAGGACGGCAGCGAGATCGCGGGCAGCGTGACGGCCGAGGTCACGGGCTCCGAAGAGGCGGACGAGGCGGACGAGGTGTCGGTGGAGGACGGCGTCGCGGAGGCGGCGGAGTCGGCCGGGGCCGTGGTCGCGTCGGCGGTCAGCAGGCCGGTGACGAGGCCGGCCACCTGGGTCAGCAGGTCGGTGACGACCGCCTGGACGTCGCCGAGGCCGCCGGTGACCGCCTGCACGAGGTCGTCGATGGCCTTGT
>NZ_BAABKC010000093.1:0-2111 GCF_039543625.1 Streptomyces similanensis | reverse complement strand
CCAGGAGCCCGCGGCGGGCGCCGGGGGCGCGCCCAGCAGCGCCCGCCCGTGCGCGGACAGCGCGCCGCGCCCGGTGACGCCGAGCAGCTCCGCCTCGGACAGCGTCCAGCGGGCCAGCCGGGCGCGCAGATCGTGCTCGCCGTCCCGCCGCGGCCCGCGCAGGGGCCGCTCCCAGCGCAGCCGGGCCAGCACCGACTCGGCGTCCGGCGCGCCGCCCTCGGGCAGCGCGGCCAGCAGGGACAGCACCCGGTGCCGTACCTCCGGGGCGGCCGAGCGGTCCAGGCCCGGGCCGAGCGCGGACAGCGTGCGGTCCTTGGCGTCCCGGTCGCCGATCACGCCCGGCGTGCGGGTGGCCGCCAGCCAGGCCCGGGCCAGCCGCGCCCAGCGGTCGGCCGGCGACAGCTCCCGCCAGTCGTCGTACGCCGGGGTCGCCGCGTACCGCTCGTCCGCCTCGCCGTCGGTGGCGAGCAGCCCGGCCGCGTAGGCCAGCTCCACCCAGAAGGCGGCCACCGGCTCGGGCAGGTCCAGGGCCACGGCGGTGCGCTTGAGGTCGCGCACGCTCAGGCCGCCCGCGCGCAGCACGTTCGGGCCGCCCTCGTCCCAGTCCTTCAGCAGCTCCTCGACGGTGGCGAGCGCGGTGTACGCCTGTCCGGCCGCCGTCGCGTCCACCACCGGCGCGGGGTGCGCCGCGCTCGCCGTGACGGCGGGCGGCACCGGCTCGGGCGTCCGGTGCGCGCGGCCCGCCCGCAGGTGCAGGGCGACCTCGCGGGGCAGTACGACGGTGCCGGGCGCGGTGGGCAGCAGCAGGCCCCGGTCGAGCAGCAGCCGCAGCCGGGGCGCCGGATCGGCGGTGACCTGGCCGTACGGCGGCCCCCACACCAGGCGGTCGAGCACCTGGAGGGAGTCGGCCGGCACATCGGCGAGCAGCTCGGACATGCGCGCGCGGTCGGTGAACAGGGCGGTGAGCGCGGTGACGGCGGAGACGGCGTCGTGCGTCGAGGGCAGTCCGGCGGCGGCCACGATCTCCTGGACGCGGCCCGGCGACATGCCCGAGGCGGCCTCCTGCACGGTCGGGCCGAGCCCGGTCGGGGAGGGGTGCTGCGGGGACGGCGCGAGCAGTTCGCGGGCGGTGCGCACCAGGCGCAGCCGGTCCTCGTCGCCCCAGACCAGGGCCTGTTCGCGCAGGGCGCCGAGCGCGTGCGGCAGCGCGGCGGCGGTCTCCGGGTCGCGGTCGTCCCCGGCCATCAGAGCGAGCAGCTCGCCGTACGGCGCCGGATCGCCGGCCACCGCGAGCGCCTCCGCCGTCTGGAGCGCGAACCGGTCGAGCCGCTCCAGCGCCCGCACCACCGAGGCGCGGGTGCCGGCCCGGGTGGCGAGCTGGGTGAGGTCGGTCGGGACGGGGGTGATGAGGTCGGGGCGAGCGCGCAGCAGCGCCGCCAGCGAGGCGTCGTCACGCGCGCGCAGCGCCTCCGCAAGCGATCGGGGGGCCGCCGCCGGTTTCTCATCGCCGCTCATCCGACCCACGTTAGCGGGTGGGACGGACCCGGGAACACGGGCGCGGCCCCGCACGCGCACGTGGCGGCACGGGCCGGGCGGCCGTGCCTGCGGCGCGGGGCGCTTCGGGGGTGTGGGGGCACGCGGTACCTTCGTCCCACGGGGTCTTCGGCCAGCCGCCCCCGGAGGGGTTGTGGGGATCGAGAGCGACCAGGTCGTCTACGAGTATCTGAGCCGCGTCGGCGACGTGGCGCAGCGACGGCAGCTGCCGTCGGCCACCCGGATGCGCCTCGTCTCGGAGCTGCGCAACGAGATCGACCGGCACCGGGCCAAGGCGGCCGTGGACAGTCCCGCCGCCGTGCGCCGCATCATCGACCGCCTGGGCAGCCCCGACGACATCGTCACGGCCGCGGGCGCCCCCGGCGGCCGGCCGGGCCCGCAGGCCGCCCCGGCCCAGCCCCCGGCCCCGTTCCCGGGTGTGCCCGTGCAGCGTGAGCCGAAGGGCCCGGCGGCGAGGCCGAAGGACGTCTCCGGGCCGGCGCCCGAGGACCCGTCCGCGGCGGGGCGGCCGGGGCGCGGCCGGGGGCTGCGCCGGGTCGTGCCCCGGCCGCGCCCCG
>NZ_BAABKC010000092.1:0-12422 GCF_039543625.1 Streptomyces similanensis | reverse complement strand
GACGGGGCCGTTGACGTCCACCGAAAGACGGTAGTTGTCGATGCCCGACCAGGGCGCCGTGCCCCAGTCCCGGATGTAGAACTGCGTCAGCTCCTTGAAGCTCATCGTGATGCCGATCACCATCGGCACCAGATGGACCAGGAGTTCCAGGAGCAACGCGGGCAGGAGCAGCAGATACGGCAGTCCGACGCGCTTGATCCGCCCGGGACGGCGCGGGCCGCGCACCGCCCCGGGGGAGAAGTCACCGCGCGCGGACCGCACCTTCGCCGTGTCCGAACGAACGGTGCCGGTCATCTCGCTCACTTCGCCGGCATCTGCTGCTGGGCCTTGAGGAGCTTGGCCTTCACCGCTTCGGTGGTCACCGTGCGGCCGGCGGCGGCGTCGGCGAACAGGTCCTTGACGGCCGTGCCGACCGTCGTCTCGAACTGGGACTCGGCGGCGACCTGGGGCAGCGCCACGGCGCTGGTGGCGAGGGTGTTCTTCAGCACGGCGTTGGCCGGGGTGTCGAAGGCCGGGTCCGACTGGGCGCCCTTGACCGGCGGGATGGTGCTGTACGCCTTGTTGAGGATCTTCTGCTCGTCGTCGCTGGTCATGAACTTCACGAACTTCGTGGCGCCGTCCAGGTTGTGGGTGTTCTTGAAGACGGCCATGTTGATGCCGGCCACCATCGAGTTCGCCTGGGCGCCGGCGCCGGGCGTCCCGGACTGCACGGGCACCGGGGCGATGCCGTAGTCGGCCTCGCTCATGCCCTGGTTCTTCAGGTTGGCCGAGGCCGACTGCCACAGCAGCATGGCCGTGTTGCCCTTGGCGAAGTCGCTGACGGACTGGTTCTGCGCGTACTCGGCGTTGCCCTTGGGGATGGCCTTGTCCTTGGCCATCAGGTCGACGTACTGCTTGACCGCCGCGACCGCCCCGTCGTTGGCGAAGTCGGCCTTGCCGTCGGCGGTGAAGAAGTCCGCGCCGTGCTGCTTGGCGAAGACGAAGACGTGGTGGATGTTCTCGGAGACGTTGGCGCCCTCGGCGCCCAGGACGTTCTTGCCCTTCGCCTGGATCTTCTTGCCGTCGGCGACCAACTCGGCCCAGGTGGCCGGGGGCTTGGCGATCCCGGCGTCGGCGAAGATCTTCTTGTTGTAGTAGAGCGCGTAGGCCATCGAGTACAGCGGGACGGCCGCCGGGTCCTGGCCCGTCACACCGGTCGAGCCGAGGGCCGAGTCCACGAAGCGGTCCTTGCCGCCGATCTTGCCGAAGTTCTTCGCGTCCCAGGGCAGCAGCGCGCCGGTCGCCTGGAGGGAGGCGCTCCAGGTGTTGCCGATGTTCAGGACGTCGGGCCCCTGGCCGGAAGTCGTCGCGGTCAGGATTCGGTTCAGCAGGTCCGCCCAGGGCACGACCTCGAACTTGACCTTGATGCCCGTCTGCTTCTCGAACTTGTCGAGTTCGGGCTGGAGGACCTTCTTGTCGACCTCGATGCTCGTGCCCTGGTTCGAGGCCCAGTAAGTGAGCGTCTTCGGCGCGTCGTTGGACCCTCCGCCGGTCGACGAACCACCTCCGCAGGCCGAGGCCGCCAGGGCGAGAGACAGGGTGACGGCGCCTACGGCCGCGGCTCGGATGCTGCGCATGGCTCCGGGTGTCCCTTTCCGGGAGTCGAGAACCCGAGGAGACGTCCGGACGCCGGGGGAGGTATGTCCCCGTTCGACTTCCGAAGCACCTCATGGCTTAATTTAGGACGTGAGTTAAACCTCCCGGAGCGGGTCCGTCAAGGGATGCGGCAGGGGTGAATCGGCCGACGTCCCGGACGGGGCCCCAAGTGCCCTGCGCTCCTGGCCTGTTCAGCGTGTCTGACCTGCGACGGAAGGGGTGCGCGGACCCAGTGCAACGGTTGGGTATCGGCGGCCCGCACGAGGGCGCGGGCGAAGACCGGTGCGGCCCGCGCGGCGCGGGTCGGGAACTGTGATCGACCACCGGTCGGTGACCGGACTTCCGCCGTCCCACCTGGCGCTTCGTTCACCCGCGGGAGGACTCCACGGGCGAGGGAGCGCCTCCCGTGCTCGCTGCGTTCACTTCCTGAAGTGGAGTCGGCGGGCGTGCGGGTGTCGTACGGCTCCTCGGCGGCCGGGGAAGCCGAGTCCCGGGCTCGGGAGTGGCTGGCCGGCACCGCATCGGGCTCCGGGCCGCCCGGCGCAACCGGCTGGGGCTCATCTCGCGCAGCACCGGGCGACTGGTGGCCCGGATGCACGCGGCCGCCGACACCGCCAACGCGAAGGTGCTGCTGCACCCGGCCAAGTCCCCGGCCGTGGTCCAGGCGAGCAACCGGGTCACCACCGGTGTCCACGACTTCCACGGGCGGCTCGGGATCGAGTCCGGTCGGCGGAGACGCGACGGTGGGCGGTCGCGGCGGTGGAGGCGCGGGACAAGGCACTGGAGACGGGCGCGAAGAGCGTCGACGCGGCCAGGACCCTCGGCGCCGGGACCCTGGACCGGGCCGGCGCGGTCAAGGACAGGCTCTCGGGCGGGATCGCCGAGCGGGCGCGCCGCCTGCGCGGCACCGACGAGGAGCGCGGCACCCGGGGCTGAGGGCGCGCGGGACGGAGGCCGCGCGCCCGGGACCGTGCGCGCGGCCGTGACACCGCCGGGCGGCGGCCGACAGGGTGTCGGCCGCCGCCCGGCGGTGTGCACACTCGGGTGCGGGGGACGTACCCGGCGTCAGCCGGCCGTGCCGCCCGCGACCCACTGGCTCCACGGCACGTTCCAGTCGCTGAGGCCGTTGTCCGGGGCCAGCTTGCCCTGGTCGGCGGAGTTCTTGACGATCACGACGTCACCGGTCATCGAGTGGTCGAAGAACCACGCGGCGGGCTGCTTGCTGTCGCCGCCGCCCCGGGCGTCGTTCAGGCCCACGCAGCCGTGGCTGGTGTTGGCCTTGCCGAAGACCGAGTCGGCGCTCCAGTAGTTGCCGTGGATGAAGGTGCCCGAGTCGGTCAGGCGCATGGCGTGCGGTACGGCCGCGATGTCGTACGCGGGCTTGCCGTCCTCGTTGGTGAGGCCGACGCTCGACGCGCTCATCCGGGTGTGCTGGAACTTCTCGGAGATCACCATCTGGCCGTTGTACGTCGGGTGCTCGGTGCTGCCGGACGAGATCGGGATGGTCCTGATCGCCTTGCCGTCGCGCACGACGGTCATCTTCTTGGTCTTGACGTCGACCGTGCTGACCTGGCTCCGGCCGATCTTGAAGGCGACCGTCTTCTGCACTCCCTGGGAGGTCAGCTTGACGGTGACGGTGGAGCCGGGCTTCCAGTAGCTCTGGGGGCGGAAGTCCAGGCGGCCGTCGTTGAGCCAGTGGCCGACGACCTGCTGGCCGCTGCTGGAGCTGACCTGGATCTCCGACTCCACGGCGGCCTTGTCGCGGACCGCCTTGTCGAAGGTGAAGCTCACCGGCATGCCCACGCCGACGGTCGAACCGTTCTGGGGCGTGAGGTGCCCGATGAAGTCGTTGGCCGGGGAGACCGTCGCGAACGTGGCGGTGGCGGTGGCGGGGCGGCCCTGGTCGTCCGCGGCCTCCGCGGCGATCTGGTACTTGGCGGCCCGCTTCAGCGCGCCGTCCGGCGTCCAGGACGCGCCGTCCGCGGACAGGGTGCCCGGAACCACGGCGCCGGTCGCAAGGGCGGTCATGGTCACCTTGGTGAGCTTGCCGTCACTGGCGGTCACCTTCACGGGGCCGTCGACCGCGACGCCGTGGGCGCCTTCCCCGGGGGTGATCTTTATTCGGGCGTCGGAAACATCCGGGGCGGCCGTCCGACCCGCCGGGGCGTCGGCCTTCGGCCGGTTTCCGGCGCCATCGCCGCCGGTGGCGGCGTGTGCCGTGCCGCCGAGGGCGGTGACCGCGAGGACGCCGCCGAGTACGCCGGCCGCGGCAGCCAGCCCGGTGTGTCGTTTACGTGCCGTGATCAAACGCTTCTCCCATGCCCTTGGTCGGTAAGTCTTCGAAGCCGGCCACCGGAGAAGTGCAACCGCCTCTCGAACCACTTATACACATTCTTCTGTCCCCATCCGCCCTAATCGGGCAAATTGTGCCGAAGGCCACCCAGCCCGTGCGGTCAGTGCCGTATCGTCCGGCCGGCGCCGGAGACATGGGGAAACGCCCTGGTCGGACCGGCCGGAGAGATCGGCCGGATGACGTGGGAGAACGCGTCAGAGGCCGCCGTGCCGGCCACCGGGCCGGCCACCGCGCGGCGAGCCCGGCCCGGCGACCGGCCGCGGCCGGTCGCCCGCCCCGCCCGTCGCTCTACAGCCCCGCCCGGACCGTCGCTCTACAGCCCCGCCCGGACCGTCGCTCTACAGCCCCGCCCGGCCCGTCGCTCTACAGCCCCGCCCGGCCCGTCGCTCTACAGCCCCGCCCGCGCCAGCAGCACCGGCAGGGCCTCGGGCTTCACCTTCTGCACCGATCTCACCTGGCCGAGCCCCAGCTCCTCCCGGCCGACCGGGCTGCCGTACAGCGCGTCCGTCGCCTCCGGCAGGAGGGTCGCCTCGACGCGGTACGGGAACTCGGGGTCCGCGGGATCCTCGTACGGCTCCGCGTCGACCTCGGCCACCGCGGCGACGGCCGACTCCGGCCGGCTGAAGAAGAACCACAGCCGGTCGCCCGGACTCATGCGGTTGCGCCGGCTGAGCCAGAGGTCCAGCTCGGGTTCCTCCTGGGCGAGACGGTGGATGGTCTCCTTGCCGGAGGGCTCTCCGTCCACGGTGTCCTTGTTCGGGTCGAGGATGTAGATCCAGTCCCCCACGCTTCCGCCCTCGCCTCGTCGGCGCGCTGTACGCGCGCGCAGCTCGTCCGGCCGGTTCATCATGCCAGCCCGCCCTGGCCGTCCGCAGACGAATGACCGACCCCGCGGGCCGGCCGTCGGGGCGACCGCGTACGGGCGGCCCCGTACTGTGTGCGGCAGGTGTGTCCGGCGGAGGGGGAGCGATGGCTGCGGGCCCAGGGTGTGCTGGTGCCGTCGGCGCGCCGCCCGGGATGGCTGGAGCTGACCGAGGACGTGGTGTTCGGCTCGCCCTCCTTCGCCGCCGTGCTCCTGGTCGGCGCCCCCGCGCCACGGATGGGAGGAGTGGCACACCGAGGAGGACCGGCCGCTGCCGGACTACATGTCCGGGGTGTGGCCGGGCGCCAACCAGTCCTGGCTGGTGCGCGGTTCGAACGTGACGGGCCTCGATCTGGTCCGGCGGACGTGGCTGCCCGAGGGGCGCGTCACCCTGGCCGCCGGCCGGCTGCGGCAGGGCGTGGAGCAGGGTGTGAGCAAGGACGAGCTGCGCACACCGGTCCAGGAGGACTACGAGTCGACCGCCACGTACGGCCGGCGCCAACAGCTCGTGGAGGAACTGCACGCCTTCCTGTCCTGGATGAAGCGCGGCGACACGGTCTGCAGACGTCGACGAGATCAACCGCGCCCACCTGGCGAAGGCCTTCGGCGAGCTGTACTTCCTGCTGGAGTACCGCAACAAGTCGGTGCGGCTGACGTACTCGGGCGACGACTTCGCGCTGCCGCCCAACCTGTTCGTCATCGCGGCGATGAACACCGCCGACCGGTCGATCGCGCTGGTCGACACGGCCATGCGGCGGCGGTTCGCGTTCGTGGAGCTGTCGCCGCGCACCGAGCCGACGAGCGGGCTGCTGCGCCGCCGGCCGGCGCGGGAGGGCCGCGGCCCCGAGCCCGCCGACCTCCTCGACGCCCTCAACTCCCGTATCGACGAGGAGGACTTCCGCATCGGACCGTCGTACCTGACGCCGAACCGTCCGCGGCCAGGTTCCGCGCCAGCCGGACGGCGTCCTCGGGCAGCGTGCCGACGGTCGCGCCCGGCGGGGCGGCCAGGGCTTCCGCCACCTCGGCGAGTCCGGCGATCATGTCGTCGCCGTGGGCCCCGCGCAGCAGCTGCCAGAGCCGTACCTCCTGCGAGACGTCCTGTCCTTTGCGCTGCCCGGCCAGCCAGGTCTGGACCTCGGCGAGGTCGAAGAGAGGGCTGTTGGCGCTCCCGCCGGACGGTGCGGGGAAATCGCCGTACCGGCGCCGCCAGTTGGAGACCGCCGCTCGGGTCACCCCGGCGAGCCGCGCGATCTCGGAGCCGGTGACGAGCGGGCCGGCCGGCGGGACGGCGTTGTCGGTCATGGCCGCCACCGTACAGGCGGGCTATGCCCGACAACGGAAGCTTGTTGACGCGATACACATATCGCATCGAAGGCCGCCGTGTACGCCGGGCGCCAGGACCCTCGGGCCTGTTGGTCCCTGGCCGGTGAGCCCGGCCGGAGGCCGTCGTGGGGACTGTTCGGCCCTATCGGCCCCCGGTGCCCTCGCGGTGATCATGGGGCGGCGGCCGGGACGGTCCGGTCCGGACTCGCGTCCGGAGCGGACGGCGTCGGTCCGTCGTGGCGTCGATGGAGCGAGCGGGATCGGGAGGGCACCGTCCGGTGGACGAGGTGCGGGTACAGCAGGCGGCGGCAGCGGAACCGGGAGACGAGGTCGCGCCACCCGGCGGACGGGAGGCGGCCGGCGCGTGGCAGGCGGCCGGCGGTGGGCGGACGCGGCCGTCCTGGATCGAGTGGCTGACCACCACCGACCACAAGAGGATCGGGACGATGTATCTCGTCGCCGCCTTCGTGTTCTTCGTCGTCGGCGGTGTGATGGCGCTGGCGATGCGCGCCGAACTCGCTCGCCCTGGACTCCAGTTGATGTCCAGCGAGCAGTTCAACCAGGCGTTCACGATGCACGGCTCGATCATGCTGCTGATGTTCGCGATGCCGCTGTTCACCGGGTTCGCCAACTGGATCATGCCGTTGCAGATCGGCGCGCCGGACGTCGCCTTCCCCCGGCTGAACATGCTCGCCTTCTGGCTGTTCCTGTTCGGCTCCTCGATCGCCGCGTTCGGCTTCCTGACCCCGGACGGCGCCGCCGACTTCGGCTGGTTCCTGTACGCGCCGCTGTCGGACGCGGTGCACTCGCCGGGGCTCGGCGCCGACATGTGGATCATGGGTGTGGCGTTGTCCGGGTTCGGCAGCATCCTCGGAGCGGTCAACTTCATCACCACGATCATCTGCATGCGCGCACCCGGCCTGACCATGTTCCGCATGCCGATCTTCGTGTGGAACGTGCTGCTGACCGCGCTGCTCGTACTGATCGTCTTCCCCGTGCTGGCGGCGGCGCTCTTCGCCCTGGAGTGCGACCGCAAGTTCGGCAGCCACATCTTCGACGCGGCCAACGGCGGCGCGCTGCTGTGGCAGCACCTGTTCTGGTTCTTCGGCCACCCCGAGGTGTACATCCTGGCGCTGCCGTTCTTCGGGATCGTCTCCGAGGTGATCCCCGTCTTCTCCCGAAAGCCGATGTTCGGCTACATGGGCCTGGTCGGGGCCACCATCGCCATCGCGGGGCTGTCCGTGACCGTGTGGGCGCACCACATGTACGTCACCGGCGGTGTGCTGCTGCCGTTCTTCTCCTTCATGACGTTCCTGATCGCGGTGCCGACGGGGGTGAAGTTCTTCAACTGGATCGGCACCATGTGGAAGGGCTCGCTGTCCTTCGAGACACCGATGCTGTGGACGGTGGGCTTCCTGGTGACGTTCGTCTTCGGCGGCCTGACCGGGGTCATCCTGGCCGCGCCGCCGCTGGACTTCCACGTCTCCGACTCGTACTTCGTGGTGGCGCACTTCCACTACACGGTGTTCGGCACCGTCGTGTACGCGATGTTCGCCGGATTCCACTTCTGGTGGCCGAAGTTCACCGGCAAGATGCTCGACGAACGGCTCGGGAAGATCACCTTCTGGACGCTCACCGTCGGCTTCAACCTCACCTTCCTGGTGCAGCACTGGCTGGGCGCCGAGGGCATGCCGCGCCGCTACGCCGACTACCTCGCCGCCGACGGCTTCACCACCCTCAACACCCTGTCCACCATCGGGGCGTTCCTGCTGGGCCTGTCGATCCTGCCGTTCTTCTACAACGTGTGGCGGACCGCGAAGTACGGCGAGCCGGTGCACACCGACGACCCCTGGGGCTACGGCCGTTCGCTGGAGTGGGCCACGTCCTGCCCGCCGCCGCGCCACAACTTCACCTCCCTGCCCCGCATCCGCAGCGAGTCACCGGCGTTCGACCTGCACCACCCGGAGATCGCCGCGCTGGACGCGGCGGCCACGGCCGCGGGCGCCGTCGAGGCCGAAACGGCGGCGAGGTAGTCATGGCACACGCCGTCGCCGCGCTCGGCACCACGGCGCTCACCGCCGCCGGCTGCGTCTGGTACCTGCCCGCCCTCGCCGACCTGCGGGCCGGCGCCGACCGGCCCGACTCGCGGCGCATCGCGGCCGCGGCCTGCCTGACCGGCTGGGCCGGCGCGGGTGTGCTGGACGCACTGCTGCTGGTGGCGCGGGGGTGGCGGACACCTCTCGTCGCGGCCGCCGTCGGCGCCGCCGCCACGATCGCCCTGCGCCTGTACGCCGTCGTACGGCGCCGGCGCGAGGAGCGGGAGACGGCGGCCCACTGGGCACGGCTGGGCCCTCTGCCGCCGCCGGCCGGTGCGGGCCGGTCCCGCCGCGCCGTCGCCGCCGTGGTGGGGTGCGGAGCGGCGGCGGCCCTGGCCGTCGCGGTCCTGCACGCCGCCTCCGGACCGGACGGCGACGCCCGCTGGCTGACGGCCGCCGCTCCGGCCGCGATCATGGCGGTGTTCCTCGCCGCGGCGGCCACGTACGCCCACGCGAGCCGCCGGACCGCCCCCGCGACGGGCCGGACACGGGTCCGGCGCTAGCGCCTCCGGCCCGGCGTACGGACGACCGCGGAGGTCACCCGCCTGCCCTATGATCACCGGACCCGGCCGGCCGATGCCCCGCACCGGCCGGTCGGGCAGGCGGGAGGCATGCTTGCCTCTCGACGCAGGATCCACACCCACACGCCACGGAGACCTCGCGCATGAGCGACATGTCATCGTCCTTCGAGTGCCTTCCCGGCTCCCCCGACTCCCCCGTGATCCTCCACGTCCCGCACTCCTCGCGGACGATCCCCGCGCAGGTGCGCGACGGGATCATCCTCGACGACACCGCGCTGGAACGGGAACTGGACCACATCACCGACGCGCACACCGCCGAGATCGCGGCGATGGCCGCCGCCCGTTCCCCGATCACGCCCTGGCGGTTCGTGAACCGGCTCTCGCGGCTGGTCGTCGACCCGGAGCGGTTCCCCGACGAGCGCGAGGAGATGCTGTCGGTGGGCATGGGCGCCGTGTACACCCGGACCACGCACCGCGCGCAGCTGCGCCCGGCCGACTACGACGGACTCCCGCTGGTGGAGCGGTACTTCCGCCCGTACGCCGCGGCCATGACCGAAGCGGTCGGCGAACGGCTGGCGGCGGTGGGCCGCGCGGTGATCGTGGACGTGCACTCCTACCCGACCGCGCCCCTCCCCTACGAACTGCATGGCGACGGCCCGCGTCCCCCCGTCTGCCTGGGGCGCGACGCCTTCCACACCCCGCCGGAGCTGCTGGCCCGAGCGGAGAAGGCGTTCGCGCACTTCGGCGGAACCGGCGTCGACAGCCCCTTCCAGGGGACGTACGTACCGCTGGCGTACTACGGGACGGACCCGAGGGTCGGCGCCCTGATGATCGAGATCCGCCGGGACGTGTACATGACCGAGCCGGGCGGCCCGGCAGGCCCGGGACTGGACGCACTCGCCGACGCACTGACCCGACTGGTCGAGAAGATCGGTACGGACGATTGATGTCCCCCCACCACGGCCGGCGCACGCCCTCCCTTGACCGGCCGCAACAGGGCGAGTTGACACCACGCACCACGTGAGTCCGAGCGCGCCTACGCCTACGCTGACAGCGCAGGGAATACGACCACCGAGCCGTCCTTGTCGCGGGCAATCTCAATCGCCACGTCTGTCGTGCGGTTGTTGACCATTACGCCGTCGCCCAGCTTGCGAATCCGGTTCGCCGCGCGCATCAGGCGATCGACTTCACCGGTCGTGAAGACGGGCCGCAGACCTTGCGGGCCTGCCAGCTCCAGCGCCGACAAGCGTCCCAGGACACCGGCAATGCTCGACTCGAGTTCGTCGAGGCGGTGCTGGTCGCGCTTGAGCTCGCGGGTGAAGCTCTCGAACAGGTTGTCAGGGTTGCCCTGGGCGTGCTCGACAGCCTGTAGGACGACGACCCGCCGCTTCAGCGCAATGGCCAGGGCGGCGAGTCCGAGGTGGGCGCGGAACATGCCGCCAGGCTCGTCGACGCCCGGGAAGGACTTGGCCAGCGTGCTGATCTCGACGGACTTGCCCTCGGGCAGCTTGTCGAGTGCGCTCTGCCATCGAGCAAGGCGGCGGTCAGCGGCGCCCAGCGCCGTGTTGATGGCGTGCACTGCCGAGTCCAGCCCCAGAGAAACTCCGAGCTTGCCCTGGTCGAGCAGAATGGCGGTGGCTTTGTCGATGGCATCGCGGCAGCCGTCGAGTTCGCTGTGCTCATCCTCGAGCTTCTGTTCGTGCAGCTGCTCCAGCAATTCCGTGATGTGTTCGATAGCCCGCTGGCGCTTGTAGTCGGCATGCGCGCTTACGCCCACCGCTACGGCCATGAGCACGAGCGGCGCGGCCACGGTGAGCGCCGCGCTGCCGGCGGCCGCGACGCCGGCTGTCGCACCGGCTCCGCCGACCGCGCCTGCTGCCGCCGCTTTACCGACTGGTACGAACGTCGCATGCGCGGCGATGCCCGTCGAGTTCATGAGTGCGCTGTGGATACCATCGGCCGCCGCCTTCGACGCCATCGGGCGAACGACGCCCTGACCGAACTGGGCGGCGACCTTCGCCGGAACCACCATGCGATACAGGTTCTCGCCCGCGGCGGTCGCCCTGGCCGCGGTAAGGGAACTTCGCGTCGATTGCGTGATGAACTGTGACAGGTGCTGTGCCAGGGGACTCGCGGCATCGAGCGGGATGCCTCGGCTGCGGTCGAGCTTGTCGGGCAGCGGATGCACCTCGAGTGTGGCGATCGGCGCGGCGGCCAGGGCGGCCAGCACGCCGCGCAGTTCCGCCAGGCGCTCAGCCGTCATCGGCTTGTCTCCGGCCATTGCCGGCACCCGGACGTCATCGGTCGCCAGCGTCCACACCGGAACGACTGCCTTGCGATGGTCAGTCATCGTCTCCCCCTTGTTTCCCGACAACACCCTACGGCTGACGCCCGACAAGAACGGCATGAACCTCGTGTATGCGACTACAGGCGCTGCATCCCGGTGAACTGACGATCTCACAACGCAACGGACGGTGCCCGCCACCTGCAATGATCCGGCCGGCGCCGACAGCTCGTGGTGCGGGCCGCCGAGAGCCTTTGGGCACATCGATCAAGGAGGAGCCGTCCGCGATGGTGCCGACGTCGTTGACTTCGCTGGACTCGGAGCGATCACTTATGCCGCGCCGCCGTCTCGATCACGCCCCTTGCCGGCAAGATAATCCCTGATGATTCGTCCCAACACGTCGCCTTCGTGGGCACGTTCGTTGAAGACGGCTCGACGGAAGGCGTCGTACTCCCCACCCTCCAGAAACGCTGTCATCCACTTTGCCTTCGGGTGGTGATAGCCACAGCACATCAGACGGGTACAGACCCTTCGAGAAGTGCCGAGCTTCGGCGTTCGCCAGGGATGGTGCGGATACCCCCGCAACTCCTCTTTGCAGCGTGTGAGGATCTCGGACAGCTCGGTCTTGTTCCGATGCCGCTCGCTCCCGTAGTGCAGCCGGAACCACTCACGGCGGTCCGTATCTGCTATCTCCCGCTGCACGCGTTCTACGCGCCTCGTGATGCCGGTGTACACCTCGGGCCGCATAGCCCGCGTCGCGAAGCCTGCCTTCGGATACCTGTGGTGGAGATCCAGGTTCGCCACCCAGCGCTTCGCAGTACGGCCCTTCTTCCAGCGGTTGCAGTCATCGCAGGCCGGAACGAAGTTCCACCAGATGTCCGCCCCTCCTTCCGTGACGGGCTTCTCATGGTCGAGTGTCGTAGCAGGCGACCGGCCGCAGTAGGTGCACAGTCCACGCTGCGCTGTGAGGACCATGAGCCATTGCCAGGTCTTCTGCTTACCTCGCTCGCCACGACGAATCTTGTCCACCACGTCCCCGCTCTCTGACTGATTCGCGAGGATCGTAAAAGGAGGCACTGACATTCGACACGCGTGTCATCGACCTGGCCCGGCAGCGGGGAGCACAGCCGAAGCCATCCAGATACAAAGCCCTTGCGAGGCTCGCTGCAAGCGGCCCCGCTCTGTAGGGGCACCGCAGCGCCCCCACCTGGCTAGTCTCTTGGGCTTCGCGACATCGGCCCCTGGCGGGACCACCCATGTCGAAGCGGTCCGTAGTCCCTGAGGTTCCCCCGAGATGCGGGGAAAGGTGACAGCAGGTCAGATGGGTCTCACGAGAGGAGTCCAGACG
>NZ_BAABKC010000091.1:0-20001 GCF_039543625.1 Streptomyces similanensis | reverse complement strand
TAAGCACGCCGCCAGCGTTCGTCCTGAGCCAGGATCAAACTCTCCGTGAATGTTTTCCCGTGATCGGGATAAACACACACGAGAGCGGAACAGTCGAGCGGAATAGGCTCGACCGTTCACAGCGTCCTCGCTGTGTTTTTCAAAGGAACCTCGTCCCAGCTGATGCTGGAGACGGGGTATCAACATATCTGGCGTTGACTTTTGGCACGCTGTTGAGTTCTCAAGGAACGGACGCTTCCTTTGTACTCACCCTCTCGGGCTTTCCTCCGGGCTTCCCTTCGGTGATCCAAACTCTATCAGGCTTTTCCGGTCTCCCTGACCACCGTCCCGCAGACATGCGGAAGATGATCCCGAGATAGGATCCGACAAGTTGGATGCCGCCAGGTGAGCATGCTTGTCTGCGTCGCTCGTCCCCGGCAGGAGTACGACTCTACAGCGCTCGGCCGAGTGGGTGCAAATCCGTTGGAAGGGTGGTCTAGACCACCAATCGGAGCTGTCGTAAGCTCTCGCCCGGAACCGGTATTTACCGTGACATACCCTGCTGCACAGCGCGCCGTCCAGGACAAGCAGTGACGGCCGATCGACTCTCCACCCCTGGGAGGCTTCCCATGACCACCGTGACGTCACCGCTCGCCGGACGCGCCATCGGACTGGCCGACGTGCCGGACCCGGTCTTCGCCGGCGCCATGGTCGGCCCCGGCACCGCCATCGACCCCGTGCGCGAGCCGTCCGAGGCGGTCGCTCCCGTGGACGGAGTCATCGTCTCGCTGCACCCGCACGCCTTCGTCGTCGTCGACGACCAGGGCCACGGGGTGCTCACCCACCTGGGCATCGACACCGTTCAGCTCAACGGCGAGGGCTTCGAGCTGCTCGTGAACAAGGGCGACACGGTGACGCGCGGCCAGGCCGTGGTGCGCTGGAACCCCGCCGCCGTCGAGGCGGCCGGCAAGTCCCCCGTCTGCCCGGTCGTGGCCCTGGAGGCCACCGCCGACTCGCTCACCGATCTGCGCGAGAGCGGCGAGCTGAAGACCGGCGACAGTCTCTTCTCCTGGAAGTGACACCCCGCCGTACTGACCACGGCGACCAGAACGACCACCACGGCGGCCCGGCCGCCGCACCAACGGAGACGGGTGAGATGGAGACAACGCTGCGAGGCGTCGGTGTGAGCCACGGTGTGGCCATCGGCGAGGTTCGGCACATGGGTACGGCGGTGCTGGAGCCGCCCGCCAAGCAGATAGCGGCGGACGAGGCGGAGCGCGAACAGGGGCGCGCCCGTCAGGCCGTGGAGGCTGTGGCGGCCGACCTGACCGCGCGCGGCAATCTCGCCGGCGGCGAGGCCCAGGCGGTGCTGGAGGCCCAGGCCCTGATGGCTCAGGACCCCGAGCTGATCGCCGACGTGGACCGGCGCATCGCTGTCGGCAGTACGGCGGAACGCGCGGTCTACGACGCCTTCGCCGCCTACCGGGATCTGCTGGCCAACGCCGGCGAGTACCTCGCGGGCCGGGTCGCCGACCTGGACGACGTGCGCAACCGCATCGTGGCGCGCCTGCTCGGTGTGCCCATGCCGGGCGTGCCGGACAGCGACGAGCCCTATGTCCTGGTCGCGCGGGATCTCGCTCCCGCCGACACGGCGCTGCTGGACCCGGCGCTGGTCCTCGGCTTCGTCACGGAGGAGGGCGGGCCGACGAGCCACAGCGCGATCCTGGCGCGGGCGCTCGGGGTGCCGGCCGTCGTGGCCCTGCCCGGCGCCGGTGAGCTGGCCGAGGGCACCGTGGTGGCGGTGGACGGCAGCAGCGGCGAGGTCTTCGTGAACCCGAGTGCCGAGAAGAAGGCGCTGCTGGCGGCCGCGGCGGCCGAGCGCAGGGCCGCGCTGGCCGGGTCGACCGGTCCGGGCGCCACCTCCGACGGGCACCGGGTGCCGCTGCTCGCCAACATCGGCGGTCCCGCCGACGTGGCCGCGGCGGTCGAGGCCGGCGCCGAGGGTGTGGGCCTGTTCCGGACCGAGTTCCTCTTCCTGGACGACGACAAGAAGGCGCCGTCGCAGGAGAAGCAGGTCGAGGCGTACCGGCAGGTGCTGGAGGCGTTTCCCGAGGGCCGAGTGGTCGTGCGGGTGCTGGACGCGGGCGCGGACAAGCCGCTCGGGTTCCTGACGCCGGCCGACGAGCCGAACCCCGCTCTCGGTGTGCGCGGTCTGCGGACGCTGCTGGACCACCCCGAGGTGCTGCGCACGCAGCTGACGGCGCTCGCCAAGGCCGCCGAGGGGCTGCCGGTCCACCTGGAGGTCATGGCTCCGATGGTGGCGGACCGGGCGGACGCCAAGGCGTTCGCCGACGCCTGCCGCGCGGCGGGGCTGCGGGCGAAGTTCGGTGCGATGGTCGAGATCCCCTCGGCGGCACTGCGGGCCCGCTCGGTGCTCCAAGAGGTCGAGTTCCTCTCGCTGGGTACCAATGACCTCGCGCAGTACACCTTCGCCGCCGACCGGCAGGTGGGCGCGGTGTCCCGGTTGCAGGACCCGTGGCAGCCCGCGCTGCTCGACCTGGTCGCGATGGCCGCCGAGGCGGCCGGGGCCGAGGGCAAGAGCTGTGGTGTCTGCGGTGAGGCCGCTTCCGACCCGCTGCTGGCGTGTGTGCTGACCGGTCTGGGCGTCACCTCCCTGTCCATGGGTGCGGCGTCGCTTCCCTACGTCCGGGCGACGCTGGCGAAGTACACGCTCGCGCAGTGCGAGCGCGCCGCTGCCGCGGCACGGGCCGCGGACAGCGCCGAGGAAGCGCGGCAGGCGGCGCAGGCGGTGCTGTCGGGCGAGTGATCCGGCCGCCGGCCGTCGCCCGGCCGGCTCAGGAGGGGCGCCTCACCCGCGGGTGGGGCGCCCCTCCTGTGTCCCGCACCCGGTGGGGCGGCGGTTCAGTGGGTGTGTGGCGACGTCGGCGGGCCGTCTTCGCCCAGGTCGGGCGGGGTGCAGTAGTCGACGCCGGACTCCGGTGCGACGAGGTCGCCGGACTCCACGTCGGTGCAGTAGGCGTCGAACACCTCGCCCGCGGTGAGGGGCTCCAGGCCGTCGCCGCGCAGGCGCCAGCCGTAGATCCGGTCCGGGACGCCGGGGGCGATGGTGCGCATGACGAGTCCGCCGGGGCTGCGGGTGGCGATGCCGAGGGCGAGGACCGTGGTGAATTCGAGGGCTTCGGCCTCGTCCAGGCGGACCGCGCCGTCGCTCTCGTCGTCCGCGTGGAGGACGGCGGAGAGGGTTTCCGGCGTGGTCGAGGCGCTGCAGACCAGGTGCCGGTCTCCGGGCGGCGCGGTGTCGAGGACGCGGGCGATCAGTTCGGCGGCCCTGGCGAAGGCGGCGCGGCCGATGTCCTCGCCGCAGGAGGCGCAGGGGCCGAGCCGGGACAGGAGGACGGAGGCGTACTCCCAGGTGGCCTGGCGGATGGCTTCGCCGACGAGGTCGGGGACGAGTTCGGCGAGGGGCCGGCCGTCGTAGGGGAGGTGGGGGCCGGTGGCCGCGAGTTCGGCGGTGTAGCGGGTGCGGCTCGCGGTGGCGTCGGGGTCGAGGCCGGCGTCCGCGCAGTACGCGGCGTATTCCTCGGGGTCGAAGAGGGCGACGGTGGTGTGGCCGCCCTCCGCGGCCCGGGTTTTGAGGAGTTCCTCGATCTGCTGGAGGTAGGCGGTGTGGTCGTCGAAGGTGAAGGTGCGGTAGCGCCGCATGGCGCGGAAGTCCTGTTCGTCGGTGAGCAGGCCGATGGTGCCGGCGATCTCCCGGTGCAGGTCGCGTCGCGGGGTGTGGTGGTCGGTGTGCGCCATGTTGTCCCCCATGTTCGGTCTCCCCTGCGCGCAGGGGTCGATCAGTTGTCACTCACAGTAATCGGGGGCACTGACAACGGGGTGGGGGCGAGGTGGAAACGGATCCGACGGTGCTGAGACGCGCAGGTCGGATGCGGTACAGCCGGGATCGTCCGCTGTCGGCCCGGCCGCCCTCGGACGTCGCGGAGCGTCATGGCGTGGGTCGAGGCCGGGCGGGTCGGGCGGGCGGGGCCGTCAGGCGCGCTTGCGGGCCAGGTCCTCGTAGAAGTGCAGGAGGCCGAGGTCGTCGATGGAGCCGGGGTTGACGGCCTTCTCCAGCGGAGTGCCCTGGAGGAGGCGCTTGACCGGGACCTCGATGCGCTTGCCGGTCAGGGTGTGCGGGATGCCGGGGACCTCGATGATCTCGTCGGGGACGTGGCGGGGGGAGAGCTGTTCGCGGATGGTGCGCTTGACGCGGCCGAGGAGGGCGTCGTCGAGCACGGCTCCGGGGGCCAGGTGCACGAAGAGGGGCATCCAGTAGCCGCCGTCGGGCTGTTCGACGCCGATGACGAGGGATTCCCGGATCTCGGGCAGCCGCTCGACGGCTTCGTAGATGTCGGCGGACCCCATGCGGACGCCCTGGCGGTTGAGGGTGGAGTCGGAGCGGCCGTGGATGATCACGGAGCCGCGTGCGGTGAGGGTGATCCAGTCGCCGTGCCGCCAGACGCCGGGGTACATGGCGAAGTAGCTGTCGTGGTAGCGGGTGCCGTCGGGGTCGTTCCAGAAGTGGATCGGCATGGACGGCATGGGGCTCGCGACGACCAGTTCGCCGACCTCGTCGACCAGCGGGGCGCCGCTCGGGTCCCAGGACTGGAGGTCGGTGCCGAGGCAGGGCGCCTGGAGTTCGCCGATGTGGACCGGGAGGGTGGGCACGGCGCCGGCGAAGCAGGAGCAGACGTCGGTGCCGCCGCTGACGGAGGCGATCCACACGTCGTCGCCGACCTCGTCGTGCAGCCAGCGGAAGCCGTCGGGCGGCAGCGGGGAGCCGGTGGTGGCGACGCAGCGCACCGTGGACAGGTCGAAGTCGCGGGCGGGGTGCACCTCCGCCTTGCGGCAGGCCATGACGTACGCGGCGGAGGTGCCGAACAGGGTGGCTCGGGTGCGTTCGGCGACCCGCCACTGGGCGCCGGTGTCGGGGTGTCCCGGGCTGCCGTCGTAGAGGACGATCGTGGTGCCGGTGAGCAGGCCGGAGACGAGGAAGTTCCACATCATCCAGCCGGTCGACGTGTACCAGAAGAAGCGGTCGTGCGGGCCGAGGTCGCAGTGCAGGCCGAGCTGCTTGAGGTGCTCGACCAGGATGCCTCCCTGGGACTGCACGATCGCCTTGGGCAGGCCGGTGGTGCCGGAGGAGTACAGCACCCACAGCGGATGCTCGAAGGGCACCTGTTCGAAGACGGGCGGCACGTCGGCGGAGGTGAGGGACGACCACTCAAGGGCGCCTTCGGGGGCGGGGGTGCCGAGCAGCGGGACGTGGACGACGGCCCGCAGGGTGGGCAGCTCGCGGCGCAGTTCGGCGACGACGTCGCGGCGGTCGTGCTCCTTGCCGCCGTAGCGGTAGCCGTCGACGGTGACCAGGACGACCGGTTCGATCTGCTGGAACCGGTCCAGGACGCTGCGGGCGCCGAAGTCGGGGGCGCAGGACGTCCAGACGCCGCCGACCGCGGCCGTGGCCAGCAGGGCGACGACGGCCTCGGGGACGTTGGGCAGGTAGCCGCTGACGCGGTCGCCGGGGCGTACGCCGAGGGCGCGCAGTTCGGCGGCCAGGGAGCCCACCTGGCGGCGCAGTTCGGCCCAGGTCACGGGGCGCGGTTCGTGGGTCTCGTCGACGTGCAGCAGGGCCGGCTCGTCGGGGCGGGCGTCGGCGGCGCGCAGGGCGTGTTCGGCGTAGTTCAGGGTCGCGCCGGGGAACCACTGGGCGCCGGGCATCGAGCGGTCGCCCAGCACGCGCGCGTAGGGGGTCGAGAACCGCACGTCGAACCACTCGGTGACGGCTTTCCAGAAGGTGTCCAGCTGTTCGACGGACCAGCGGTGCAGGGCCGGGTATCCGCCCTCGGCGGGCGCTCCGTGGTGTGCGGCCGCCCAGGCCTGGAACGCGGTGATCTGTGCGTCGGTGATCCGCTGGGGATCGGGCTGCCAGAGCGGCTGGGGGTTCACGGTCGGCATGGCGGCTCCCGGACTGTGCGCGTCGTGTGCGTCGGTCCGCGCACGTGCTGGGGTGTGCGCGTGACGCGGCTGACACGGACGATGCCATGTGATCGACTCGCGCACCAGGGCTCGCCCCGTCGGTCCGGGTCGCGCAGAGGGGCCGGGCCTGGGTGAACGGCAGTTGAACGACGCCCGCACGGCGATCGGTCGGTGGCAGGGTGAGCGGCATGGAAGCTCGTGACCTGGTGCGTTCGGTGAAGGCGGTCGGTTCGGCGGGGGCGGCCCAGGGGGTGCGCACCGTGCGGGCCGCCTGGCGCAGGCGGCGTGCCGACGCCCGGGGCCTGCCGCCGCGGGGGGCGGAGCGTGCGCGGGTGCCCGGTGTGGTGGTGGACGCGGAGCCGCGGCCGGGGGGTGGTGTCGTGCGCTTCAGCCGGTCGCGGCTGCGGATCCAGGTCGCCGTCAACGGCGCCGTGTTCTGGGGGTGGGACGGGGCGGGGCCCGAGCCGTCGTACGCGCTCGCCGGCCGCTGTCCGGAGCCGGACCCGCGGGCGGTGCTGGAGCCGGACAAGGACGGCGGCTGGCGGGTCGTGGCCGAGCGGGTCACGGTCGCCGTCTCGCGGCGCGGCGCCGTCCAGGTGTGCACGCCGGGGGGCGTGCCGCTGCGGCGCGATCTGCCGCCGCGGTGGTGGGAGCCGGCCGGTGGCGGGCCGGCGCGCTGGGCGCAGCGCTCGGAGGTGGCGGCCGACGCCCGGTTCTTCGGCCTGGGCGGGCGGGCGTCGGGGCCGCGGCTGCGTGACGGCGTCCACCGGCTGTGGAACGCCGACCCGGGTCGTCCGTTCGGGCCGCAGGACGATCCGCTGCACATCACCATGCCGGTCCAGTGGGTGGTCGCCGACGCGGGCACGCACCTGGTGTTCCACGACAACTCCTGGGACGGCACGGTCACGCTGCGGGAGGGTGCGGAGGGCGCCGGGTCGGGCCACGACCGGGCGGGGGTGAGCGAGCTGAGGATGGACGGCGGGCCGCTGCGCTGCTGGGTGGTCGTCGGCACTCCCGCGCGCGTGGCGCAGACCTGGGCGTCGCTGACCGGGCCGGCGGCGGTGCCGCCCGCGTGGGCGCTCGGCCATCAGCACGCCCGCCGGGGTGCGGGCGACGAGCAGGAGGTGCGGCGGGTCGTCGCGGGCCATCACGCGCACGGGCTGCCTCTGGACGCGGTGCACCTGGACGTCGACCACCATGAGGCGCACCAGGTGTTCACGGTGGATCAGGACCGCTTCCCGAAGCTGCCCGTGCTGGCCGAGGAGCTGCGCCGGGACGGGATCCGGCTGGTGTCGGTCGTCGATCCGGCGGTGCGGGCCGGGTCGGGCACCGCCGTGTACGAGGCGGGCGCGGGCGAGGACGCCTTCGTGCGGGACGCGTCGGGGCGGCTGGTGCGGGGGGTGGCGCGGCCAGGGGAGGTCGTCTTCCCGGACTTCACGCACGCGCGCGTGCGGCAGTGGTGGGGCGCGCTCTACCAGGAGCGGCTCGCACAGGGGTTCGCGGGTTTCTGGCACGGCATGAACGAGCCGACCTCCTTCGCCGCGTTCGGCGAGAGGACGCTCCCCCGTTCCGCCCGGCACGCGCTGGAGGGCCGGGGCGGCGATCATCGCGAGGCGCACAACGTGTACGCGCTGTGCATGGCGCGCGCCGGGTACGAGGGGGTGCGCGAACTGGTGTCCGATGAGCGGCCGTTCGTCCTCTCCCGTTCGGGCTGGGCCGGGATGCAGCGATACGGCGGTGCGTGGTCGGGCGAGGTGGCCGCCGGCTGGCCGGGGCTGCGGGCGTCGCTGTCGCTGGTGCTGGGGCTCGGTCTGTGCGGGGTGCCGTACTCGGGGCCGGACGTCGGCGGGTCCGACGGGGCCTCGTCGCCCGAGCTGTATCTGCGCTGGTTCCAGCTGGCGTCGTATCTGCCGCTGATGCGGACGCACGCGGGTGCGCGGGCGGGCTGCCGGGAGCCGTGGGGGTTCGGGGAGGAGGTGCTGCGGCACGCGCGCGCGGCGCTGGTCGAGCGCCGTCGGCTGCTGCCGTACTTCGTGTCGCTGGCGCGGCTGGCCCGGCGCACGGGGGCGCCGTACGTGCGTCCGGTGTGGTGGGGCGCGCCGGAGGACCGCGCGCTGCGCGACTGCGAGGACGCGTTCCTCCTGGGCGACGCCCTGCTGGTGGCTCCGGTGCTCCAGCCGGGGGTGGACCGGCGTGAGGTGCGGCTGCCGCGGGGGCGCTGGTACGACACGGCGACGGGGCGGGCGTACGAGGGGCCGGGGCAGGTGGTCGTCGACGCGCCGTTGGCGCGGATCCCGGTGTTCGCGCGGGCGGGGGCCGTGATCCCGGTGCGCGGGGACGAGGGCGGGCTGGAGCTGGAGGTGTGGGCGCCGGCCCCGGGGCGGCCCGGGGGCGGGCTGGTGGTGCCGGACCCCGGCGACGGGTGGGGGGAGGCGGCGGTCGAGCGGTACACGGTGCGCCGTCGGGACGGGCGGGTGGTCGTGGAGAGCGAGCGGGAGGACGGCGCGGACGTGCCCGCCCGTCCGGTGCGGGTGCGGGGGCTGGACGGGCGCTGAGGTCAGACGTACCGGCCCTCGAACCAGGCGCGTACGGCGATGGTGTGCAGCGGGAAGGCCAGTTCCCCGGGTCTGCGCAGCAGGTGCCAGCCCTCCGTCTCGTCCGTCGCGGCGGACCGCGGCAGGGAGTCCGCCGGGCGCTCCGGGAGCAGGCCGAAGAGCAGCAGGTGGCCGTCGGGCGCGCTCATGGCGTCGATGAGCCGTACGTCACGGCCGGCGGCGTCGATGCCGGTCTCCTCCTTGAGCTCGCGGACCACGGCGTGCCGCCAGTCCTCCCGGTCGTCGATGTAGCCGCCCGGCAGTGCGGTGCCTCCGCGCGCGGGGGCGATGGTGCGGGTGATGACGACCAGGGCGGCGCCCTTGGTGTCGTACACGGGCTGGAGGGCGACGGCGACCGGCAGCGGGTTGCGGTAGGCCGCGGTGCCGCAGGCGGGGCAGGTGCGGGGCCAGCCGGACACGCCCTCCGCGTAGGGCGCTCCGCAGTTCGAACAGTGGGAGCCCGGTGCGGAGTTGGCGGGCGGGTGCTGATTCTCGGACACGCGCGGACTGTATCCGATGAGACGACAAGCGTCTCGCCTCGGACGGCCCGGCGCCCGTCGTCTCCTGGGGGGCGGGACGGGGGCCGCGGCCGCTCGTGTCGCCGTCGGACGGGTTGACGCCTGTCGTGCGCGTCGGAACACTTTCCGTGACGTCCGGTCGTCGCTCGCGTCCGCCGTGCGCCCTCGGGCGGCGCCGCCCGCGTCCGCCGCCCACCGGCCCCGCTCCCGGCCGGGGCGGTCGCGCTCGCCGCTCATCCCGCGCAGATTCATGTCACTGTGGGACAAAATGACACCAGTGAGGGCATCGGGGGCCGGCGGCTCCCGGCCCTCGGCCGCTTCCCTCGCCACCTAGGGGTAGCCATGACGGACAACGCCGAGAAGTACGTGGCCGCCATCGACCAGGGCACCACTTCGAGCCGCTGCATCGTCTTCGACCACAGCGGCTCCATCGTCGCGGTCGACCAGCGCGAACACCGGCAGATCTTCCCCAGGCCCGGCTGGGTCGAGCACGACGCCACGGAGATCTGGTCCAAGACCCAGGCGGTGGTCGCGGGCGCGACGGCCAAGGCGGGGCTGCGTGCCGACCAGGTCAGCGCCCTGGGCATCACCAACCAGCGCGAGACGACGGTCCTGTGGGACCGCGCCACCGGCAAGCCCGTGCACAACGCGATCGTCTGGCAGGACACCCGTACGGCGGCGCTGTGCAACGAGTTGGGCGGCTCCGAAGGGCAGGATCGTTTCCGCAAGCAGACCGGGCTGCCGCTCGCCAGCTACTTCTCCGGCCCGAAGGCGGCCTGGCTGCTGGACCACGTACCGGGTCTGCGCGACCGCGCCGAGCGCGGCGAGATCGCCTTCGGCACCATCGACTCCTGGCTCATCTGGAACCTGACCGGTGGCACGAACGGCGGCCGGCACGTCACCGACGTCACCAACGCCGGCCGCACCTTGCTGATGAACCTGGAGACCCTCCAGTGGGACGAGTCCATCCTGTCCGCCATGAACATCCCGGAGGCGGTCCTCCCCGAGATCCGGTCCTCCGCCGAGGTGTACGGCACCGCCATGGGCCCGCTGGCCGGCGTTCCGGTGGCGTCGGCGCTGGGCGACCAGCAGGCGGCCGTGTTCGGGCAGGCCTGCTACGACGTCGGGGACGCCAAGAACACCTACGGCACCGGCAGCTTCCTGCTGCTGAACACCGGCAACCGGCCCGTGGCCTCCAAGAGCGGCCTGCTCACCACGATGGGCTACAAGATCGGTGAGGAGGCGCCGGTCTACTGCCTGGAGGGCGCGATCGCCATCACGGGCGCGCTGGTGCAGTGGTTCCGCGACCAGCTCGGCATCATCCGCACCGCGGACGAGATCGAGCCGCTGGCGGCGAGCGTCGCCGACAACGGCGGCGCGTACATCGTGCCCGCGTTCTCCGGCCTGTTCGCACCGTACTGGCGTTCGGACGCGCGCGGGGTGGTCACCGGCCTCACCCGGTACGTCACCAAGGCGCACCTCGCGCGGGCGGTGCTGGAGGCGACCAGCTGGCAGACGCGTGAAGTGGTGGACGCGATGTACCAGGACTCCGGGGTGGAGCTGACGACCCTGAAGGTCGACGGCGGCATGACGAAGAACAACCTGCTCATGCAGCACCAGGCGGACGTGCTCGGCGTACCGGTGATCCGTCCCCGGGTCTCCGAGACCACCTGTCTGGGCGCCGCCTACGCGGCCGGACTCGCCACCGGGGTGTGGAACGACCTGGACGAGCTGAAGTCGCACTGGAAGAAGGACGCCGAGTGGACGCCGTCCATGGAACCCGCCGTCCGCGACCGCGAGCACCACAACTGGCACAAGGCCGTGGAGAAGAGCTTCGGCTGGCTGGAGGACGGCGACGACTAGGAGGCGCCCGCAGGCGTGCCGGCGTGCGGCACGCGCGCGTGTCAGGTGGTGACGGCGCGCCGGCGGCGGTCCGCCGCGTACTTCATCGCGTGCTGGACGACGCCGACGAGGACCTCCTTGACCGACTCGCGCTCGCGCGCGTCGCACAGCAGCAGCGGGACGCCGTCGTCCAGATCGAGGGCGCGGCGGACATCCCCGGCCGGGTAGCGGGCGGCGGCCTCGAAGCAGTTGACGCCGACGAGGAAGGGGATGTCGCGCCGCTCGAAGTAGTCGATGGCGGCGAAGGAGTCCTCCAGGCGGCGGGTGTCGGCGAGGACGACCGCGCCGAGGGCGCCCTCGGACAGTTCGTCCCACATGAACCAGAACCGCTCCTGCCCGGGGGTGCCGAAGAGGTAGAGCACCAGGTCCTCGCGCAGGGTGATGCGGCCGAAGTCCATGGCCACGGTGGTGGTCCGCTTGTCCTCCACACCGCTGACGTCGTCGACCGGACGGCCCGCCTCGGTGAGCACCTCCTCGGTGCGCAGCGGCCTGATCTCGCTGACCGCCGCGACCAGCGTCGTCTTGCCCACGCCGAAGCCGCCGGCCACCAGGATCTTGAGCGTGACGGGCTCGACCGGGGGCTTGCCGCGCTCAGAACGCCCGAAGATCATCGATCACTTCTCCTGCTCGAGGGGTCGGGCGACGGTGGGCCGTAGCCTCCGCCGCCGGGGGTGACGACGACGAGCACGTCGCCGGGGCCGACGTCCGCCGAACCGCTGGAGCCGAGGGCCACGACCGTGCCGTCCGCTCGTTCCACCCGGGCGGAGCCGAGCGCGCCCGGCTCGCCCCCGGCCATGCCGTACGGCGGGACCCTGCGGTGCTGGGACAGTGTGGAGACGGTCATGGGTTCGAGGAAGCGGATGCGGCGCACCGCGCCGTCTCCCCCGGGCCACCGGCCGGCGCCGCCGCTGCCGCGCCGGACCGCGAACTCCTCCAGCCGCACGGGCAGCCGCCATTCGAGGACTTCGGGGTCGGTGAGCCGGGAGTTGGTCATGTGGGTCTGCACGGCGCTCGCGCCGGGGAAGCCGTCGCCGGCGCCGGAACCGGAGGCCACGGTCTCGTAGTACTGGTGCCGCGCGTTGCCGAAGGTGACGTTGTTCATCGTCCCGGAGCCCTCCGCCTGCACGCCGAGCGCCGCGTAGAGGGCGCCGGTGACGGCCTGGGAGGTCTCCACGTTGCCCGCGACGACGGCGGCGGGCGGCTCGGGGCTCAGCATCGAGCCGGCCGGGACGACGATCTCCAGGGGGCGCAGGCAGCCGTCGTTGAGCGGGATGTCGTCGGCCACCAGGGTGCGGAAGACGTACAGGACGGCGGCGTCGACGACCGAGCGGGGCGCGTTGAAGTTGGTGTCCAGCTGCGGCGAGGTGCCGGTGAAGTCGATCATGGCAGAGCGCCGCGCCCGGTCCACCCGGATCCGGACGCGGATGACGGCGCCCGAGTCGGTCTCGTAGGCGCACTCCCCGTCGTCCAGGGCGTCGATGACGCGGCGGACGGCCTCCTCGGCGTTGTCCTGGACGTGTCGCATGTACGCCTGGACGACGTCGAGGCCGAACTCCTCGATCATGCGGCCGACCTCGTCCACGCCCTTCTGGTTGGCGGCGATCTGGGCGCGCAGGTCGGCGAGGTTGGTGTCCGGGGTGCGCGAGGGGTGGGGGCCCGAGGTCAGCAGACGCCGGGTCTCGCTCTCGCGCAGGCGGCCGTTCTCGGCGAGCGGCCAGGTGTCGAAGAGGATGCCCTCCTCGTCGATGGTGCGGCTGTCCGCGGGCATGGAGCCGGGGGCGATGCCGCCGATCTCGGCGTGGTGGCCGCGGGAGGCGACGTGGAAGAGGACGCGGTCACCGTGCGTGTCCGCGGCGTCGAAGACCGGGGTGACGACGGTGACGTCGGGCAGGTGGGTGCCGCCGTGGTACGGGTCGTTGACCGCGTAGGCGTCGCCCGGCCGCATCCGGGTGCCGCGCCGCCGGACGACCTCCTTGACGCTGGTGCCCATGGAGCCCAGGTGGACGGGGATGTGCGGGGCGTTGGCGACCAGGTTCCCGTCCGGGTCGAACAGGGCGCAGGAGAAGTCGAGGCGTTCCTTGATGTTGACCGACTGGGCCGTGGACTGGAGTCGGGCGCCCATCTGCTCGGCGACGGACATGAACAGGTTGTTGAAGACCTCCAGCAGAACCGGGTCGACTTCCGTGTCGGGTCGGGAACTCTCCGTAATCGTGGTGCGTTCCACCAGCAGATGCCCGTCGTCGGTCGCGGTGGCCCGCCAGCCGTCGTCGACGACGGTCGTCGCACCGGACTCGGCGATCACCGCCGGGCCGGTGACCGCGCTGCCCGGGGGCAGGTCCTCGCGTCGGTGCAGGGGTGCGTCGCGCCAGGCGCCGCCGGTGTGCAGCCGGACGGGGCGCGGTGCGGCGGGCCCGTCCGTGCGGGCGGGCCGGTACGGGGCGAGGGCGGAGAGATCGGGGGGTGCGGTGATGCCGGTGGCTTCCACGGAGAGGGCTTCGACGATCACGGGACGGTCGAGGGTGAAGGAGAAAGTGCGGCGATGAAGGTCTTCGAAGGCGCGCTTCATGGCGTCGGGCTCGGCGAGTTCGACGGTGAGGGCGGTGTCCGTGCCGTCGTAGCGCACCTGGGCGCGGCGGGTGACGCGGACGCGCTCCTCGGGGACGTCCTCGCCGCGCAGCTCGGCGCGGGCGGCCTCTTCGAGGCGGCGGGCCCTCTCGCCGACGCCCGGCATGGCGGCGGGTTCCAGCGGTGCCTCGACGGACTGCTCGCGCATGGCCGTGGTGTCGGCGAGGCCGATGCCGAGCGCGGACAGCAGGCCCGCCATGGGCGGGACGAGGACAGTGCGGATACCGAGCGCGTCGGCGACCATGCAGGCGTGCTGTCCGCCCGCGCCGCCGAAGGTGGTGAGGGCGTAGCGGCCGACGTCGTGGCCCTGCTGCACGGAGATCCGCTTGACGGCGCCCGCGATGCCGGCGACGGCGATCCGCAGGTAGCCCTCGGCGACCTGCTCCGGGGTGCGGTCGTCGCCGGTCCGCTCGTGGATGTCGCGGGCGAGCGCGGTGAACCGGTCGCGGACGAGTGCGGCGTCGAGTGCCTGGTCGCCGCCGGGGCCGAAGACCTCGGGGAAGTGGTCCGGCTGGACGCGGCCGAGCATGACGTTGGCGTCGGTGACGGTGAGCGGGCCGCCGCGCCGGTAGCAGGCCGGTCCGGGGTCGGCGCCGGCCGAGTCGGGGCCCACCCGGTAGCGGGAGCCGTCGAAGTGCAGGACGGAGCCGCCGCCGGCGGCCACGGTGTGGATGTCGAGCATGGGGGCGCGCAGCCGGACGCCCGCGATCCGGGTGGTGAAGACGCGTTCGTAGGCGCCCGCGTAGCGGGAGACGTCGGTGGAGGTGCCGCCCATGTCGAAGCCGATGACCCGGTCGTGGCCGACGAGCTCGGACATGCGGGCCATGCCGACGATGCCGCCCGCGGGCCCCGACAGGATCGCGTCCTTGCCGCGGAACCGTCCGGCCTCGGTGAGCCCGCCGTTGGACTGCATGAACATCAGCCGTACGCCGTGCAGGTCGTCGGCGACCCGCTGTACGTAGCGGCGCAGCACGGGCGAGAGATAGGCGTCCACGACGGCGGTGTCGCCGCGCGGGACGAGTCTCATCAGGGGGCTGACCTCGCTGGACAGCGAGATCTGCGGGAAGCCGACGCGCGCGGCCAACTCGCCCACGGCGCGTTCGTGCGCGGGGTGCCGATGGCTGTGCAGGCAGACGACGGCGACGGCGCGGATCCCGTCGTCGTAGGCCTTCTGGAGGGGGCCGGCGAGGGCGTCCAGGTCGGGGGCGCGCAGGACGGTGCCGTCGGCGGCGATCCGCTCGTCGACCTCGACGACCCGCTCGTGCAGGAGTTCGGGCAGGTCGATGCGGCGGGCGAAGATGCGCGGGCGGTCCTGGTAGGCGATGCGCAGGGCGTCGCCGAAGCCGCGGGTGACGACGAGGAGGGTGCGCTCCCCCCGACGTTCGAGCAGGGCGTTGGTGGCCACGGTCGTGCCCATGCGGACCGAGTCCACGGGCCCGGCGGCCCCGGCGAGGAGTTCGCGCACCCCGGCGACGGCCGCGTCGGCGTACCGGGCGGGGTTGTCGGACAGGAGTTTGCGGGTGACCAGGCGGCCGTCCGGGCGGCGCGCGACGATGTCGGTGAACGTGCCGCCTCGGTCGATCCAGAACTGCCAGCCCGTCACGTCGCTACTCCGCTTCCACGCCGCTCACAGCGCCCGCAGGCCGTTGATCACGTCGCGCAGAATACTCTCGTCCGGCAGCTCGGCCGGCGGAACCGGGCGGTTCACATGGACGTACTCCTCGTCCACGAGGTCGCCGACGAGCACGCGGACCACGCCGACGGGCAGGTCCAGTTCCGCGGCGAGTTCGGCGACGGACTGCGGGGTGTCGCGGCACAGTTCGACGATGTCCACGTGTTCCGGGGACAGCGTGTCGTCGGCTTCGGGGTCGTCGACGTGGGGTTCGGCGACGACGACCGCGATCAGGTCGAGGCGGTGCTGGGCCGCGTGGGTGGTGCGGCCCCGCGTCATGGCGTACGGGCGGACCACCGGTCCGGCGTCGTCGTCGAACCAGTGGCTTCCTGCCTGGCCGTCTGCGCTCATGCCATCCCACTACCCGCCGGAGGGCAGATCGGTGCGCGGAGCGGCCCCCAGATGCACGCCGACCCGCTTGACGAGGAGCGTCATCTCGTAGGCGACCTGGCCCACGTCGGAGTCGGCGTCCGACAGGACGGCCAGACAGCTGCCGTCGCCGGCGGCGGTCACGAACAGGAAGGCGCCGTCCAGTTCCACGACCGTCTGCCGGACGTTGCCCGCCTCGAAGTGCCGGCCCACGCCCTTGGCGAGGCTGTGGAAGCCGGAGGCGACAGCGGCGAGGTGCTCGCTGTCCTCCCTGGTCAGGTCCTTGGACACCCCGGTCGGCAAGCCGTCCCCGGAGAGCACGATGGCCTTGCGGATGCTCTTCACCCGCTCCACGAGGTCGTCGAGGAGCCAGTTGAGCTGCCCCCTGTCGGTCGTGGTGTGGCCGGTCGCCTTCGGTGCGGTCATCGACCGTCCCCCTCTGTCGTTCCTGGTGCTGTGCTGCCGTCGCGGGCGTCGTCGCCCGCGGCGTTCTCCTCGCGGCCGCGCTGCCAGCCGCGCTGGAGCGAGGCCATGCGGCTGCGTACCTCGTCGGCGTCGCGTTCGGCGGGGTCCGCCGCGTCCTCGGTGCGCCGCCGGGGCATGCGCTTGAGCTGCGGGGCGATGCTCGCCTGCCGTACGCGGCGGGGCAGTCCCGCGCTGTCGGGCGCCGGCGGGGCCGGGGGCGCCGCCGGGTCCGTGCCGGTGTCGTCGGCGGGTCCGGCGGCCAGGGCCGGCCGGCGGGTGCGCTGCGGAAGCGCGGGAGGCTGTTCCGGGCCGTCGCCGTCGCCCTGGGCCGCCGACGGGACGCCGGGGCCGCCGGGGCGCTCCGCCGGGGCGGCGGGCTTGCCGAGGGGGCTCTCGCCGCGGCGCCTGGACGGCAGCGGGGCCGCGGGCTCCTCCCGCCCCTGTCCGGGGCCGCCCTTGTCCTTGTCTTCGACCTTGCCCTCGCTCCGGTCGCGGCGGCCGCGCTGCTCGGCGACCGGGCGTCCGTGGGAGCTGACCAGCTTGGGTGTCCGGCGCTGGGGCAGCGGCACCGGCCGGTCCTCCCCCGCCCCCTCGCCCTCGCCGCCCCGGTGCTCGGCGAAGTCACGAGGCAGCGTCTCGTCCGAGCGCGGGCGGGGTACGGCGCGGCGCGGGCGGAACAGGCCGCCGCCCTCCCCGTCCTCGTCGTCCAGGGCGTCCGGGAACTCCTCGATGGCGGCCAGGTCGACCGAGGTCCCCAGCTCCACCGGTCCGTCCAGGACGGAGACCGGCAGTCCCGGCAGTTGGGTGGCCGTGCGGGCGAGGCCGCCCCCGCGGGTGTCGTCGCGCTCCGCCGGCCGCTGCCGGTCCAGACGGAAGCCGACGCCGTTGGTGTCGGGCACGTCGTCCGTGAGCAGCGCGTCCGGCAGGAAGACGATCGCGGTGGTGCCTCCGTACGGGGACGGCTGGAGCGAGACGCGGACGTGCTGGCGCTGGGCGAGCCTGCTGATCACGAACAGTCCGAGCCGGTCGGTGTCGGAGAGCTCGAACTCGGGCGTCTCGGCGAGCCGCAGATTGGCGTCCAGCAGGTTCTCGGCGGACATGCCGAGGCCGCGGTCGTGGATCTCCAGGGTGAAGCCGTTGGCGACGCGTTCGCCGATGACCTGCACCGCGGTGTGTGGCGGGGAGAACACCGTGGCGTTCTCCAGGAGTTCGGCGACGAGGTGCGTGATGTCGGCGACGGCGGGGCCGGTGAGGGCGACGCGCGGCAGCCGGCGGACCTCCACGCGCTCGTAGTCCTCGACCTCGGCGACGGCCGCGCGGACCACGTCCATCAGCTGCACGGGTTTGCGCCACTGCCGGGACGGGGCGGCGCCGGAGAGGATCACCAGGCCCTCGGCGTGCCGGCGCATCCGGGTGGTCAGGTGGTCCAGGCGGAACAGGTCGGCGAGTTCCTCGGTGTCCTCGGTCCGGCGTTCCATCGTGTCGAGTAGGGTGAGCTGCTTGTGCAGCAGGACCTGGCTGCGGCGGGCGAGGTTGACGAACACCTCGGAGACGCCGGCCCGCAGTTCGGCCTGTTTCACGGCGGCCTCGACGGCGGCGCGCTGAAGGGTGTTGAGGGCCTGGCCGACCTCGCCGATCTCGTTCCTGTCGTATTCGAGGCGGGGCACCTCGGTCTCCACGTCGACCTGTTCACCGGCGGAGAGGCGGCGCATCACGCTGGGCAGGCGGACGCCGGACGCCTCGTGCGCCTCGGTGCGCAGCTGGCGCAGGTCGCGGATGAGGCCCCGGCCGATGCGCACGGACAGGAAGAGGGAGACGAGGACGGCGATCAGACCGAGGACGCCCGCGACGGCGGCCTGGAGCATGACGTTCATCGCGACCGGGCGGACGCGGTCCTCGTAGCGGTCCTCGGCCTGGTCGTCGAGGGCGCGCAGTTGGTGGAGGGCGTCGCCGGCGGCGGTGTCCCAGCTCTTGGCGGTCACTCCGCGGGGCATGCCCGACACCGTCGCGACGGTGGCCCGTTCGGCCCCCCTGAGCGGGGCGGAGGCGGCGTTGGCCCAGAACCGCTGGTAGCGACCGCGTTCGTCGGCCGGCAGCAGCGGCAGGCTGATGTCGTACAGCAGGGTGCGCTGGGCGGCGAGTTCGGAGATGTCGCGGGTCTCGTCGCGGGTGAGGGCGCCGACGACCAGGGAGGAGCCGAGCAGCGCGTCCTCGCGGGCGAGGAGTTCGCGGGCGCGGCCGAGGTTGACCAGGGCGCGGTACTGCTGGTCGAGCGTGGCGTCATCGACGACGTGGAGGCCGGCGAGCAGGGTGTAGCAGGGGTCGACCAGGCGGTTGTAGAGGTCGAGCGCCTGGGCGCGGCGGAGGGTGCCGTCCTCGACACCGCGCCGCAGGGTGCCGATGCCGTCGAAGGAGTCCAGCACGGCGGTCAGCCGTCCGCGGGAGCCGGCGCCCAGGGCGTCGCGGGCGTCGGAGTCGCGGGCGTTGCCGCGGAGTTCGGCGAGGGCCCGGTCGGTGGCGGTGCGGCTGCGGCGCAGCGCGGCGAGGCCGTCGAAGGCGCGCGGGTCGGCGAGGTAGACGAGGGTCTGGCGCCGTTCCTGCTGCAGAACGCGGGCGGTGTCCTCGGTGGGGTAGGCGATCTTCTCCATCACGGAGGAGGTGTCGAACATCCGGGTCGCCTGCCGTCCCGTGAGCACGGTGGCGAACGCCCAGATCGCGGTCAGGGACAGCAGCGGCACGAGAAGCAGCGCCACGATCTTCCGGCGGATGGACTTCCCGCGAAAGCGCATGGCCTCCCCCAGCTCGACCCCCGCCGGCCGGGGGTACACATGTGCGTCAACAAACGGCGCGAGCCTACTACCGACGCACAGGGATCTCGAAGGGACGAACGGAAGCCGAACTTCCGCGCCAGCGACGACAGATGCCGAGTTGTCCGGGCATGGCGGGAGATCGCCGTCCGGAATGCGAAGGTGGTGGAGGTGCCGCGAGGGGCCGGGGTGTCCGATCCGGTGGCCGATATTTTTCGTCTCCCGGGAATCTTCACGCCGTCCCACTCGTCCTTCCTCATGGGGCATGGGGGCGGAACGAGTCACTGGAGCCGCGTCCCGCACCTGGGCGGCGTAAAGCAGCGCAAGCCGGGCAGCCCACTGGGGAGCCGGTTCTTCGGACACCGGGGCGAGCGGTCTGCTGGCGGTGGGGAGTGACACGTTGATGGACACGGCGGAGCGGCACGAGAGGGCCGCCGACCGGGGCGGTGCGAGGTCCGCGGCGGTGCGACGGGCGCCGGATCACGACATTCCGGCGGCCAGAGGCGGCCGGGGTCCCGCTCCCGGCCGGGAGCAGCCCGCGGCCGCCGGGGAATCGGCCGGGCAGGCCGGGCGGCCTTCCTGCCGGCCGTTGTGGGTGGAGGAGCCGGCGCGGCGGCGCAGGCTGCCGGACCCCGTGCGCGAGGCGGCGGTGCGGGCGGTGCTGATCATCGCCGTCACGCTCATCCAGGCCGTGGTGGCGTTCCTGTGCACCATGGCCGGGTCCTGGCTGGCCTTCCCGATGGTTCTCAGCAGTGTGGCGAGCACGGTGGTGGCCACCTGGGCGGCGCTCGACGTGTGGGTGACCCGCCAGGTGTGGAGCCAGCGCAACGGCGTGGTCTCGGCGCCGAACAGCACCGCGCGTTCCCTGCGGCGCGAGCGGCGCCGGGCCCGGCGGGAGGCGCGGGTGGTCGAGCGCACGCAGGAGCGCATACGCCGCCGGGGCGGCGCGGGGCGGCTCTCGCACCCGTAGCGGACGGGGCGGCGCGGGCGGTTGCCCGGCGGGCGGCGGCGCCGAGGCGCCGCCGCCC
>NZ_BAABKC010000090.1:0-13666 GCF_039543625.1 Streptomyces similanensis | reverse complement strand
AGGTCAGGAGCACTTCTCGCGTTTCTGATCAAGCCTCGGACATGCCACCGCGTGAAAGCGCGAGGCTAGTATTCGGTGACGTGCAACAAGGGGGGGAGGGGCGCGTGACCACGTCTGCGTCCAATCTGATTGACCAGCCATGGATCCCGGTCGCATGGGTGGAGGGGCAGTCGGGCCCACCTGAAGTAGGGCTCAGGGACCTGTTTGTGCACGCCCGAGAGATCCGCACTCTGCTGATCCCAGAAGCTCCGGCTCACTCGGCGCTGCTGCGCTTGCTGTACGCGCTGACCGCCCGGATCGCCGCTCTGGACGAGGCAGGACCCGGAAGCTGGGGCGACCGGCGGGAACAAGTCCTCGAACAGGGGCTTCCCGTGGAGAGCATCGACCTGTCTGACGGCCGCAAAGCCGGCATCGAAGGCTACTTCGGTCAGTGGAGCCACCGCTTCGACCTGTTCGACGGCGATCGTCCGTGGCTCCAAGACCCCCGCCTCCCTGACCAGTGCGACAGGAACAACGCGGCCGGCGTCCACAAGCTGGTCATGAGCCGGGCAGCGGGCAACAACCACTCCTGGTTCGGGCACTGGAGCCATGACAGCCCGGTACCTCCCGATCTCTCACAGACGGCATTATCGCTGCTCACCTGGCACTACTGGGGAGACCCCGGCGCCCTTTCCAGGCGTGCGGTCGGACAGGTGAGCAGCCACTACGCCAAAGCCTCGCCCCTGCGGGCCGCACTGTCGTACCACCCGCAGTGCGACAACCTGCTCCTGACGCTGCTGGCCGGTCTCACACCGCCGGACGGCGGCGTCAGCCGGCACACTGACCTGTGCCCTTGGGAGCGCGACGACCTCCCGGACCCGCTCAAGCCGATGCCCGAGCCGCAGGGCCCCTGCTCACGGCTCACCGCCTGTTCACAGCACGCGCTCTGTCTCGTCCCCGCCCCAGACGGCGCGCACACGGCCGACGCGTACATCACCTGGGCTTATGACGCCGAACGGATCCGGCCGGAAGACGACTACCTGATCTGGGACATCGCCAAGGACGGGAAGACGTCCCCCCGGCTCGCCAGCTCCTCCCGTTCGCTGTGGCGCGACATCGACGCCCTCCTGCTCAAGCAACTGGACGACTCAAGCCCCATCCAGCCGGAGGTCATGGACCATGCCTTCGACGTCAGCGAGTACTTGCGGGTACGCGCGCTCGGCTTCGAGCAAGATGCCAGCCAGGCAGCCAACCACCAGTACGTCGACTCCGTGACCCCGGTGCTCCTATCCCGAGTGGAAGAGGCCGCGGCGAGCACCGAGCGGCCCGTACGCCAGCTCCGTGAACTCGGGGAGCTCTTCGGGAACCGGCTGGAGCAGGCCGCGAAGGAAGCCTGGCTGAAGTACACGGATGACAAGAAGAACGATCCGCGGGCCTGGCAGGACGCGGTCGCGGCCCGGTACTGGCCGTCGGCGGAGGACGAGTTCTGGTCGCGGTTTCGGAAGTTGACACGCTCTGGCGGCGCCACGGACACCGGATTCGACTTCGAGGCCGCGTGCCGGGCCTTCGGGCGGCACGCGCTCGACGCCTACGAGGCAGTGACCAGCTCCGTGACGCGCACACCACGGGGCGCGAAGGCCGTCACCCGGGCGAAGGCCATCATTCTCGCCGCCCTGAAAGACCCCCACAAGGCGATGGAACAACCGGTGACGAAAAGTGCGGCCAAGAAGTCGTGACCGTCGCCCGCCGACCCGAGGACAAGCTGTGACCTTCCAAGCCTCTGAAACGAGCAAGCGGCAGAAAAATCGCGCCGCGTACGCCGCATTCACCACGCACGTCGAACGTCTGTGTCGCACAGACCCCGGTGCCCGTGCGGCGCTGCGCGCGGGCCTGCGCCGTGACCTTGACCATCCGCGCACACGTCCCATGCATCGGCTGCTGACGCCGCAACTGCCGGAAGGGTGCGATGACAAGACAGCCCAGGCCCATTACACGGTGGCCTCGCTGATTGCGGCCCAGCCCCGACACGCCTTCTCACTCGACCAAGAAGACGACGAAGACACTTCCGACGAACACGGGGCGACAGGCAAGCAGGCTCTTCGGGAGGAGGGGGAACCTGACGAGAAGGTTGCTCCGCCCGGGCCGACTCCGTATGGCTCCTCGTTCGGTGCCACCCTGGGCCAAGCCGTCACCGCAAAGGGCAAGCCGATGCGGATGAGCGCCGCAGAGACACGGATCAACCTCCTGACGCGGCAGAGCCTCCGCGGCATCCACCTGCACCTCCCTGCTGCGGTGAATCAGGTACGCGCCACTGGCGCCTCCATCGACTGGGGACAGTTGCTGGCAGACCTCGTCGACTGGCAGTACCAGTCAGGGCGTATCAGCCGCCGCTGGCTGCAGGACTTCTACCGGGTCACGGCCGGCGCCGGCCAGGACTGACCCTTCTCAACCACAGGAGATCCCCGATGAACCTCAAGCCACGCTTCATCGACATCCATGTCGTCCAACCAGTTCCCTACGCGAACCTGAATCGGGACGACACCAATTCGGTGAAAAGCACGCTCTACGGCGACGTCCTGCGTACCCGTATCTCCAGCCAGTCCTGGAAGCGGGCCATCCGCGAGCACTTCCAGGACACACTCGGCGAGAACGCGCTGCGCACACGCCGTATCGGCGAGCGGGTCGCCGAGGTGCTTCACGAGCGTGGGTGGGACAAGGCGCTTGCCGAACGTGCCGGTGCACATGTTGCGGCGGGGAGCAGCATCAAGTGGGAGGTGGCCAAGGGCAAGGACAAGCAGCCCATCACCAACAAGGTCCTGACCAACGCGCTCGTCTATCTTCCCGAAGACGCTGTCGAGGACCTGGCCGACATCGCCGAAGCCCACAAGGACGCGCTCACGACCGACTTCACCGGAAAAGGGAAGAACAAGCCCGAAAGCGCCCTGAAAGGCAAGATCGACAAGATCCTCATCAGAAGGAACGGGATCATCAACCTCTTCGGCCGCATGCTCACCGAAGTCGACCAGGCCACTGTCGACGGTGCCGTCCAGGTCGCGCACGCCTTCACCACGCACACTACCGAGGTCGAACTCGACTACTTCGCAGCTGTCGACGATGTCACCGAGGCCAAGGGCGATGAAACGGGCAGCGGCCACATGGGCACTGCCGAGTTCAGCACCGGCACCTTCTACCGGTTTGCAACCGTCGACCTCAAGGAACTCATCAAGAATTTGAGCGATGACAGCGACATCGCACTCGGTGCCGCCCGCGAGCTCGTCGGCCAGTTCCTGCTCTCCTTCATCGAGTCCCTGCCACAGGCGAAGAAGAACTCCACCGCACCGCACACCATCCCGCATCTGGTGCACGTGGCCGTCCGCTCCGACCGGCCGCTGTCGTTCGCTGCAGCCTTCGAGGAACCCGTACGGTCAGCCGGACACGGCGGCTTCGTCGGGCGCTCCGTGCAAGGCATCGACGCCTATGCCAAGGCCGCGAACACTCTCCTGGGCCCCGACCGCGTCTTGCACGCGTCACACGCTTCCCTCCAGTTCGACAAACTCGAGCACCTCGGCGAGCGTCACGCGTCCTTCAACGCTCTGGTCACCGCCGCCGTCGACTTCGCTCTCGCCGAGGCGCCGCAGTGACCGACCGTCCCTCCCAAGGCCTGCTGCTGCGTCTAGCAGGCCCACTCCAGTCCTGGGGCACACACAGCAAGTACGCGCGCCGTGACACAGCCCGATTCCCCACCCGGTCCGGCATCGTGGGCATGCTCGCCGCAGGACTCGGACGAGCGCGCCAGGCGCCCCTGGACGACCTCACAGAGCTGTCGATGACCGTACGTGTCGACCGGCCCGGCGTCGTGCTGTCCGACTTCCACACCGTCGGTGGGGGACTGCCCGCCGATGAGACAGTGATCACCGTTGATGGAAAACACCGCCCCGACGGTAAGGGCACTCTGGTATCCAAACGCCAGTACCTAGCCGACGCTGCTTTCACGCTCGCGCTGACGTCCGATGACGAAGCACTGCTGCACGCGTGCGCCGCTGCCCTGCGTGACCCGCACTGGCCCCTCTTTCTCGGCCGCAGGTCCTGCCCGCCAGAAGGACCGATCTTGCTGGGATGCGTGGAAGATCCGCTGCGCCACCTGGTACAGCTGCCCTTGGCAGCCAAGAGGCCGCGCAGCGGCCCGCAGCCGATCGACTTCTACGGAGACAGACCGCTCGGTGCGCTCCCCGTGAACTCCGACGCCCCGGATAAGGGCGACGGAGATCACCACAGCGGCGAAGTCACCGACGAGCCGATGTCGTTCGCACCACTGGCACGCCAGTACCGGCCTCGGCCGCTGTACCGGCGTGCCGTGCACCTGCCGGACACCGCCTACGCAGGCTTCGGCACCAGCCACCTGGAGACGCTCCAGAACTACATCGCCACCCACTTCGCGACGGCGGAGAGGAGCACCCAGTGACTGCGTGGCCGGCCCCCATCGTGCCCAGCTCTCGCGAGGCCCGCCGAACTGAGCGGCAACATGCAAGGCATCCGACTGCGCCACCGAATGGTGCAGATGTTCACCGACGCGCTCGAAGCGGCGTACGACTCCTGTTACACCCTCATAGACGCTGCCTGCTCCGCCAGGGCGCAGGTGTCAACAGGCTAGTGCTCCGGCTGACCGGCCCGATGCAGTCCCGGAGCGAACGCTCGGCGTTCACCCCCGACGGGGACGCCGCCCCGTTCCCCGGGCGCTCCGCGCGGCTCAGCGCGCCTGCCACGGCGCAGGGCAACCCACCAGCACACAGGCGCACTCAACTGCTACGCGGCTCTGGAGTTCACCGTCCGGGCGGACCGGGGCCCCGCGGCCGCCTCGCCGACTACCACACTACTGGGGGCGGCCAGCTCAACAACAAACGCTGCCACCCGCGGCGGCCGGCGAAACAGACGTGTTCACCGTGCACAGCACTCCCCTCTGCTTCGCCCTACACAGCCGCACATACGAACGACGCCAGCTCCACCACACCGGGGAACGCTCTCCCTGCACCTGATTACCGGCCCAACACCCCCCACGAAGCTGATCGACTACGCCATGAAGGAGGCCACCGCATGAGCCCCGGCGCGGCCCTCGCCCGCATCCGCCTCAATCCCCACAGCCGCGCCGTCCAGCGCGACCTGCGCAACGCTACCGACATGCACCGCACTCTTATGCGTCTGGTCTCCGACGGCCTGGGCGACAGTCCCCGGCAGGCGGCCGGGCTCCTGTACCGCCTCGACGTAACCGACACCTTCAGCACGCTCCTGGTCCAGGCCACTGCCCTCGACCCGACACGCCTGCCCGACGGTTACGGCCACGCCGACGTCAAAGACCTCACTCCGGTGTTCAACGCCCTCCAGAAGGGCCTTGCCGTCCGCTACCGTATCGTCGTCAACCCGGTCAAAACCGAACGCCTGTCACTGGAGAACAAGGGCCAGCGTGGCAAACGCATCGCGCTCACCGGACCAGACGCCGACCAGTGGTGGGCACGCCGCGCCCACGAGGCCGGACTGCACCTGACCACAGCACTGCCCACCCCGATCGCTGCCGTGCATGGCCGCGGCGACAACGCCGCCGCCGTGCGGCATCATCTGGTGCGCTACGACGGCACCGCCACCGTCACCGACCCTGACGCCCTCGCTGAGGCCATGTTGGTCGGCATCGGACGGGCCAAGTCTTACGGCGCCGGCCTGCTCAGCCTTGCCCGCGCAGCCGCATGAGCCCATCCTCCGACGGCGGCCAGGCCCACAAGCACCTAGCCGCCACCGCCCTGGCCTTGCTTCCCCGCGTCGCCGACTCCCCGTTCTTCTTGTGCCTCGACTTCCTCCTCACCGCAGGGAGGATGCCCGGAGCCCGCGTGTGAATCGCGCAGCCGGTCCGCCGCCTTCCCCGCCGACCCCTGGGGCGACTCATATAGGAGAGAGACACCCCCACGTCGGCGGGGAGAACGACGGTGCCACCCTGCAGTGCACCTGCCGAGACGGAACACCCCCACGTCGGCGGGGAGGACGTCCGTGGGCAGGCCATCTACAAGATCCTCGCGCAGCAACACGGCATCGGACGCTTCCGCCGCAATTACCGCCCCGACCAATGGGACACCCAGGACCCTGTCAACCTCGCCCTGTCCTCAGCCAACACCTGCCTATACGGCGTCGTCCACGCTGCCCTGCTCACACTCGGACTCTCCCCGGCCCTCGGCTACGTCCACACCGGCACCCAGCACGCCTTCGTCTATGACATCGCTGACCTCTACAAAGCCGAGATCACGCTCCCCCTCGCCTTCGCCCTCCACAACTCTGACCACCCCGAGCAGGAAGCCCGCCGCCGCTTCCGCGAAGACCTCCGACTCCTACGGCTCTTGCCCCGCATCGTCCAAGACACTCAGTCCCTGCTCACGCCATCACACACCCACACGACCGACACCGGCGAGGAACGATCCGAACGGCGCGACGTGCGAATGGTTCACCTCTGGGACCCCAAAGCAGGCGTCCTTCCAACAGGCGTCAACTACGCCGAAGCGGGTGACTGATGCCCTCCATGATCGTCATCGCCACCACCGCTGTCCCTGACCACCTACGGCGCCCTCAGCCGATGGACCAGCGAAGTGGTGGCCGGCATCTTCGTCGGCAGCGTCTCGGCCCGCGTCCACGACGAACTATGGAACGCTGTCACAGAAGTCGTGGGCAACGGTGCAGCCGTCCTCCTACACCCCCCTGCCACGGAACAGGGCTACGCCATCCGAACCGCAGGAGCCCGCCGTCGGGCCCTCATCGACTTCGACGGCCTCACCTTGGTCCGGATGACCGCCGCACCCATGGCAAAGGAATCGAAAAGCCAGTCTTAAGGTGCAGGTCAGGAAGAGTCCTCCCCGCCGACGCGGGGGTGCTCCGCGCTGCTGAACGACGAGTCGCTCGGTGAACGGGTCCTCCCCGCCGACGCGGGGGTGCTCCGGTCGCCATGAAGAGTGACGAGCGCGAGATCGCGTCCTCCCCGCCGACGCGGGGGTGCTCCGCCGAGGGTCCAGCCGGCGGCGAGGTCGAGGACGTCCTCCCCGCCGACGCGGGGGTGCTCCGGACTTGGTGGAATTCGCTGTTCATGCCTGGCGGTCCTCCCCGCCGACGCGGGGGTGCTCCGGACTGGCCTCGTATCCGCCGGCGCATCATCCGGTCCTCCCCGCCGACGCGGGGGTGCTCCTCTGTGCACAGACGGCGTCCGCGAGGGCCTGCGTCCTCCCCGCCGACGCGGGGGTGGTCCGAAGTGCGGGGCTGTGATCGCGTCCGGCACGTAGTCCTCCCCGCCGACGCGGGGGTGCTCCGCCTGGTGCCAGCCTGTACTACTGCCCGGCAGCGTCCTCCCCGCCGACGCGGGGGTGCTCCGGACCGAAGGTCGTCGCTCCGTGTGGCACGGCCGTCCTCCCCGCCGACGCGGGGGTGCTCCGATCGGGCATGCCGACTCCTGCTCTGATCAGGTGTCCTCCCCGCCGACGCGGGCGTGCTCCGTGACCACCGTGACTAGATGAATGCGCGTTGGCGTCCTCCCCGCCGACGCGGGGGTGCTCCGTACGCGGATGAGCAGATTGCGCAGCTCCAGCCGTCCTCCCCGCCGACGCGGGGGTGCTCCGAAGGCGGCCAGGCACCCGGAGTAGCACGGGATGTCCTCCCCGCCGACGCGGGGGTGCTCCGCCGCCGAAGCGGTTGAGGACGTACAACTTCCAGTCCTCCCCGCCGACGCGGGGTGCTCCGGGTGCTGACGTCCTGCTCAGTACCCTGTGGCGGTCCTCCCCGCCGACGCGGGGGTGCTCCGGCATGGGCCGAGCGCAACGGCAAGGAGGTGGTGTCCTCCCCGCCGACGCGGGGGTGCTCCGATCGTGGAGTCGGGGCCGGTGGCGGCCTTGGTGTCCTCCCCACCGACGCGGGGGTGCTCCGATGTGGAAGGCGGTCGTCGGCGGTCTGGCTGCGTCCTCCCCGTCGACGCGGGGGTGGTCCGAAGTGCGGGGCTGTGATCGCGCGTTCGTCCTCCCCGCCGACGCGAGGGTGCTCCGGCACTTGCCTACGGTCGCGGGTTCATGATCGTGTCCTCCCCGCCGACGCGGGGGTGCTCCGCAGGCAGGGGCGGTCTTCCAGACAGAGGAACCGTCCTCCCCGCCGACGCGGGGGTGCTCCGTACCTCTTGTTCACCCTGTTCATGATCCCCGTGTCCTCCCCGCCGACGCGGGGGTGCTCCGCTACTGGAGACCTACTGGACACAGGGGCGCTCGTCCTCCCCGCCGACGCGGGGGTGCTCCGTCTTCTTCCACAACAGCGCGCACGCGTACGTGGTCCTCCCCGCCGACGCGGGGGGTGCTCCGCTTCCCCTCGTTCAGCAGCCGTACGTGCACAGGTCCTTCCCGCCGACGCGGGGGTGCTCCGAGACCTTCGCGAAGGGCACCACCGGCTACGTCGTCCTCCCCGCCGACGCGGGGGTGCTCCGGAGCTGGAGCTTCTCACGAACGGGATGCTGATGTCCTCCCCGCCGACGCGGGGTGCTCCGTGACGACGACCGCCACCGAGTAGCTGGCCGGCGTCCTCCCCGCCGACGCGGGGGTGCTCCGATCTGGCGCAGCTTCTCGCCCGGCTGAAGGGCGTCCTCCCCGCCGACGCGGAGGTGCTCCGGCGGGTGGGTGAGCACAGCGCGCCCCGGAGCGGTCCTTCCCGCCGACGCGGGGGTGCTCCGTAGTCATGCGCCTGGGCAGGGTCGCCGACGTAGTCCTCCCCGCCGACGCGGGGGTGCTCCGTCATAGGGGCAGTCGGGGCACGCCCCAGAGCAGTCCTCCCTGCCGACGCGGGGGTGCTCCTGTGCTCACAATCCCCACGGTCCCCATGCCCATGTCCTCCCTGCCGACGCGGGGGTGCTCCGCGGGTGGAAGCGATCAACTGGCAGCACCGGGCGTCCTCCCCGCCGACGCGGGGGTGCTCCGACGAGCTGGAGGCCGCCGGGCAGTTCCTGCGGGTCCTCCCCGCCGACGCGGGGGTGCTCCGGAGTCGCCATGTCGGCGGACCTTCTCGACGTAGTCCTCCCCGCCGACGCGGGGGTGATCCGCCCCGGCGCCTGGAACGTTGGGGCATCCTTCCGTCCTCCCCGCCGACGCGGGGGTGATCCGTCAGAATGAGAATGTGCACTAACGTGTGACTGGTCCTCCCCGCCGACGCGGGCGTGATCCGCGCGACGCGGGTCCGCTACGCGGCCCTGGTGTGTCCTCCCCGCCGACGCGGGGGTGATCCGGAGATCAGGAACCGGCGCATGCCGGAGCCGAAGTCCTCCCCGCCGACGCGGGGGTGATCCGACGCGAAGATTCCACACGCGCACCATGTCAACGTCCTCCCCGCCGACGCGGGGGTGATCCTCCCGGCACGTTGACGGCGAGCAGGCCGACCAGGTCCTCCCCGCCGACGCGGGGGTGATCCGCCGCGCCGCCCCAGCTCGCCCAGCAGGACGTTGTCCTCCCCGCCGACGCGGGGGTGATCCGGCCCTGTGGGAGTGGGCGGAGCGGTGGGGCGAGTCCTCCCCGCCGACGCGGGGGTGATCCGACCACCTCACTGACCGACGAGAGATGACGCAGGTCCTCCCCGCCGACGCGGGGGTGATCCGTTCACGTCCACGCTGGGCTTGTCGGGGCTGAAGTCCTCCCCGCCGACGCGGGGGTGATCCGGCCATGGCGCACATCGGCCCGCAGATGGCAGCGTCCTCCCCGCCGACGCGGGGGTGATCCGCTCAAGGACGTCAAGGTCGAGCCGAACCGCGTGTCCTCCCCGCCGACGCGGGGGTGATCCGCTGACCGGCGGGCAGATCGCCGTCCTCACCATGTCCTCCCCGCCGACGCGGGGGTGATCCGGCCGACATCGGCGACGCCGTACTGCTCCGGGAGTCCTCCCCGCCGACGCGGGGGTGATCCGGATGCGGGACGGGCCCGGTTACAGTCGCGCCCGTCCTCCCCGCCGACGCGGGGGTGATCCGAGGACCCGGTACGCGACTCGGAACGGGACCCGGTCCTCCCCGCCGACGCGGGGATGATCCGCTGTCGAGCATGTACATCGCGCCGGTCACCGGGTCCTCCCCGCCGACGCGGGGGTGATCCGACGCATCGCCTGCTGCCACGCGGCACCGAAGCGTCCTCCCCGCCGACGCGGGGGTGATCCGGCCGACATCGGCGACGCCGTACTGCTCCGGGAGTCCTCCCCGCCGACGCGGGGGTGATCCGACCGGAGCGACGGCGTCCAGCGTGTTCGTGATGTCCTCCCCGCCGACGCGGGGGTGATCCGACCGGAGCGACGGCGTCCAGCGTGTTCGTGATGTCCTCCCCGCCGACGCGGGGGTGATCCGGACGTGCGCATGGCCGGCCGGTCGGCGTCGGCGTCCTCCCCGCCGACGCGGGGGTGATTCGTCCGCGCCGGTCACGATCTCGATCACGTCCAGGTCCTCCCCGCCGACGCGGGGGTGATCCGATCCGTCTGGCGGCGCACGTGGTGGTGGTCGGGTCCTCCTCGCCGACGCGGGGGTGATCCGTCGACTCCGGTGTGATAGCCACTTGCCCACGCGTCCTCCCCGCCGACGCGGGGGTGATCCGTTGGTCGGTCATGGCGTGCCCCAGGGCGCCGACCCGCCGCTTACCAGCGCATGCCGAGCGCGGTCCATTCCTCGCGTTGTTGGTCGGTGAGGGTGGTGGCGCGGCGGCGGGTGTTGTCGACGGTGGCGCCGAGCTTGACCTCGGTTCCGTCCGGCAGTACCTCGACGTGTTTGCGGGGTACCCGCAGGTGTCCTTCCCGTTCGTGGAATTGTCGTGCGGCGGTGAGGTTGAGCGCGCGGGCCTGGTCCCGCCGGCCCATCGGCCGCGCCGCGCCCGTCCCGGCGCCGGCGTCGGTGCCTGGTGTGGGTTCCAGTCCGAGTGTCTCCAGCAGGTACTGCTGCGCCGGCATCAACCGATCCCAGCCGGCGCGCTGCGCCGCGGTCCAGGCGCCCAGGTCCTCGCCGTGCACGATGACCTCGCCCGCCACGCTCGGGAGCGTCCCGCCGGCGCGCACGTGGTTCTGGCACAGCCTCAGCGCCCGCTGCCACCCGGCGTCCCACGCCGGGCACCACCCCGGGTCGACCGCGTCCAGGGCTTCCTGGCGGGCTTGGGTGAGTTCCCCGGTGCTCGGCACGCCGGTTTCGCCCGCGGCTCGCCGCAGCGTGTTCTGGAGGGTTCTGCGGGCGGCCTGGCGTTGGTTGCGGGCCCAGTGCCCGATGTTCCGCCCTTCCCACACCGCCGTGGTGGGCGGGACGAAGTGCCCGTGCACGGCCATGTACGAGCGCGCCACGGCCAGCATGTCCTCCCATGGCATCTGCACCGCCCACACCATCCCCAGCCCGTCCAGCTCGGCCACGCGCTCGGCCTCCAGCGTCCCGGCCGCGTAGTACCTGCGCTGGTCGGCCAGCCACGCCCCCAGCGGATGCCCGCCGACGGCGCCCCACTCCTGCGGGGTCCGGAACGACACCGGCACCGACAGCGCGCCCTCACCGGACTCCCGGCGCCAGCGCGCCGCCGCCTCCAGCCCCCGACGCCACGCGGCGTTCTCCGGGTCGATGACCCGCAGCCGCACGAACGCGGCCAGCGCCACCGGGTCCCGCTCGCTGCTGAAGCGGAGCACGCCCGCAGCCGCCGCACTCACCCGCGCCGCGTCCTCGTCCTCCTGGTCCTGATCCTCACCGGCGCTCTCCAACTCGCTTTCGGAGGCGGAAAGTTGGCTGTCAGGTCGGCTGCTGCGCGGACGCGGGTCGGCCAGTGCCTCGATCGTCTCGGTGTCGTGCGCCCGCAATGCTCCGAGGACCTTCGCGAGGGTTCCGTAGGCGTCCGAGGTCAGCATATGATTCTCGTCCTCGTCCGGACTGAGGAATACCGGCACCACCAAGGTGGCGATTTTCCCGCCGCCTGGATGCATCCGGAGCGCACGCCCCACCATCTGCACGATGTCCACCATCGACCCTCGCGCGTCCGCGAAAAGCACCGCGTCACACTCCGCCGTATCAACCCCCTCACCCAAAACCCGCACCGACGACAGCACACGCAATTTCGCCGGAACATCAAGACCAGCGAATTCGCCGTCTCCCAGGAAGTCGGAGGCGAATTCGTCGAGCACTCGCCGCCGGTGTCCGGGGGCGTGTTCGCCGTACAGCCAGTCTGCCCACACCTGCCCGGCGGGCGGGTAGCGGTCCGGCTCGTCCTCGGCCAGCCGCGCCGCCACCGCGGGCACGACGGCCGCCGTCGCCTCCGCCTCCCCCACCCGCGAATGGAAACTGAGCACCCGCCGAAACCGCTCCTGCGACGCGGCCCGCATCAACCCGGACGCGATCGCCGCCAGCCGCGCCCCGCGTGCCGCGTCCGTGCCGGGGACGCCGTCGGTCATCGCGGCCCACAGTTGCGGGTCGCGGATGTCCAGGCACAGCACCTGATACGGCGCGACCAGGCCCAGCCGGATCGCCTCGGACAGCCGGAGCTTGTAGGCGAGGGGGCCGAAGACGGGGCTGTTCTCGTCCATGCTCGCCACCAACCGAGGCGCGTCGCCCTCGGCCTCCCAGATCCGTGCCGTCGCCGTCATGTACAACCGCCGCACCGCGGGGAGTTGAGTCTGGTCGTGCACGGCCGCCCACGGCCGGCCGGCATCCCCACTCGTCCGGTGCGCCTCGTCCACGACCATCAGGTCGAACGCGGGCAGGCCCGCGGCGTGCGCCCGCTGGAGGATGCGGAGCCCGACCGAGGCGTACGTCGCGAACACCGTCACCCTTTCGTGCTCCAATGCTCGTACCCAGTCGGTCAGTTCGTCCGGGTCGGTCGTGCACGGGATCCCGCCGCTCTCCTCAGCCCGCAACGAGCACACCCCCACCATCGCCCCCCGCCGGCCTCCCCGGCGCCAGGCCCGGGTCATCTGCATGAGCAGGTCCAAGGTCGGGACCAGGACCAGCACGAGGCGAGCGGAAAGCCGGTTCGCGACCTCGGTCCCGATGAGGGTCTTCCCCGAGCCGGTAGCGGCGATAACCTGAGCCCTCAGACCCGCGGGCGGAATACCGCCCCCCGGAGGCTCGGACAGCATCCGCAACGCCGCATCCACGGCCTCAATCTGATGGGGGCGAAGTTCCATGCGCGTCATATCCGTTCCGTCTTCTCTCGCCAGAAATAAGGGAAACTGATGGACTGCACGGGTCTGAACGGAGAGGACAGCAGCCCGACATCCTGGGGCCTTTATATCCCGGAGAGGCACCCGCCCAGGATCCCAAGAGTAGCAACTAAATGCCAAGTGACGCACTCGGTTGGACGAAGACACTCGACGTGAAGGATTGCGTGCACCGTTCCTCGGACAGCACCTGACTGATGCCTTGTCAGTCACCGTACGATCAAGGTGAGTGCCGGGCCGGGCGTCTGCCCCGCCGTCCGGCCCGGCACTCACCCCCATGCCTCCAACACCGCTCGCTGCTGCGATTTTTGCGGGATTTGGGGCGCGGAGCGCACCGGATCCCGCGTCGGGGCCGGCGGAGCCGGCCCCGACTGGCTGGGCCACGGAGTGGCCGGCTGCCGGAACGGAGTTCCGGCAGCCCGCGCGTGAGCGCGGAAGTGGCGCGTAGTGCCACCGCGTCGCGTTCGCGGAGCGAACCGCGCGC
>NZ_BAABKC010000089.1:0-2389 GCF_039543625.1 Streptomyces similanensis | reverse complement strand
CCGGCGCGGCGCGGGGCCGTCGATCCGCACCGCACCGTGCGGGAGCTGCTGCGGCGCGGCGGCGAGCCCGCGCTGCCGCGCCGGCACGCGCGCAGCGAGCGGCCCCGGCGGGTGGTGCTGCTGGTGGACGTCAGCGGCTCGATGGGGCCGGACGCCGACGCGCTGCTGCGATTCGCGCACGCGGCGGCCCGCGCGCGGCGCACCGAGGTGTTCACCGTCGGCACCCGGCTGACCCGGGTGACGCGTGAGCTGTCCCACCGCGACCCGGACCTGGCGATGGCGGCGGTCGGCGAGGCCGTGCCCGACTGGCGCGGGGGCACCCGGCTCGGGGAGCTGCTGCGGGAGTTCCTGGACCGCTGGGGGCAACGGGGCATGGCGCGCGGCGCCGTCGTCGTGCTGCTCTCGGACGGCTGGGAGCGCGGCGATCCGCGGCTGCTCGCCGACCAGATGCGCCGCCTGCACCGGCTCGCGCACCGCGTCGTGTGGGCCAACCCCTTGAAGGCGCGCCCCGGCTACGCCCCCCTGGCCGCCGGAATGGCGGCGGCCCTGCCGAGCGTGGACGCCTTCGTCGAGGGCCACAGCCTGGCCGCACTGGAACGCCTGGCAGCGGTGGTACGGGGCGCGGACACCGGAGGCGGGGGGACGGCGACGGCGGGCGGGGTGAGGGCCGGCGGGACCGGGCCCGGAAGGGGCGGGTCGGTGGTGGAGGGGGCGGGGGGCTCGGGGTGGGGCGAGTGGGAAGGAGTGGAGCGTGCGTGAGATTCTTCCGGCGCTCGGGCGCTGGTACGCGGCGCGGGCGCCCTTCGCGCTGGCCACCGTCGTCACGGTGAGCCGCAGCGCGCCGCGCGACCCCGGCGCGGCGATGGCGGTCGGCCCGGAGGACGAGGTCGTGGGCAGCGTGTCCGGCGGCTGCGTGGAGGGGGCCGTCTTCGAGCTGGCGCGGGAGGTGATGGCGAGCGGCCGGGCGGAGCTGGCGTCCTTCGGGTACAGCGACGAGGACGCGTTCGCGGTCGGCCTCACCTGCGGCGGCGAGATCAGTGTGCTGGTCAGGCCCGTGACCCCGGAGACGGATCCGGCGTTCGGGGCGGTCGCGGCGTCGGTGGCCGCCGGCGAACCGGTCACCGTGGCGACGGTGGTCGACGGGCCCGCGCCGCGCGGCGCGGCCCTCGCGGTGTGGCCCGACACGGTGGCCGGCACCCTGGGCGCGCCCGGACTGGACGTGGCGGTCACCGCCGACGCCCGCGGCGAACTCGCCCTGGGCGCCACCGGGACGCGGCACTACGGGGCGCGCGGCGAGCGCCGGGAGGACGCCGTCGCCGTGTTCCTGCATTCCTTCGCGCCGCCGCCGCGGATGCTGGTGTTCGGCGCGATCGACTACGCGGCGGCCGTCGCCCGGATCGGCGCCTTCCTCGGCTACCGGGTCACGGTGTGCGACGCCCGCCCGGTGTTCGCCACGCCGAAGCGGTTCCCCGACGCGGTGGAGGTCTTCGTGGACTGGCCGCACCGCTACCTGCGCGCCACCGACACCGACGAGCGCACGGTGGTCTGCGTGCTCACCCACGACCCGAAGTTCGACGTGCCGCTGCTGGAGGAGGCGCTGCGCCGCCCGGCCGCGTACATCGGGGCGATGGGCAGCCGCCGTACCCACGACGAGCGGCTGGAGCGGCTGCTCGACGCGGGCCTGACCGAGGCCGAGCTGTCCCGGCTGCGCTCGCCGGTCGGTCTCGACCTGGGCGCCCGCACCCCCGAGGAGGTGGCCGTGTCCGTCGCGGCCGAGATCATCTCGCTGCGCTGGGGCGGCACGGGTACGCCGCTGACCGCGACCGCGGGAGCCATCCACGCGGTGCGTTCCGCCTGACCGCCCGACCACCCGACCACCCGACCACCCGACCATCCGATCGCTTGACCGTCCGATCGCTTGACCGTCCGACCGTCTGCCCGCCCGACCGTCTGATCGTGAAGAGGAAGTCCATGGAACTGCGCCACGAGTTCACCGTTCCCGTCCCGCTCGGCGACGCCTGGCGGGCGCTCCTCGACATCGAACGGGTCGCGCCGTGCCTGCCCGGTGCCACCGTGGAGGACTACGACGGCAGGACCGTGACCGGGGCGGTGAAGGTGCGGCTGGGCCCGATCACCGTGGCGTACAAGGGCACGGCGGTCTTCGAGGAGCAGGACGAGACGGCGCACCGCCTGGTGCTGGCGGCGAACGGGCGGGAGACGCGCGGACAGGGCACGGCGCGGGCGACCGTGACGGCGGACCTGGAGGAACGCGACGGCGTGACGGCCGTGTCGGTGTGCACCGATCTGACGGTGACCGGCCGTCCGGCGCAGTTCGGGCGCGGGGTGCTGGCGGAGGTCGGCGACCGGCTGGTCGGGCAGTTCGCCGACT
>NZ_BAABKC010000088.1:0-31733 GCF_039543625.1 Streptomyces similanensis | reverse complement strand
CGACCACCGCCGCGCTGGCCGGCGGGCCCACCGCGCCCGCCGCCCCGGCCGAGGCGGCCGTGGCCGACTGGGACGCCATCGCCGCCTGCGAGTCCGGCGGCGACTGGAAGGCCAACACCGGCAACGGGTACTTCGGCGGGCTGCAGTTCAGGCAGTCCAGCTGGATCGCGGCCGGCGGCCTGAAGTACGCGCCGCGGGCCGATCTGGCCACCCGCGAGGAGCAGATCGCCGTGGCCAAGCGGCTGGCGCTCCTCCAGGGGATGTCGGCCTGGGGCTGCGCGTAGCGCCACGGCACCGCGGCCGGGGCCCGGGGCGTCCGGAGGCCCCTCGGCACAGCATCGAGTTCAGCACAGCATCGAGAGGGCGCCGGGCAGGACGCGGGCGGTGACGGGCAGGACGGCGTCCACCTCGCCGTCGGCGCCGTACGGTATCTCCCGGTCGGCCGCGACGCTGATCTCCCGGCCGCGCAGCACCCGCACCTCCGGGCGGCCGACGTGGCCGCCCGACTTCAGCTCGTTCATCAGGGTGAAGAAGAGGCGGCGCGGTGCGGCGCGGATCAGCACCACGTCGAGCAGCCCGTCGTCGACGCGGGCGCCGGGCGCGATCATCCGGCCCGAGCCGTAGTAGGCCGAGTTGGCGGCCACCACGGTGTACCCGCGGTGGGTGTGCTCCTCGCCGTCGACGGTGACCCGGTAGGTCGCCGCGCGCCAGGTGGCCACGGCGCGCAGTCCGCCGGCGTAGTACGAGGCGGCGCCGCGCAGCAGTCTGGCGTGGTTGGCGTGCCGGTTGGCGAGCGCGTCCACGCCCGCGTACACGCTGCCGAGGACGACGGTGCGCGGGTGGACCGCGGACTCCACCTCGATGGTGTCGACGGGGCGCGGGGCGTGGTGCAGCAGCACCCGGGCCAGCTCGGCCGGGTCGGCGGGCAGGTCGAGGGCGCGGGCGAAGTCGTTGCCGCGGCCGGCCGGGACGAGGCCGAGGAGGGCGCCGGTGCCGCTGAGCGCGCCGCCGATCCCGCCGGCGATGCCGTCGCCGCCCACCGCGAGGACGACCCGGCCCCGCTCCCCCGCCCGCCGGGCGAGTTCCTGGGCGTGGACGAGGCTGCGGCTGTACTCGGTCTCCACCGAGGCGCCCGCCTCCCGGAGCGGCCGGGCCACCCGCAGCAGCGCCGCGGCGCCCGCGGAGCCGCCCGCGGTGGGGTTGACGATGGCGGTGAACTGTCGCATCGGTGGGCCTCCGTGGGCGCAGAGAGGACGGTGGCGGGAGAGTACTGGGCGGGGTGGCGGGAGATTACGCGACGGGGCGGGAGCCCGGCGCCACGGGGGCCGGGCTCAGTCCTGGGGCAGCAGGACTCCGGGGTTGAGCAGGCCGGCCGGGTCCAGACGCCGCTTGACCGCCCGCAGGGCGTCCGCGCCGAGCGGTCCGGCCTCCCGGAGGTACCAGTCGCGGTGGTCGGTGCCCACGCCGTGGTGGTGGCTGATGGTGCCGCCGGCGGCGAGGATCGCCTCGTTGGCGGCGTGCTTGGCGGGCGTCCAGTGCGCCACCGGGTCCTCGCCCTGGGCGCTCACCACCGTGAAGTAGAGGGAGGCGCCGTTCTCGTAGACGTGCGAGATGTGGCACATCACCAGCGGCGGGGTGCCGGCCTCGGTGAGCGTCGCGGTGAGGGCGTCGCGGACGGCGGCGTACAGCTCGGGCACCCGCGACCAGAAGGCGGCGGTCTCCAGCGTCTCGGCGAACGCCCCCACGTCCAGCAGCGCGTCGCGCAGGTACGGCGCCGAGTAGCGGCCGTGCGCCCAGCGCTCGCCGGGCTCCTCGCCGAGGAGGGTGCCGCCGCACGCGCGCAGGACGGCCGCGGCCCGTTCCCTGCGGTACGCCACCTCCTCGGCCTCCCCCTCGTAGCCCGCGATCGCCTGGCAGCCCGCCGCCTGCGCGTCCCCGGCGCCGATGGCGTCGGGCTGGGCGAGGCCGACCAGCGTCTCGGTCTCGTCGGACAGGCGCAGCACGGTGGGCCGCGGGCCGTCCTGGGCGAGCCGGCGCAGCGCGGCGGCGCCCTCCTCGAAGGAGGCGAAGCGCCAGCCCTCGTACACCCGGGTCTCGGGCAGCGGGCGCAGGCGCACGGTGACGGAGGTGATGACGCCGAACGCGCCCTCGGAGCCGAGGACGAGCTGGCGCAGATCGGGGCCGGCGGCCGAGCGCGGGGCGCGGCCGGTCTCCAGGGTGCCCTCGGGCGTGGCGAGGGTGAGGGCGAGCACCATCTCGTCGAAGCGGCCGTACCCGGCGGAGGCCTGGCCGCTGGAGCGGGCGGCGGCGAAGCCGCCGATGGTCGCCCACTCGTAGGACTGCGGGAAGTGGCCGAGGGTGAAGCCGTGTTCGGCGAGCAGCGCCTCGGCGTGCGGGGCGCGCAGCCCTGCCTGGAGGGTGGCGGTGCGGGAGACCGGGTCGAGGGCGAGCAGCCGGTCCATGCGGCGCAGGTCCAGGGCGACGAAGGGCCGGGCGCCGGACGGCTCGGGGGCGAGGCCGCCGACGACGGAGGTGCCGCCGCCGAACGGGACGGCGGCGAGGCCGTGGGCGGCGCAGGCGCGCAGCACGGCGAGCACGTCGTCGTGGCTCGCGGGGAGCACCACCGCCGCCGGCAGGTCGCCGAGGTCGCCCTCCCTGATCCGCAGCAGGTCGGGGGTGGACTTGCCGCGGGTGTGCCGGACGCGGGACTCGGCGTCCGTGCGGACGTGCTCCTGGCCGCCGGCCGCGGCGGCCAGGGCGCGGTGGGCGTCGGCGGTCAGCGGCGGTTCGGGGACGGTGAGCTGCGCGAGGGCGACCGGTGCGGCGCCCCGGGGCTTGACGCCGAGCAGGTCGCGCAGGAGCGCGGTGACCGTCTCGGGCAGCGGTGCGGCCTTGGCCGGGTCGCCCCAGCCGCTCCACAGCATGTCCATGGGGTTGTTCCTCACCGGTCGGTTCCAAGGGCGTTACACTGTTACACATGACGCCTATTCGTCACAACGGTTCGACCGACCCCGAGGACGCCGCCGGCGATCCCGTACTGGACGCCGTGCGCGACTGCGTCCTGGCGGTCGGCGTGCGCCGTACGACCCTGACGGACGTGGCCCGGCGCGCCGGGGTCTCCCGGATGACGCTGTACCGGCGCTGGCCGGACGTGCGGTCCCTGGTGGGCGATCTGATGACCAGGGAGTGGATCGGCGTGGCCACCGGGGCGATGCCCGAGCGCCGGCCCGGCGTCGGCACCCGGACGCTGATCGTGGACGGCCTGGTGGCCGGGGTGGCCGCCTTCCGCGCGCATCCGCTGTTCCGCAAGATCCTCGACGTCGACCCGGAACTGCTCCTGCCCTACGTGCTGGACCGGCGCGGCGCCAGCCAGGAGGCCCTGCTCGAACTGATCGCCGACGGCCTGCGCGAGGGCCACGCCGACGGGACGGTGCGCCCCGGCCACCCCGCCCTTCAGGCGCGGTCCCTGCTGCTGGTCGTGCAGTCCTTCACCCTGTCGCTGCGCACGATGACCGACGCGGACGACCCCGCCCTGGGCGACGAGGCCTTCCTCGCCGAACTGCGGACCATCCTGGAGAGGACCCTGACGCCATGAACTCCAGCAGCAGCCCCCTCGACGCGGGCGCACCCGACGCACCGGCCGGCGCGGCCGCGGGGTCCTCGCTGTCCGCCGCGCGCCGCGCCCGCGAACTGGCCCGCACGGTCGGCGGTCCCGCGGTCGACGTGCTGGTCGTCGGGCTGGGCGCGACGGGGGCGGGCGCCGCGCTGGACGCCGCCGCCCGCGGTCTGTCCGTCGCCGCGATCGACGCGCACGACCTGGCCTTCGGCACCTCGCGCTGGAGTTCCAAGCTCATCCACGGCGGGCTGCGCTACCTCGCCTCGGCGCAGCTCGACGTGGCCCACGAGAGCGCGGTCGAACGCGGGGTGCTGATGGAGCGCACCGCGCCGCACCTGGTGGGCGCGCAGCCGTTCGTGCTGCCGCTGACCCCGCTGGTCACCCGGGGCCAGGCCGCGCTGGCCTGGGCGGGTTTCCGCGCGGGCGACGGGCTGCGGCTGGCGGCGCGCACCGCCCGCGCCACGCTGCCCGCGCCACGCCGCCTGTCGGTGGTGGAGACCCGCCATCTCGCGCCGGCGCTGCGCGGCAGCGGGCTGCGCGGCGGCCTGCTGTCCTGGGACGGCCGGCTCACCGACGACGCCCGGCTGGTCACCGCCCTCGCCCGTACGGCGGCGGCGCGCGGCGCGCGGATACTGACCCGGGTCCGCGCGCTGGAACTCACCGCCGGCGGCGCCCGGGTGCGTGACGAACTCACCGGCGAGGAGGGCGAGATCCGGGCCCGCGTCGTGATCAACGCCTGCGGTGTGTGGGCGGGCGGCCTGGTGGAGGGGGTGCGGATCCGGCCCTCGCGCGGCACCCATCTGGTGCTGCGCTCCGAACCGCTGGGGCCGCTGCCCGCCGGGCTGCACATCCCGGTGCCCGGCGAGAGCAACCGCTTCGTGCTGGTGCTGCCGCAGGGCGACGGCCGGGTCTACGTGGGCCTCACCGACGAACCCGTCGACGGTCCGGTGCCCGACGTTCCCGAGGTGCCCGAGACCGACGTCGGCTTCCTGCTGGACGTCCTCGGGTCCGCCCTGGACGTGCCGGTGCGGCGCCAGGACGTGGTGGGCGCGTTCGCCGGGCTGCGCCCGCTGCTGGACGCCACGCCCGAGGGGGCCTTGGGCGGGGCGCCGCGGACCGCGGACGTCTCCCGCCGGCACGCGGTGCTCACCTCGGCGGACGGTGTGGTCACCGTGGTCGGCGGCAAGCTCACCACCTACCGGCGGATGGCCGAGGACGCCGTCGACGCCGCGCTCGCCACCGGCCGGCTGACCGCGGGCCCCTCCCCCACGGCCGCCCTCCCGCTCGTCGGCGCGGCCTCGCCGCGGGTCCTCGCCGCGCTCCAGGCGCCGCGCCGGCTGATCCGCCGCTACGGCACCGAGGCGCCGTACGTCCACGCCCTGGGCGCCCTGGACCCGCGCCTGCGCGAGCCCGTGCTCGACGGGCACCCCGTCACCCGCGCCGAACTGGTGTGGGCCGTACGCCACGAGGGCGCGCTCGACGAGGCCGACCTGCTCGACCGGCGCACCCGCGTGGGCCTGGTGCCGGCCGACCGCGTCACCGCGCTGGACGCGGCCCGGGAGGCGCTGGGCGAGGCGGTGCGGTAGGGCGACCCGGTCGCGCCGTCCGGGCGGTGCGGGCGGTCTGGGTCGTGCGACCGGTCCGGGCGATGCGGGCCGTGCGAGCCGTGTGGGTGGTGCGGTTGTCCGGGGTCAGGCCGCCAGGGTCGAGCCGCGCTCCAGGAGGTGGCGCAGCTGGGTCCGGTGCAGGGCGGCGACCGGGGCGAGCAGGTCGGGGTGGCGCAGCAGCGCGGCGGCCCCGCGGTCGGTGTCGTCGGGGGCGAGCAGCCGCCGGAACTCGACCGGCGTCCCCGCCGCCTGACCGCCGCCCTCGGCGAGCGCGGCCACCGCACGGCCGGCCAGGCCGGGGTCGGTGAGCAGGCAAGCGGCCCAGCTGGCGACGACCTCGTCCACCCAGGTCCGCCAGGCGTACGCCTGCGGGCCTGCGGTCCCGGCGCCGTCCGCGCCGGTGATCCAGTCCAGCCGGGCCGAGCCACCGGGCCCCGCCACGACGACCAGGGCGGCGTCCATGGGCGTGGGATAGCGCAGCCAGGCCGCGGCCGTCACGGCCTGGCGCGCCTGCATCTCGCACAGCACGGAGGCCAGCGCGCCGCCGCCGGCCGGCGGATAGGCGCCGGTCAGCCACTGGGTGGTCGCCGCGATGAGGGGAGAGAGGTCTTCGAGGAGCACTGGCGGGCCGTTCGAGCGAGTCGCGGGCACGGGGACGGCGAGAACGCTAGCCCGCGGCTCGGGGACGGCGATATGGCCCGGGCCTCCTTCGGGGCGTGGCTTCAGCCACATCCGTGCGGAGGCCCGGGCCGGTGCTCGGTGCGGGTCGGACCTGCCCGGGTCGGACCCGTACAGGTGGAACCCGTACGGGTTCAGACCTGGGCGGGGAAGCGTTCCCAGACGCGGTGGGCGCCCAGGAGGTGGAGGATCTGCTCCAGGGTGCCGGTGCCGCTGTCGCCGACGATCACGCCGGGCGCGTCGGCGGGCACCCCGGCCGCCTCCAGCGCGGCCTCGGCCCCCTTCCACGCGCCGATCGCCTTGCCGTGCCGGAACGCCTCCGACAGCAGCAGCGCCACCCGCGGGTCGTACGCCGCCCGCTCGACGGAGTCGAGGCCGGACTTGGCGTCCCGGGCGCCGTAGGCGTCGGCGCCGATGCCCGGCGTGCCGGCCAGCAGGACGGCGTCGAACTCCACCGAGCGCGCGGTGGCGTAGGAGCGCTGGACGGTCAGCGCGTTCGCGCCGTCGCCGAGCTTGCCGCCGGTCGGGGCGACGACCAGGGGCACCATGCCCTGGGCGAGCACCGCGTCGCGTACGGCCCGTACGCCCTCCAGGTCGCCGTCGGGGCCGGTGACGATGCCGACGATCCTGCCGTCCGTGGGCCAGGTGTGCCCGACCTGGGAGAGGGCCGGGCTGGGCTCGACGTCCGCGAGCGGCACGGTGGCCGACGGCGCGGGCAGACCGAGTCCGGCGGCGACCTGGGCGCACAGCTCGGGGTCGATGTTGGCCAGCACCTGGAGGCCGCGTTCCTTGATGGCCTGCTCGTAGCACTTGCCGAGTTCGAAGGTGTAGGCGCCGATGATGTGCTCGCGCTCCACGGGGCTCATGCTGAGCCAGAACCGGCGGGGCTGGCTGAAGTGGTCGGCGAAGGACTCGGGCGCCTCGCGGACCTTCTTGCTCTCCGGGACCGTCACCGGCGTCTCGATGTACGCCCCGGTGTCCGCGCCCGCCAGGAACGGGCAGCCGCCGTCGAGGGAGTTGGGCCGGTAGGGCGCCACGCCGCGGTGCACGGCGGTCTGGTGGAAGCTGTCGCGCAGCATGTCGTTGACCGGCGCGTGCGGGCGGTTGATGGGGATCTGCGGGAAGTTGGGGCCGCCCAGCCGGGTGATCTGGGTGTCCAGGTAGGAGAACAGGCGCCCGGCCAGCAGCGGGTCGTCGGTGACGTCGATGCCGGGCACGAGGTGGCCGACGTGGAAGGCGACCTGCTCCGTCTCCGCGAAGAAGTTGGAGGGGTTGCGGTCCAGGACGAGCTTGCCGATCGGCTGCACCGGGGCCAGCTCCTCGGGGACGATGTTCGTCGGGTCCAGCAGGTCGATGCCCTCGAAGGTCTGGTCGGGGGTGTCGGGGAAGGTCTGGATGCCGAACTCCCACTCCGGGTGGGCGCCGGCCTCGATGGCGTCGGCCAGGTCCCGGCGGTGGAAGTCGGGGTCGACGCCGTTGATGATCTGCGCCTCCTCCCACACCAGGGAGTGCACACCCAGCTTCGGCTTCCAGTGGAACTTGACGAGGGTCGTCTCGCCCGCCGCGTTGACCAGGCGGAAGGTGTGGACGCCGAAGCCCTCCATGGTGCGCAGCGAGCGAGGGATGCCCCGGTCGGACATGTTCCACAGGGTGTGGTGGGTGGCCTCGGTGTGCAGGGTGACGAAGTCCCAGAAGGTGTCGTGGGCGCTCTGCGCCTGCGGGATCTCCCGGTCGGGGTGCGGCTTGCCGGCGTGGATCACGTCGGGGAACTTGATGGCGTCCTGGATGAAGAAGACCGGGATGTTGTTGCCGACCAGGTCGAAGACGCCCTCGCTGGTGTAGAACTTGGTGGCGAAACCGCGGGTGTCGCGCACCGTGTCGGCCGAGCCGCGCGAACCGAGCACGGTGGAGAACCGGACGAACACCGGCGTCTCGACGTCCTCGGCGAGGAAGGCGGCCTTGGTCACGGAGGCGGCCGTGCCGTAGCTCGTGAACACGCCGTGCGCCGCGGAGCCGCGGGCGTGGACCACGCGCTCGGGGATGCGCTCGTGGTCGAAGTGCATGACCTTCTCGCGCAGATGGTGGTCCTGGAGGAGCACGGGGCCGCGCGGGCCCGCCTTGAGCGAGTGATCGGTGTCGTACAGACGGGTGCCCTGCGCGTTGGTCAGGTAGGCGCCGCTCTGCGCCATCCGGGCCTGGTCCGCGCCGGTCGGCTGGCCGGTGGGCGAGACGGTGTCCGGGCCGGTCTGGTCCGGCTTGGGCGGCAGCGGGTCATGGGGCTCGGTCGGCTCCGCGAAGGACGGCGACTCGACGCCCGGCTTGCCGGGGATGCCCTCCTCGGGGCCCGCGCCGTCGCCGCGCAGGGCGTCGGTGACCTTGCGGGCCGCCTGCTTGATGGGGTTGTCCTCGCTCATCGGTACCCGTTCCTCCGCTCCTGGCCGCACCGCTGTGCGTGCCTCGGCCGTGTGCTGTCCGGTCGCCGGTCGCCCCGGCCGCGCAGGCGGTCACCGCCGCGCCGTGCCGAGGAAAAGTAGACAAGGAAATAAGGGGACAAGGGGGTCGAACGCCGCGAACGGGCGTCCACGCCGACAATCTCTCACGGTGTGGCCCACGGCGCGCGGGACGGGCCGACGACGGGGTGAACCCGGGCCGGGGCGGTCGAGCCCCGGGGAACGCGCCTCGGTTACCGTGACCCGCCCGCGCGGACGGAAGGAACGACCGGCCGGCGAAGCGCAGTGCCGTCGCCGTCGCCACCGACGCGGGGCCGGTCGTGCTGCACCTGAGCGGGCTGGACAGCGGCGAGCACGACCAGACGCTCCCGGCCTGCCAACTGGCCAAGCGCACCCTGCGCGCCACCTGACCGCGAAGGCCGGGGCCGCGCGGCGGCGCCGGGGGCCGACCGGCCGTTCCGGCGGAGGCGCCTGCCTTCCCCGGCGGCGCCCTGAGCGGCGCGCGCCCCGTTCACCCCCGCGCCGCCCCTCCACGCCCCGTCCGCACCACCCCGCCCTGTCGCAGCCCCCGTCCCGTACCCCCGCGCCGTGTCGATGCGGGCACGCCGGGTACCCGCCGGACACACGCGCGTCCGAGGGGTCAGGACCGGCAGCCGCCGGTACCGGGCCGGCGGACGCGGCCCTGGGTCGGTTCGGTGAAGGGGAGTGGGCATGGCACGCAACGGGGGCGACGCGGCTCCTGCCCGGCAGGCGGGGCCTGGCGGCCTTCGTCTGGCGGAGGGCGGGGCGGGCAAGGCATCCTGTCCGGGGGCGTCGCCGCAGGGGCAGCAGCTGCCCCGCGACCGCAACCAGGCGATCCTGGAGGCGGCCAAGCAGGTCGGCGCGCTTCTCAAGCGCAAGGGTCACCCCTTCGCGCTGGCCGGCAGCGTGGCCTCGTACGCGCACGGCGGCAGCGAGAACCTCCAGCACGACGCCGACTTCTGCGTACGCCGCGAGGACGCCGAAGCGGTCGCGGCCACCCTGCGGGAGGGCGGCCTGACCGTCTACACCCCGCCGGAGGACTGGCTGATCAAGGCCAAGTGCTTCGACCAGGACATCGACATCATCTTCGAACTGGCCCACCAGCCGGTGACGCCGGAGATGCTGGACCGGGCCGAGGAGCTGCCGGTGGACTCCGTGCGGATGCCCGTCCTGGCCCCCACCGATCTGCTGTGGGGTCTGATCGCGGCCTTCTCCGAGCACCACTGCGACTTCGGGGCCGTGCTGCCCATCGCCCGCGCGCTGCGCGAGAAGGTCGACTGGGAGCGGGTCCGCGAAGCCAGCGGCGACGAGCCCATGCCCGCCGCGTTCTTCTTCCTCCTCGAACGCCTGAACGTCATCCCTGCGCGGCAGGACCCGCCCGGGGACCAGCGAGAGGGGCAGTCGTCATGAACCACCACGGCCAGGAGCGGACTCCCGGCGCACCGGCCGCCGGGAGCGGGGCGGGCGTCAACCTGGAGTATCGCGTCGCCCATCTGCGCGAGCGGATCGCCGCCGGCCCGCTGGGCGAGCTGGGGGTGCGGCTGGAGGTGCGCGGCGAGGCGGTGCTGCTCACCGGCACGGTGCCCTCGGCGCACTGCCGCGACGACATCTGCGACCTCGTCGGCGGCGAGCTGGCCGGTCACCAGGTCCACTGCGACATCGTCGTCGCCGACGCCACCACGCCCGACCACGCGGAGGACCTCGCATGATCCGGATAGCAGCCGTCGGAGACATCCACATGGCGCCCGAGACCCGGGGAACGCTCCGGCCCGCCTTCGAGACCCTGCCCGAACTCGCCGACATCCTGCTGCTGGCCGGCGACCTCACCCGGCACGGCACTCCGCGGGAAGCGCGAGTGGTGGCCGACGAGATTCGGGACCTGGGCGTGCCGGTCGTGGCGGTGCTCGGCAACCACGACCACCACGACGACCGGCCCGAGGAGGTCGCCGCCGTCCTGGAGGACGCCGGCGCGCAGGTGCTGGAGGGGCGCGGAGTGGTGGTGCGGTGCGGTGACGCGCGGGTCGGCGTGGCCGGCACGAAGGGGTTCGGCGGCGGCTTCGTGGGACGCTGCGCGGGCGAGTTCGGCGAGCCGCTGATGAAGGAGTTCGTCCGCTACAGCCGCCGCTGCGCCGACGGGCTGCGTACGTCGCTCGAACGGCTGGCCGAGGAGGAGTGCGATGTGCGGATCGCGCTGACCCACTACTCCCCCGTCCCCGAGACGCTGGCCGGCGAGCCGCTGGAGATCTATCCGTTCCTCGGCAGCTATCTGCTGGCCGAGGCCGTCGACACGGCCGGCGCCGATCTCGCCGTGCACGGCCACGCGCACGCCGGCACGGAGAACGGCATGACCAACGGCGGGGTGCGGGTGCGCAACGTCGCCCAGCCGGTCATCGGCCGGGCCTTCCACATCTACCACGTGCACGAACGGCAGCCGGTCCCGGCGACGGCCCCCGGCGGCCGGCCCCTGTGAGTCCACGCCCGCCGCTCGGGCGGAGGGGCGGGCGGCCACACTTAGTCTGGGGGGCGTGCACATCTGTTTCGTATGCAGCGGGAACATCTGCCGGTCGCCGTCCGGCGCGCTGGTCCTGGCCGAGCGGCTGCGCCGCGCCGGTCTCGACGGGGCGGTGCGGGTCAGTAGCGCCGGCATCGGGCCGTGGCACGTCGGGGAGCCCATCGACGAGCGGGCCGGCGCGGCTCTGGCCCGCCGCGGCTACCCGGTGGAGCACGTGGCCGCGCAGGTCGGCGCCGAGCACCTGGACGCCGACCTGTTCCTGGCGATGGACGAAGGCCACGAGAGGGCGCTGCGCGCTCTGGTGGACGACCCGTCCACGGTGCGGCTGCTGCGCTCCTTCGACCCGGCGGCCACCGGCGACCTGGACGTGCCCGACCCGTACTACGGCGGCCCGGAGGGATTCGACGAGGTGCTGGCCATGATCGAGGACGCGATGCCCGGCCTACTGGCCTGGGTGCGCGAGCGTCTGCCGTCATGACGGGCGGCGGCGACGGTCGCGGCGGCGGCTTCCCGGACGAGGGTCCCGGCGCCGCCGCCGCCCGGCTGACCGGGTGCGCGGTGGTCGGCGAGCGCCGGCTGTCCGGGGCGCTCGCCGAGGTGACGCTCGACGGCGGGCGGGTGGTGATGGTCAAGAACGGCGACGAGCCGGGCGCGGTGCGCGCGGAGGCGGCCGGTCTCGCCTGGCTCGCCGAGGCCGGCGCCGTACGCCTCCCGGAGGTGCGCGGGCACGACCGGTACCGGCTGGTGACCGACCGCGTCGCCGAGGGAACGCCGGGCGCGGCGGCCGCCCACCGGTTCGGCCGGGAGCTGGCGGCGCTGCACGCGGCGGGGGCGCCGGCGTTCGGCGCGCCGCCGCCCGGCGGCCCCGAGGAGGCGTACATCGGGCGCGCCCCCATGCGCAACGTCCCCGGCGACGACTGGCCCTCCTGGTACGCCGAGCACCGGGTGCTGCCCTATCTGCGGCGCGCGGTGGACGAGGGCGTCCTGCGGCCGGCCGAGGCCACGGTGATCGAGGGCGCGCTGGAACGGCTGCCGGACCTCGCCGGCCCCGCCGAGCCGCCCGCCCGGCTGCACGGCGACCTGTGGAACGGCAACGTCCTGTGGGGCGCGGACGGCCGGGTCTGGCTGATCGACCCCGCCGCGCACGGCGGCCACCGGGAGACCGACCTCGCGATGCTCGACCTGTTCGGCTGCCCGCACCTGGACCGGGTGCTGGCCGGCTACCAGGAGGCGGCGCCCCTCGCCGACGGCTGGCGCGAGCGCGTCGGACTGCACCAGCTCTTCCCGCTCCTGGTGCACACGGTGCTGTTCGGACGCGGGTACGCCGGCCAGGCCGTCGCGGCGGCCCGCGGCGCCCGCGCCTGATCCGCGACGGCCGCCCGGCCGGGGCCCGGACGGCGCGTCCCGGCCCGGCCCCGGCCGGCGGCTCACAGGTGCGGCCGGCGGCCCCGCTCCTGGTGCGGGAAGCGCTGGTCGGCGCCGGGCAGCGTCGGCTTGGGCAGCGTCGCCACCTCCTCCTTCGCCTTCCGCAACTGCTCCGCGGTGTCGGCGGGCAGCCGGGGCGCGCGCGGCCGGGTGTGCGAGAAGCGGAACGGGGAGGTGAAGTCGCCGAAGGTCTCCCGCCGCCAGTCGCTGACGTTGGGCTCCTCCACTCCGGTGAACCGCTCCAGGAACTGGAGCGCCGAGGTGTGGTCGAATGCCTCCGTGGCGACCCAGCCGCCCACCGTCCAGGGCGAGACGACGATGGCCGGGACGCGGAAGCCGCCGCCGATCGGCAGGCCCTTGATGAACTCGTCGGGGGTGCCCGCGGGCGGGGTCGGCGGGGCCACGTGGTCGAACAGGCCGTCGTTCTCGTCGTAGTTGAGGATGAACGCGGTCTTGCGCCACACCTTCGGGTTGGCGGCGATCGCCTCGATCTTGGAGGCGACGAAGTCCGCCCCGGCGGCCGGCAGGTAGTCGGGGTGCTCCGACTGGTAGCTGGTCGGCACGATCCAGGAGACGGCCGGCAGGCGGTCGTTGCGGGCGTCGTCCTCGAACGTGCCCTCCGGCTGCGGCCGTACGCCGCGCTCGTACAGGTCGGAGCCCGGCGCGGCGTTCTTGAACGCGGCGAACTGCTCCAGCAGGTTGCAGCCGTAGTCGTCGTCCTGCTGGTAGACCTTCCAGCTGACGCCCGCCGCCTGGAGCCGCTCCGCGTAGGTCGTCCAGCGGTAGGGCGTGGGGGCGGTGTTGTTGGTGATCGGGCCGCCGCGGGTGCCGCCGGGGTCGATGGTGCCGGTCATCCACATCAGGCGGTTGGGCCAGGTCGGGCCGAAGACCGAGCAGAAGTAGTTGTCGCACACGGTGAAGGTCTCGGCCAGCGCGAACTGGAACGGGATGTCCTCGCGCGTGTAGTAGCCCATCACGTAGGGGCCGTTGACGCCGTCCGCCTTGCGGTGCGCGGGCAGCCAGCGGTCCATCTTGCCGCCGTTCCACGCCTCGTGCTGCACCGACCAGGCGTGGCTGGTGGAGGGGATGGCCTGGGCGCTGGACTTGTGGGTGTCCAGGTGGAACGGGAGCAGGTGGCCCTTGGGGTTCTCGGCGTCCGGCTGGTAGAAGACCGAGCGGCCGTCGTCCAGCTTGAGGGCGTGCGGGTCGGCGAAGCCGCGTACGCCCGACAGGGTGCCGAAGTAGTGGTCGAACGACCGGTTCTCCTGCATCAGCAGGACCACGTGCTCGATGTCGCGCAGCGAGCTGCGCCGGGGCGGCTCGGCGGCGACGGCCTTCTGGACGCTCGGCGGCAGCAGGGACAGCGCCGCGGCGCCTCCCAGCGCGCCCGCGGCCGAACCCAGGAGTCTGCGGCGTGTCAACTCGGCCATGAATTCCCCTTCTTGTACGGACGTGTACGGAAGAAGCGCTCGCACGTGCCGGCCGCCCGCCGGAGCGGAGCGGGCCGCCGACCACTCTGCGCCCGGTGCTCCGGCTCCGTCAGGGGTGGCGGCTGAACAAGAACCCAACGAGTGGGGCACAGTTGGCCAACCCGTGACCGGGGTCACCGGGGCGTCACCCGGCCGTCGCCCGGCCGTGGGGAAGCGTGGCCACTACACCCGACTTGGCGGGAAACGGCCGGTGTTGTGTACCGGTTCGGTCACCGAGTGGCACGGGCGCCTCAGACGTCGCCCCGGCCGATCCGTCCCGTGCTAAGAAATACGGCGAAACAGGCAGACCGGCGTACCACGGGGTGCGTCACCGGTCATGCCGCGTCGGCCCCTCGGGGCCGCAGGGGGAAAGGTGTCACCGCAGTGAACCGCACACGTACGACCGCCGCCGTCCTGACCGCCGTCGGGGTCCTCACCGCCGCTCAACTGGGCCTGGCCGGGGCGGCCTCCGCGTCGACCGGCGCGCCGCTGAGCTCGGGCTGCCCGGTCAACATCGTCTACCCGTCCCGGTTCTACGTCGACCACAACGGCTGGGTGACCAACGGGGGCCTGTACTTCGGCGTCAAGAGCAAGACCGCCAAGAGCTTCAAGAAGGTCACCTTCACCGTCACCAACTCCAAGAACGTCCGCTTCAGCACGGCGAAGGCCACGGGCGGCGGCATCACCCACCGCACCTCGCAGACCGTCTCCGTCTCCACCTCGACTCTCAAGGGCAAGGCGAGCCTCGGTTTCCGGGTCCGCACGCACCTGCTCAACACCCGCAGCTACAAGCTCAAGATCACCCTGCACGGCTCCGGCTGGAACTGCGCGGTGAACCAGGGCACGTGGGGCGCGTGAGCGCGCGGACGCCCGTCCGCTCCTGACCGCCGCGCGCGGCACCGGCGCCCCGGCCCTCCCGGCCGGGGCGCCGGTGCGTCCGGGCGGTGTCTCCGCGCTCCCGCGCCCCCGCGTGCGCGCCCGCGCGCGCTCCGGCGTGCGTGGGCATCATGATCGGCTTACGGGGTATCGCGTGGTGAGGGGGGGTACGCTGCGCATGCCGGAGACTGCGGGCGACGTCACCCTTGCAGAGGACTGGGAGAAGGGTGGTGCGGACGGATGGACTGGCGTGAGTTCGCCGAACAGATGGCGCAGCTCGCCCGGCGTCTGCTGGCCAAGGACTCCCCCCAGGCGACCCTCGAGGAGATCGTCTCGGCCGCGGTCGAGCTGATCGACGGCTGTGAGGCCGCGGGCATCCTCGCCGTGCGCAAGGGCCGCGCGGTGAGTCTGGCGGTGAGCGGGGACATGGTCGAGGAGTCGGACCGGTTGCAGGGCGAGCTGGGCGAGGGCCCGTGCTTCGACGCCGCCCGACGGGTGGACGACGACCGGATGTTCCGCATCGGCGACATGACGAAACCGCAGCCCGCCTGGCCGCGGTACGCGCCGGCCGCCCGCGGCCTGGGCATCGGCAGCATGATGGGCTTCCTGCTGTACACCGAGGACGAGGACTTCGGGGCGCTGGACTGCTACTCCACCCGGCCCGGCGCCTTCACCGCGGAGAGCGAGACGGCCGGCTGGCTGCTGGCCTCGCACGCGGCCGTGGCGGTGTCCAGCGCCCGGACCGTCGACCAGCTCGAACACGCCCTGGAGACCCGGCACGCCATCGGCGAGGCCATGGGCATACTGCGCGAACGGCACCGGCTGAGCGAGGACGACGCCTTCGCGGTGCTGCGCCGCATCTCCCAGCACCACAACGTCAAGCTCCGCGACGTCGCCCAGAACATCCGCGAGAAGCGCCCCGAAAAGAAGCCCTGACGGGCCCCGCCGGACCCGCGGCGCCCACCACGGAGACGCCCCGGCGCCCCCGACGGCCCCTGACACCGCCGCCCCGCCCGTCCGGCCGAACGCGGCCTCCCGCGTGCCCGCCCGGCGGTGCCGCGCTCGGGGCGCGGGCGGTCCGGCCCCCGTGCCCCGTGGGCGACCCGCGGTCCACGCCGGGCGCGAGCCCGGCCCCCCGGACGCCGACCGACACGCGGGCGCCCGGCCAACATCCCGTCAAGAGGGGGTGACGGCCCTCGCCTGACGCGGCCCGGCAGTGTAGACATGGCAGCATGGTCCGACTTCCGGGCCGCACCGGTCCCCGGTCGTCCCATCCGCCCAGCGGCCGGCGCCTGGAGCACGCGCCCGGCCCGGCCCGGCGGGCGCGTGAGCGCGCCGAGCACAGCCGGTCCGCGGCCGGCGGGTCCACGCGGCCGCGCTCCGCGCTGCGCGGGCGCAGCGTCGCCGGCCAGGTCTTCGTGCTCCAGGTCGTCATCGTGCTGCTGCTGGTGGTGGCCGCGGTGGTGGCGCTGGTGCTCCAGGTGCGGCACGACACCACCGCGGAGGCCCGCAACCGCTCCCTGGCGGTCGCCGAGACGTTCGCCAACGCGCCCGGCACCCGCGAGGCCCTCGCCGCGCCGGACCCCACCGCGATCCTGCAACCGCGCGCCGAGGCCGCCCGCGAGGCGACCCACGTCGACTTCGTCGTCGTGATGAACACCGACGGCGTCCGCTACACCCACCCGGTGCCGGACCGCATAGGCAAGAAGTTCGTCGGCGACATCGGACCCGCGGTGCGCGGCGGCACCGTCGTCGAGGAGGTCGACGGGACCATCGGCCGCCTGGTGCAGGCGGTGGTGCCCGTCAAGGCGCCCGACGGCACGGTGGAGGGGCTGGTCGCGGCCGGCATCACCACCCGCAACGTGGGAGGTCTGGCCGACCGGCAGCTGCCCGTCGTCCTGGGCGCGGCCGGGGTGGGCCTGGCCCTGGCCACGGCGGGGACGGCGCTGGTCAGCAGACGGCTGCTGCGGCAGACGCACGGGCTGGGGCCGGGTGAGATGACCCGGATGTACGAGCACCACGACGCGGTGCTGCACTCGGTCCGCGAGGGCGTGATCATCGTCGGCGAGGAGGGCCGGCTGCTGCTCGCCAACGACGAGGCGCACCGCCTGCTCGACCTGCCCGAGGACGCCGAGCGGCACAGCGTGCGCGATCTCGGCCTCGACCCCGCCACCGCCGAGCTGCTGGCCTCCGGGCGGGTCGTCACCGACGAGCTGCACCCGGTGGGCGACCGGCTGCTGGCGGTCAACCAGCGGCCCACCGATCTGGACGGCGGCCCCTCCGGCAGCGTGGCCACCCTGCGCGACTCCACCGAGCTGCGCGCCCTGTCCGGCCGCGCGGAGCTGGCCCGGGAGCGGTTGAGCCTGCTCTACGACGCCGGGGTGAGCGTCGGGACCACGCTGGACGTCACCCGGACCGCCCAGGAGCTGGCCGATGTGGCCATGCCGCGGTTCGCCGACTTCGTCACCGTGGACCTGTACGACGCCGTGCTGCGCGGCGAGGACCCGGAGCCGGGGGCGGCGCTGCGGCGTACGGCGGTGAGCGGCGTCCGGGACGACGCCCCGCTGTACGCGGCGGGCCGGCAGTTCCGGTTCGTGGAGTCCTCCCCGCAGGGCGCCGCGCTGCGCACCCGCAGGGCGGTCCTGGAGCCGCGCCTGGAGACGGCGGCCGGCTGGCGGGCGCAGGATCCCGAGCGCACGGCGCGGATCGTCGCCCACGGCATCCACACGCTGATCACCGTGCCGGTGCGGGCGGGGGCGCTGGTGCTGGGACTGGTCACCTTCTGGCGCTCGGAGGAGCCGGAGCCGTTCGACACCGAGGAACTGGCGCTGGCCGAGGAACTGGTCGCGCGGGCCGCGGTCGCCATCGACAACGCCCGCCGCTACACCCGCGAGCACGGCATGGCGGTCACCCTCCAGCGCAGCCTGCTGCCGCGCACCCTGCCCGAGCAGAGCGCGCTGGACATCGCCTACCGGTATCTGCCGGCGCAGGCGGGCGTGGGCGGGGACTGGTTCGACGTGCTGCCGCTGTCCGGGGCGCGGGTCGCGCTGGTGGTCGGCGACGTGGTGGGCCACGGACTGCACGCGGCGGCGACGATGGGCCGGCTGCGGACCGCGGTGCACAACTTCTCCGCCCTGGACCTGCCGCCGGACGAGCTGCTGGGGCTGCTGGACGAGCTGGTCGGGCGGATCGACCAGGACGAGCCGGCGGACGGGCCCGGCGCCCCGGTGATCGGCGCGACCTGTCTGTACGCGATCTACGATCCGGTCGCGCGGCGGTGCGTCGTCGCCCGGGCCGGTCATCCGCCGCCGGCCGTGATCGCGCCCGACGGCGCGGTGGCGTTCGCGGACGTGCCGGCCGGTCCGCCGCTGGGGCTGGGCGGGCTGCCGTTCGAGACGGCCGAGCTGGAGCTGCCCGAGGGCAGCCGGCTGGTCCTGTACACGGACGGGCTGGTGGAGGACCGGCGGCGGGACATCGACACCGGCCTGGACGAGCTGCGCGCGGCGCTCGCCTCGGCCGGCCCCTCGCCCGAGGAGACGTGCCGCGCGGTCCTGGACGCCCGGCAGCCGTTCCGGCCGGTCGACGACGTGGCGCTGCTGGTCGCCCGGACCCGGGCGCTGGCCGCCGACCGGGTCGCCGAGTGGGACGTGCCGGCCGATCCGGCGGCCGTGGGCGGGGTGCGCGCGGCGGTGACCCGGCGGCTGGCGGAGTGGGGTCTTGAGGAGCTGGCGTTCAGCACGGAGCTGATCCTCAGCGAGCTGGTCACCAACGCGATCCGCTACGGCGCGGCGCCCATCGGGGTGCGGATGCTGCGCGACCGGTCCCTGATCTGCGAGGTGTTCGACAGCGGCAGCACCTCCCCGCACCTGCGGTACGCGGCGGCCACCGACGAGGGCGGCCGCGGTCTGTTCCTGGTGGCGCAGCTGGCCGAGCGGTGGGGCACCCGCTACACGGCCGCGGGGAAGGTCATCTGGGCGGAACAGCCGCTGCCCTGACCGCGTTTCGGGCGCTCGCCCCCGTACGTTCCTACGAACTCTCCGCTCGACCGGTGACCGCGTGTTCGAGTCTCTGGTAGGAAACCTTCCTAACAGTCGTGGCCATGTCGACGGACGCGGCCGACTGCCCTCCCCCCACTCACCCCTGGAGCCCTCATGGCGCATCCGAACCCCCGCGCGGCCGCCGGACCCGGCACCCCACGGCGTACCGTCCTCGCCCTGCTCGGCGCCGCCCTGGCCGCCGTCCCCCTGCTGGACACGGCCGGCGCCGTGGCGGCCCCGGCCGGGGCGCCGAACCTGGACGACCCGGCGAAGAAGGAGATCGCGATGCGGCTGGTGTCGAGCGCGGAGAACTCCTCGCTCGACTGGAAGGCGCAGTACAAGTACATCGAGGACATCGGCGACGGCCGCGGCTACACCGCCGGCATCATCGGCTTCTGCTCCGGCACCGGCGACATGCTCGACCTGGTCCAGCTCTACGCCGGCCGCGAGAGCGGCAACGTCCTGGCCAAGTACCTCCCGGCGCTGCGCAGGGTGAACGGCACCGACTCGCACGCCGGGCTCGACCCCGACTTCCCCAAGGACTGGCGCACGGCGGCGAAGGACGCCGTCTTCCAGCAGGCCCAGAACGACGAGCGCGACCGCGTCTACTTCGGCCCGGCCGTCGCCCAGGGCAAGGCGGACGGGCTGCGCGCGCTCGGCCAGTTCGCCTACTACGACGCCATCGTGATGCACGGCGACGGCGACGACGCGACCGGCTTCCGCGGCATCCGCAAGCGGGCGCTGCGCACCGCGAAGCCGCCGGCCCAGGGCGGTGACGAGACGGCGTACCTGAACGCCTTCCTCGACGCGCGGGTGTGGGCCATGAAGCAGGAGGAGGCGCACAGTGACACCAGCAGGGTCGACACCGAGCAGCGCGTCTTCCTGCGCGCCGGCAACCTCGACCTGAACACCCCGCTGGACTGGAAGGTGTACGGCGACCCGTACCACATCGGCTGAGGCGCGCCGGGGCCGCGCGCCCGGGTCAGCCGAGCGCGCGGTCCAGGTTGTAGGCGGCGCTGATCAGGGACAGATGGGTGAAGGCCTGCGGGAAGTTGCCCTGCTGCTCGCCGGTGCGGCCGATCTCCTCGGCGTACAGGCCCAGGTGGTTGCCGTAGGTGAGCATCTTCTCGAAGGCGAGGCGGGCCTCGTCCAGGCGGCCGGCCCGGGTCAGCGCCTCCACGTACCAGAACGAGCAGATGGAGAACGTGCCCTCGTCGCCGCGCAGTCCGTCGGGGCTGCTCCTCGGGTCGTAGCGGTAGACGAGGGAGTCGGAGACCAGGTCCTCGGTGAGCACGTCGAGGGTGGCCAGCCACTTGGGGTCGGTGGGCGCGATGAACTTGGCCAGCGGCATCATCAGCACGGCGGCGTCCAGCACGTCGCCGCCCTCGTACTGGACGAAGGCCCCGCGCTCGGGCGACCAGCCGCGGTCCATGACGCGGCGGTAGATCACGTCCCGGCACTGGCGCCAGCGCAGCAGGTCGGCGGGCAGGCCGCGGCGGTTGGCCAGCCGGATGGCGCGTTCGACGGCCACCCAGCACATCAGCCGCGAGTACAGGAAGTTCCGGCGGCCGCCGCGGGTCTCCCACACGCCCTCGTCGGGCTGGTCCCAGTTAGCGCACACCCAGTCGACCAGCGCGCACACGTCGTCCCACTGGGCGCTGGAGATCGGCTCGGCCCACTTGTCGTAGAGGTAGATGGAGTCGATCAGCGCGCCGTAGATGTCCAGCTGGAGCTGTTCGGCGGCGGCGTTGCCGATCCGGACCGGTGCGGAGCCGCGGTGGCCGGCGAGGTGGCCGAGTTCGCGTTCGGGCAGTTCGGTGCGGCCGTCGATGCCGTACATGACCTGGAGCGGGCCGGTGGCCCTGCCGTCGCCGGGGCTGATGTGCAGGGTGAGGAACCGCATGAAGGCGGCGGCCTCGCCGGAGAAGCCGAGCCGCAGCAGGGCGTAGACGGCGAACGCGGCGTCGCGCACCCACACGTAGCGGTAGTCCCAGTTGCGCTCGCCGCCGAGCCGTTCGGGCAGGCTGGTGGTGGGGGCGGCGACGATGGCGCCGGTCGGGGCGTAGGTGAGGAGTTTGAGGGTGAGCGCGGAGCGGTGCACCATCTCCCGCCAGCGGCCCCGGTAGCGGGACTGCGCCAGCCAGCGCCGCCAGTAGGTCACGGTGGCGGAGAACTGCTCGTCGGCCTCGGCGCAGGCGCAGCGGCGCGGGGCGACGTCGCCGCCGACCTGGTCGAGGGCGAAGACGGCCGACTCGCCCTCGGCGAGCTTGAACTCCGCCGTCACGTCCGCTCCGTCGGCCTCCAGCGGCACGGTGGCGGTGAGGGCCAGGGACAGGGACGCCGACTCGAACAGGACGAGGCGGCCCTCGGCGCGCACCGTGTGCGGGTCGGCGCCGTAGTGGAAGCGGGGCGCGACGCGGGCGCGGAAGGGCAGGGCGCCGCGTACGCACACCACCCGCCGGATCAGCCGGTGCCGTTCGGCCTCGCCCGCCCCGGCGTCGGTCACCGGCATGAAGTCCTGCACCTCCGCGACGCCGTCCTCGCTGAAGAAGCGGGTGATCAGCACGTTGGTGTCGGGGAAGTAGAACTGCTTGGTGCGCGCCGTCTGGGCGGCGGCGAGTTCGAAGCGGCCGCCGCGCTCGGCGTCGAGGACGGCGGCGAAGACGCTGGGGGCGTCGAAGGCGGGCGGGCAGTACCAGTCGATGGTGCCGTCGGTGCCGACGAGGGCGACGGTGCGCAGATCGCCGATCAGGCCGTGGTCGGCGATGGGCACGCAGTCGGGAGCGGGCTGCGGACTGGCGGTGTCGGCCATGGCGGCCTCCCTGTCGGGGCGCGCGGGCGGCGCGGTGAGCGTCCCGCCGCCCGGCCTTGCGGGGTCCTTCCAGCTTAGGAGCGGCGGGGCGCGAGCGGAGTCCGGTGGTTTTCCCGGGCCGCGCTCAGGTACCCCTCCTGTTACAGCGGGCCGGGCCTGCCCGGCCCGGCACGCGGGGCCCTTCCGGATGCAGGGCGCGGCGCGGCGGGCAATGGTGGGAGAAGGTCCCGGTCCGCGGCACGGGCGGCGCGCTCCGCACCCGGTCGGGGACCCGGCCGGACCCGAGGAGGACACATGTCGACGTCACAGCCCGAAGCATCCCGTTCGACCGGGAATCCCTGCACGCCGGACGAGCTGCTGCACGCCCGTACCGGCACCGAGGTGTCGGCGGAGGACGTGGTGCTGGCCGCCGGCCGGGACATCACGCCGCGCAACCTGGAGTGGGCCAAGCGCAAGATCGAGGCGGAGGGCCCGGCCGCCCTGGACAAGCTGCTGCCCTAGGACCTGTGGGGCTCGCACGGCGCGGGGGCCGGAACCCGTGGCGGGTTCCGGCCCCCGCGCCGTGCGGATGCTCAGCGGAAGTCGTCGTCGGGCAGGGCGCCGTCGTCCTCGACGACGTGCACGGCGGCCTCCTCGGCCCCGGCGGCCCCCGCGTCGATTCCCACGTCGGCGGCGACCTCTTCCTTGGTCGTGTCGGTGTGCGCGCCCTCGTCCGGCGCCACCAGCCGGCCGGCCCGCTCGTCGCCCGCCTCGGGGTCGACGGGCTCGCCGTCGCCGCCCGGCAGGTCGCCCACGCCGTCGCCGGCCGCCTCGCCCACGTCCGGCCGCTCCTGGGCGAGGCGCTGGTCGAGGGTCTCGCCGTCGTGCTGCTCGGCGGCCGTGGTGCCGTACTTGTCGACGCCGAGCGGCTTCTCCGGTGGGGAGTAGCCCTCGTCGAGGGTGTCGTCGTAGGTCCGCTCGTCCACCGCGTCCTGCATGTCCAGCGGCGCGGCGTCCTCCTGCTCCTCGTTGCTCCCGGTGGGCTGGTAGGCGTCGTCGGCCATGGGATCGGTGCTCACGGGTCCTCCCTCGCGGCGGTTGATGTGTCGCAATGTCTTGATCCGCGTTTCCCGCCGCGCCCGCTCCAATCACTCCCCGGCCGATTCGGGGGTACCAGGTCGGGGCCGCCGTCCTGCTCCCCCACCGGGTGCCGGACCGGCGCCGGCCGCCCGGTTCACCCGTCGGGGTGGTCACGGGGGCGCCGGGGCGGTCGTTGTGCTCATACGGGCCGGCCACGCTTCGTGGACGGCCCACGGACGGCCCACGGACGGTGCGGGGGCGAAGGAGGCACGGATGGTTGCGGGACGGGCGGCCGTCGTCGGGCTCGGCGCCTGGGCCGTGTTCGCCGTCGTCGGCGTGGTCGCCGCCGGCGGCGACGGCGCGCCGCTGCCGGTCGACCGGACCCTGCTGTCCTGGTCGCTCGGCCACCGGCCGGAGGTGGCCCTCGCCGTGGCCCGGGGCGTGACCGCGACGGGGACCGGTCCCGTGCCGTACCTGCTCGTCGTGCTGGCCGGTGTCCTGCTCGGCCGCACGGCGCGGCTGCGGGCGCTCGCGGCCGGGCTCGGCGTCGTGTCCCTCGCGGTGGGCCAGATGGTGCGCTACGGCCTGATGGAGCTGGCCGCCCGGCCGCGGCCGCCGCGCCTCGACTGGGCGACGGCCGCCTCCGGCTGGTCGTTCCCGTCCGGGCACACCACCACGTCCGCGCTCACCGCCGGTCTGGTGATCGCCGCCACGCTGCTGCGCGCCCCGCCCGGCCGGACCGCGCTGTGCGTGGTCGCGGGCTGCTGGGGGGTGCTGGTGGGGCTGACCCGCGTGTATCTCGGGGTGCACTGGTTCACCGACGTGATCGGCGGCTGGCTGTACGCCGCCGGCTGGCTCGGGGTGTGTCTGTACGGGGCGCTCAGGTGGCTGCCCCCGGACGTCGTGCGCGGACTGTCGGGGCCGGACGCCGCCGCCGGGGCTCCTGAGGGCGGTGCGGAGCGGTCGTACTCCGGCGGGCGCGACCGCCCGCCGGCCTGACGCCGCGCCCGGCCGCGCCCGCCGGGGTCAGAGCGCCCGCCTGGGTCAAAGCGCCCGCCGGGGTCAGAGCGCCCGCCGGCGGATCAGCGCGCCGAGGACCAGCAGGCCGGGCACCAGGGGCAGCCAGACCGTCAGCAGGCGGTAGCCGAGGACGGTGGAGGCGGCTTCGGCGCCCGGCGCCCCGGCGGCGGTGAGCGCGAAGGCCAGCGCGGCGTCCAGGGAGCCGAGGCCGCCCGGGGTCGGCAGCAGCGCGGCGGCGCTGCTCGCGGCGAGGTACAGCAGCGCCACCCGGGGCGCGTCGAGCGGCAGTTCCACGGCCCGGGCGACCGCGACCACGACCAGGCAGTGCGCCGTGGCGAAGGCGAGCGAGCCGCCCCACAGGGCGGCGGCCCGGTGCGGCCGGCGGTGCACGGCCCGGACATCGGCCAGCACCGCCCCGAGCACCCGTCCGCAGCGGGAGCGCAGCGGACCGCGCAGCAGCACGGTCGACGCCAGGGCGACGGCGAGGACGGCGGCCACGGCCGTGCCGGGCACGCGCGGCAGTGCGAGGACGCCGGGGCAGACGGCGGCGAGCACGGCGATCATGACGGCGCGGGCCAGCGCCCCGGCGGCGGCCTTGACCCCGAGGGCGCTCGCCGAGCGGCAGGCCGGCAGTCCGCAGCGCATCAGGAAGCGCAGGTTGACCGCGCCGGCCCCGAGCCCGGCGGGCAGGACGTGGTTGGCGGCGGAGGCGGCGAACTGCGCGGCCAGCAGCCGCCGGCCCGGCAGCCGTTCGGCGACCGCGCCCTGCTGGGCGAGGGCCGAACAGGCCCAGGTGGCGACGGCGGCCGCCGCGCCCACCAGCAGCCAGCCCTGGTCGGCCGCGGCCAGCCGGCCCACGCCGTCGGCCACCAGGGGCCAGTGCCGTCCGCCGAGGTAGGCGGCGCACAGCAGGACGGCGAGCAGCGCGCCGGTGTGCCACCAGGTGCGGCGGCGGGCGGCGGGAGCGGCGGTGATCGGCGGCGAGGTCATCCGCCGACGCCCTTTCGCGCCGGCGGCGCGACGTACAGGAGCAGGTCGCCGAAGCGGTGGACGGGCCAGGCGCGGGCGTAGTCGGGGGGCGCGCCGTGCGGGGCGACGAGGGCGGCGACCGGGCTCCTGCGGGCGGTCTCCTCGATGGCCGCCCGGGTGGAGTTGGCGTTGTGGCCGCCGGTCGCGGCCGAGTTGCAGCCGGTGTAGAAGGCGATCGGGAGGGCATTGTCGCCGGTGAGCAGGCAGGGCGGCCGTACGCCGAGACGGTGCAGTGCGGCAGCGGTGCGGTCCCAGTCGCGGTGGGCGGCGGTGGTGCGTTCGACGGTGCGGGAGAGGACGACGTACTGCACCGAGAGGTGGGTGGCGAGCCCCAGGGCGACCAGACAGGCGGCGAGCGGGCGCCAGGCGCCGCCCGGCGGCCTGACGAGGTGGACGAGGGCGTGGGCCGCCGGGAGGGCGAGCAGGGCGTAGGCGGGCAGCAGGAAGCGGGGGGCCGCGTAGCCGATGAGGAACAGGTAGGGGGCGGCGGCCGTGGCGGCGCAGGCCGCGGCGACGCGTGCGGGCGCGGCGGCGCCGGACCGCCGGGCGAGGACGAGTCCCAGCACGGCGAGCGCCGGCAGGACGAACCACCAGGCGGTGATCAGCGGGTTGGGCACCGCGCCGGCGCACGGGCGGCACAGGGTCCGCCCGCCCAGGCTGCGCAGCTGGTCGAGGACGGCGAAGTGCGGGCCCAGACGGCCCTGGATGGCGGAGGCGTCGGACAGCCGGCGCAGCAGGCCGCCGTAGCCGGCGTACGCCTCGATCACCCACTCGGCGCACCCGGCGACGAGTCCGCCGAGCAGAGCGGCCAGGGGTCGCCAGTGGCCGCGGAGCACGGCGAGGGCGAGCAGCGGGAGGACGGCCCAGACGGCGTCCATGGGCCGCATCCAGGCCATGAGGGCGGCGCCGCCGAGCAGTCCGTACAGCGCGGCGCGGTCGCCTCCGCCGGTGCGGGCGCGCAGGAAGCAGCCGGCGCAGACGAGGGCGCCGATGGCCACCCAGTAGTTGGGCATGGCCTGCGGGCCGTAGAACAGGGTCACCCACAGTGAGGCGAACAGGGCGCCGGCGAGGGCGAGGACCGGGGCGGGGAGCAGGGTGCGCCACACCCGCAGCGCGAGGTAGAGGGAGAGGCCCGACAGCAGCGCGAGGTAGCCGCGCAGCAGGGCGGTGGAGGAGGACCAGGCGGCGACGGGCGCGACGAGCAGCGGGACGCCGCGGGCGCGCGGGGCGCTGAAGAAGGCGGCCGGGGCGTGCGGGCTGACCTGGCTGACGTAGACGGTCTCGTCCCAGCCCAGGCCCATGCCGGGGCGGACGAGGAGGAGTTGGGCCAGGGTGAAGGCGGCGGCCACCGCCGCGAGGGGCAGGGCGCCGCGCGGGCCCGGGGCGCGGCCGGCGCCGGGCGCCGGGCCGGGTCGCCGGGTGCCGGCGAGTATGGCGTGCGTGCTGTCGGCCATCTCCACCCCTCCCCCTACGCACTGTAGGGTTTCTGACTTCCCACAGTCTGCGGGACGGACGCGGCAGCCGGGTGGGAGGTCGGGTAATCGTCGGAAAAACATCGGGGAAAGGTCGGCGGACTCGGAAGGGACCGGCACAGTCGATGAAACCGCGAAAACCGGGGAAGTCGGGGACGAATCGGCCCGTGTCGCGGTGTTCCGCCGGCCGGGGCAGCGCCGGACTCCCGATATCACTACGCGCTGTAAGGTTGAGGGCATGGCTGGTGCAGGGCCTCACGGCAGGACGGAACGGCGCGGCGCGGGCGAGCTGGAGAGCGAGGTCCTCGCGGCCCTGTGGTCGACGGAACGCCCGCTGACCCCGGCCGAGATCCAGCTGGAGATCGGCGGCGGCCTGGCCTACAACACCGTGCACACCATCCTGAAGCGGCTCTGGGACAAGGGTCTGGTGCTGCGCGAGGTCGACGGCCGCCGGGGCGCCTACCGGCCGGCGAAGGACCCGGCCGAGCTGACCGCCCAGGCGATGCACGACGCCCTCGACCGGGGCCCCGACCCGATCGCCGCGCTGCGCCGGTTCGTGACCGGTCTGAGCCCCGAGGAGGAGCACGTGCTGCGCGAACTGCTCGCCCGGGGTCCGGCGTGAGCCCCGGCCGGAACCGGCCCGGGCTCACGCCGGACGTCCGGACGCCTCAGCGGGCGTTCGGGCGGCGGTGCGGGGGCTGGTCGGGGGCCGGACGGTGCTTCGGGACCGGGACCGGGCGGTCCGCCGAGGGGGCGTCCGGAGCCAACGGCACCTCGTCGCCGTGGTGGCGGACCGTCAGCGCCGGGCCCGCCAGCAGCGTGTACGTCGCCGTCTCCTGGGTGATCTCCACCCGCAGCCTGCGGCCCCGGAACCGCAGGCTGAACGCCAGCCGGCTGAACTTCTCCGGCAGCCGCGGCGCGAACTCCAGCGCGTCGCCGGCCCGGCGGGTGCCGCCGAAGCCGGCCACCAGCGCCATCCAGGTGCCGGCCAGGGACGCGATGTGCAGCCCGTCGCGGGTGTTGTGCTCCAGGTCCTCCAGGTCCATCAGGGCGGCCTCGGCCGCGTAGTCGTAGGCCAGGCGCAGATGGTCCGCCTGCGCGGCGATGACCGCCTGCACGCACGCCGACAGCGAGGAGTCCCGCACCGTCAGCGGCTCGTAGTAGGCGAAGTTGCGGGCGATGTGCTCCGCGTCGAACTCGGCGCCGCACGTGTACATCGCCAGCACCAGGTCGGCCTGCTTGACCACCTGCTTGCGGTACAGGTCGAAGTAGGGGAAGTGCAGCAGCAGCGGGTACTGGTCGGCGCGGGTGCCGGCGAAGTCCCAGCGCTGGTAGCGGGTGAAGCCCGCGTGCTGCTCGTGCACCCGCAGCTCGCTGTTGTACGGGATGTGCATCGCCTCGGCGGCGTCCCGCCACGCGGCGCTCTCCTCGTCGTCGGCGCCGAGCCGCTCCGCCTCCTTCGGGTGGCGCTCCACCACGTCGGCGGCTTCCAGCAGGTTCGCCCGCGCCATCAGGTTGGTGTAGGTGTTGTCGTCGGTGATCGCGCTGTACTCGTCGGGGCCGGTGACGCCGTCGATGTGGAAGGTGCCGCGGTGGTCGTGGTGGCCCAGCGAGCGCCACAGCCGGGCCGTCTCCACCAGCAGTTCCACACCCGTCTCTCGCTCGAACTCCTCGTCGCCGGTGGCCGCGACGTAGCGGACCACGGCGTGCGCGATGTCGGCGTTGACGTGGAAGGCTGCGGTGCCGGCCGGCCAGTAGGCCGACCCCTCCTGGCCCTCGATGGTCCGCCAGGGGAACGCGGCGCCGCTCAGCCCGAGCTGGGCCGCCCGCTCCCGGGCCGCGGGCAGCGTGTGCTGCCGCCAGCGCAGCGCCTCGGCCACGGCGTCCGGCGAGGTGTAGGTGAGCACGGGCAGGACGAACATCTCGGTGTCCCAGAAGGCGTGCCCGTCGTAGCCGGAGCCGGTCAGCCCCTTGGCCGGGATGGCCCGCTCCTCGGCGCGGGCGCCGGCCTGGAGCACGTGGAAGAGCGCGAAGCGGACGGCCTGCTGGATCTCCTCGTCGCCGTCCACCTCCACGTCGGAGCACGCCCAGAAGTCGTCCAGGTACTTCCGCTGCTCCTGGAGCAGCCCGGACCAGCCGCCGTGCGCGGCGGCGGCGAGGGCGGCGTCCACCTGGTCGCTCATGGCGGGCAGCGACCGCGCCCCGGACCAGCCGTGCGCGACGATCTTCTCCACCCGCAGCGCCTCGCCCGGCTCCAGCACGGCGGCGACCGTCAGCCGGGCCAGGTCCGGGTGGCTCTCGCGGCTGGTGGTGGTCCGCTCGGGGCCGGAGACGACGTGGTCGGCGGCGACGGCCACGCGCAGGCCGCTGCGCCGGGTGCGGTGCACCAGCCGCAGCCGGTTGCCGTCGGCGAAGTCCTCCTCCGGCTCCAGCGGCGACTGGAGCGCCATCGCCGCGCGCGGGTCGCCGTCGGCGTCCGGCAGCTGCTCGTTGGCGACCAGTTCGGACTGGATGACCACGCGGGCCCGGCAGTCGACCGGTTCGACCTCGTAGGCCACCGCGCCGATGGAGCGCTGGGTGAGGGAGATCATGCGGGTGGCGCGCACCCGGATACGGGTGCCGGCCGGCGAGCACCACTCGCAGGTGCGGGTCAGCACGCCCCGGCGCAGGTCGAGGACGCGCTCGTGAGAGACGAGGCGGCCGTAGCGCAGGTCGAACGGCTCGTCGTCCACGAGCAGCCGCAGCACCTTGCCGTTGGTGACGTTGATGACCGTCTGGCCCGACTCGGGGTAGCCGTAGCCGGCCTCCGCGTAGGGCAGCGGGTGCACTTCGTAGACGCCGTTGAGGTAGGAGCCGGGCAGGCCGTGCGGCTCGCCCTCGTCCAGGTTGCCGCGCCAGCCGACGTGGCCGTTGGAGAGCGCGAAGACGGACTCGCTCTGGGCCAGCACGTCCAGGCTGAGTTCCGTCTCGCGCACGCTCCACGGCTCGACGGCGTAGGAACCATGGGTGATCACGCGGCGCCTCCCGGTGCGGTGAGGAGTTCGGCGAGGTCCTTGACGACCACGTCGGCGCCGTGCGCGTACAGCGCGTCGCTCTGGCCGACGCGGTCCACGCCGACGACGTAGCCGAAGTGGCCCGAGCGGCCCGCGTCCATCCCGGCCAGGGCGTCCTCGAACACGGTGGCCTGCTCGGCCGTCACGCCCAGGTCGCGGGCGGCGGCGAGGAAGGTGTCCGGGTGCGGCTTGCCGGGCAGCGCGCGCTCGCGGGCGACCACGCCGTCGATCCGCGTATCGAACAGGTGCTCGGCGTCGATGGAGCGCAGCACGTCCAGGGTGTTGGCGCTGGAGGAGACGATCGCCGTCTTCAGACCCGCCGCCCGGACCGCCTCGATGTAGCGCAGGGTGCCGTCGTAGGGCTGTACGCCCTCGGTGCGGATCTTCTCCAGGACGAGCTGGTTCTTGCGGTTGCCCACGCCGTTGACCGTCTGCGCGTCCGGCGGGTCGTCGGGAGTGCCCTCGGGCAGTTCGATGCCGCGCGAGGCGAGGAAGGTGCGTACGCCGTCGGCGCGGGGCCGGCCGTCCACGTACTCGTCGTAGTCGGCGGCGGAGTCGAAGGGCCGGTAGCCGGCGCCCTCCCTCTCGCGCAGGAACGCGTCGAACGTCTCCTTCCAGGCGGCCGCGTGCACCACGGCCGTCTTGGTGACGACGCCGTCGAGGTCGAAGAGGCAGGCCAGGATTTCCGGGGGCAGACCGAGCTCTTTCATACAGGCACCCTTCCCCGCATCGCGCCGTTGACGAAGTGGCGCGCGCCACATCGGCCGGGCCGTGGGACAACTTTCCGGCCAACGGGCGTCCGGGGCGCCCCCGGAGTTGGTACGGCCGGGTGACACACTGGGCGCGTGCCGCCGACCTTCGCCGACCTCCTCGACCGTGCCCGTGCGCTGACCGGCGGCGGCCGCCGCGCGATCCTGGGCATCGCGGGCAGTCCGGGCGCGGGCAAGTCCACCCTGGCCGGGCAGCTGGTGCGCGCGCTGAACGGCACGGGCGAGCCGTGGGCGGCGCAGGTGCCGATGGACGGCTTCCATCTGGCCGACGCCGAGCTGGACCGGCTGGGCCGCCGGGACCGCAAGGGCGCGCCGGACACCTTCGACGCGGCGGGCTACGCGGCCCTGCTGCGCCGGCTGCGCGCGGAGTACGGCGCGGCGGAGCCGGTGTACGCGCCCGGCTTCGAACGCGTCCTCGAACAGCCCCTCGCGGGCGCCGTGCCGGTGCCGCCGGCGGTGCGGCTGGTGGTGACGGAGGGCAACTACCTGCTGCTGGCGGACGGTCCGTGGGCGCGGGTGCGGGCCGAGCTGGACGAGGTGTGGTTCTGCGAGCTGGACGAGGCCGAGCGCGTCCGGCGCCTGGTCGCCCGGCACGAGGAGTTCGGCAAGGGGCACGACGAGGCGGTCGCCTGGGTGCTCGGCCCGGACAGGCGCAACGCGGAGCTGGTGGCGGCCACCCGGGACCGCGCGGACCTGATCGTGCCCGACACGGCGCTGCCGCCCGCGCGCTGAGCGCGGTCGCGGCCGGGCCGGCTCCGGCGGCGGATGCGGCTCCGGACGCGGCTCCGGGTGAACCGTGGCCGGTCGCGGGCCGTACCGGTGGGCACGGCGGAGGGCCCGCCGGTACGACTCGTGCAGCGGCGCGGCCCGTGCGGCGGGCGCGCGGCGGGGCGGACGATGACGAGCGAACGGCACACGGCCGCGGCGCCCGGGGCGCCCGGCGCCGAGGCGGTCCCCGGGCCGCCGCCCCGGTCCGCGGAGGCGACGACGGAAGCACCGTCCGGACCGGCGGGCCACGGCGGCGTGGCATGGCCGTGGGGCGTGGGAGCGCGGCAGCGGTGGGCCGTCCGCGTGGCGCGGCCGTGGGGCGTGGGAGCGCGGCAGCGGTGGGCCGACCGCGTGGCACGGCCGTGGGGCGTGGGAGCGCGGCAGCGGTGGGCCGACCGCGTGGCACGGCCGTGGGGTGTGGGGGCGTGGCGGGGGTGGGCCGACCGCGTGGCGCGGCCGTGGGGTGTGGGGGCGTGGCGGGGGTGGGCCGTTCGCTGTGCCGTGGTGGTGCTGCTGGCGCAGATGGCCGTCGCCATGGTCACGGCGGCGCGGGAGCAGACGCCGACCATCGACGAGCCGGTGTACGTGGGCACGGCCGCCGTCTACCTGCGCGAGCACCGGCTCGCCTACAACCCCGAGCACCCGCCGCTGGGCAAGCTGCTGATCGCGGCCGGGGTCGCCGCGGCCGGCCCGCGCCTCGACACCTCGTTCACCGGCGACCAGGGGGCGGTGGGGCGGCGTCTGCTGTACGCGTCGGGCAACGACCCGTGGCGGCTGATGCTGTGGGCGCGGCTGCCGGTGATCGCGCTGACGCTGCTGTTCGGGCTGGTGGTGTTCGCGTTCGCCCGGGACCTCGCCGGGACGGCGGGCGGGCTGGTGGCCCTCGCCCTGTACGCCTTCTCCCCCGACCTGATCGCGCACGGCTCGCTGGCCACGCTGGACGTTCCGGCGGCGGGCTCCGTGCTGACCTCGGCGTGGCTGCTGTGGCGGGCACGGCGGCGGCCGTGGCCGTTCGTGCCCCTGGCTGGGGCGGCGCTGGGCGCGGCGACGGCCACCAGG